>NZ_JARIXR010000041.1:0-40610 GCF_029269205.1 Pseudomonas sp. 1912-s | reverse complement strand
AATCCCTACGTTCGGCCTCGGGCTTATTGGGGCAGTCAGATCAAGATCAAAAGCAAGAGCACAGCGGCCTACAGGCCGGCTTGAGTGGTAGAAGCCAGATCAAAAGCCAAAGCGAAAACCAAATCTGAAACTGCTGCGGCTCTGCTTTTCTGTGGGAGCTGGCTTGCCTGCGATGCAGACACCTCGGTTTTTCAGGTACACCGAGGCGATGCTATCGCAGGCAAGCCAGCTCCCACATTTGACCGTGCCCGCTGTAGATTTTGATTTTGATTTTGCCTTTGCTTCACACCACTCAAGCCGGCCTGTAGGCCGCTGTGCTCTTGATCTGCTTTTGATCTTGATCTTAGGCGCCCCGTTAAACCACGCTGGCCGAACGCAGGCTTTGGAGCGTGGGTAACCCGGCAGGACGCCGGGTTAGCCGCGCTGGGCCAAGGATGGCCCATCGCGGCGGCCCACGCTCCAAAGCCGGAGTGAGGGCACACCGAGCCTAGGCGAGGTGCCGAGTGGTGGGGCAAGAGCGTTTTGCTTACTTTTGCGCTGTTCAAAAGTGAGCCGCTGTAAGAGCGGAACCCATAGCAGCCCTGACCGCAGCAACGGATATACACACCCACCCCATTTACGACCCATCCAAACCAAAAGCGACCCCCTCCGTTGACGCCCCACCCCAAACCCCTATTAAGTACTATTAATCCGCATTAATAGGATCAATCAACCACCATGCTAAGCCGCCCGTTGCGCCGCAAACGCCAGAAGCTCTCCGACGTGATCGTCGAGTCGGTCAAGCGCTCCATCGTCACCGATGCCCTCAAGCCCGGCGACCGCTTGCCCACCGAACGCGAGTTGATGGAAAGCTTCCAGTGCTCCAAAGGCTCCGCCCGCGAAGCCCTCAAGGCGCTGGAAGTCGAAGGCCTGGTCAACACCCGCACCGGCCCCAGCGGCGGCGCCTACCTCAACCAGGCCGGCACCGAACCCGCCAGCCGCGCCCTGCGCAACTACCTGCACTTCCAGCACCTGGACGGCGAACAGGTCTACCAACTGCGCAAAGTCATCGAAGTCGAACTCGCCGTCTCCGTGCTGGGCCGCCTGAGCGAAGACGACTACCGCGCCCTCCAGGACAATGTCGATTTTTGCAGCGCACCCGAAGACAGCGAAGCCGGCCAACGCGAACAACGCATCGCCGAACTGGAATTCCACAACCTGCTGGCCAAGGCCTGCCCCAACCCGCTGCTGAGTTTCATGGCGCAGTTCCTCAACGACTTATTGCGCGACCTGGTGGTGCTGAAAAAAGCCTACAAGCCCAAGCGCAAGCAATTCGACGCCGCCAACCTCGACTACCACAAGCAACTGCTGATCGCGTTCCGGGCCGAAGATGAAGCCACCGTACGCAGCCTGATGCACGAACACATGTGCGACGCCGAACACCACATGACCGCACTGGAAGGTGAAGTCAGCCCGCACTTTCTGCTGGAGTTCGACCACAACCACTGACACCCCCAAAAATCCAAATAAAAGGCCTGCCCACAGGCCGTGCTCCACCGTATCGCCATTGCCACTCCTGCCAATAACTAATCCAGGGAGTCACCCCATGCAGCGTCGTACGTTGTTGAAAGCCAGTCTCACCGCCGCAGCCGCCCTCAGCCTTCCGCTGGGTGTGCGCTCGGCATTCGCCGCCGAGCCCTTTACCTTTTACGGCCTCAAGTCCATGTCTGGCGCCTTTGCCAGTTATGGCAAATTTGCCGACATGGGTTCACGCCTCGCGGTAGAACAACACCCCGAGTTGCTCGGTCGCCCGCTGGTCTACAAGGTGATCGACACCGAAGGCAACGCCGGCAAGGCGGTGCGCAAGGTCCAGGAAGCGATCCAGCAGGACGGTGCACGCTTCTTCCAGGGCTGCACCCTGTCATCTTCGGCACTCGCCGTCGCCAAGGAAGTGAGCAAGGCCGGCGGCGTGTTCATGACCCCGGTGGGCGCCGACGAGGTCACCGGCAAGGACTGCAACAGCGCCACCTTCCGCTGGTCAGTCCCCACCTACGGCGCGATCCGCGAAACCCTCGTGCCGCTGATCAAGCTGCTGCCGGACGCCAAGCGCTGGTACACCATCACCCCACAATATGTGTTCGGCGAAGCCCTGCTCGAAGGTGCCAAATCGGTCCTGGCCGAACATGGCCTGGAACACGCCGGCAACAGCTACCACTCGCTGCAGGAACAGGAATTCTCCGGCTACCTGACCAATGCCATCGCCGCCAAACCCGACGTACTGGTGCTGCTGAACTTCGGCAGCCAGTCGTCCAACACCCTGCGCCAGGCGGTGAACTTCGGTATCAAGGAACGCATGAAAGTGCTGCTGGTGTGGTCCGCCGGCCTCGACCAGTTCCAGGAACTGGGCAGCGACGTACTGGAAGGCGTGTACCTCGGCGCGCAGTACTGGCATCAGGTTGACACCCCGCTCAACCGCGACCTGGTGAAACTGACCAAGGCCAAGTACGGCATCAACCCCACCTACCCGCTGGCCGCCGACTACATCAGCACCAAGGTCATGCTGGAAACCATCATCTCCACCGGCAGTTTCGACGGGCCGACCGTGGCCAAGGCCATGCAGGGCCTGAGCTACGAAGGCCCCACCGGCAAGGAATCGATCCGCGCCGGCGACCATCAGGTGATCAAGGATTACTACCTGCTGGTGGGCAAGGCGGCAGGCGACATGGCCGACAAGGACGACCTGGCCAAGGTGCTCAGCGCCGGCCAGTCGTTCCCGCCGGTGGAAGCCACGGGCTGCGTGCTCGGCTGATCTGCTGAAAATCTACTGGTGACACAGCGCAGGGCCGCTCACGCGGCCGCCTGCCGAGGGTTCCTGCATGCTTAATCTTTACCTGTTCCAGATTCTCAACGGCCTGGGCCTTGGGATGATTTACTTCCTGATCGCGGTCGGCTTGACGATCATTTTCGGCCTGCTGAACTTCGTCAACTTCGCCCACGGTGCATTCTTTTTACTGGGCGCCTACATCTGCTACACCGCCGTCAGTCTCACCGGCAGCTTCTGGCTGGCGCTGCTGATCGCGCCGCTGGTGGTGGCCGCGCTGGCCTGGGTGATCGAGCGATTATTGATCCAGCGGATTTATCACTTGCCGCACATGTTCCAGATTCTGGTGACCCTGGGGATAGCCCTGATCATCCAGGAAGCCAGCGTGATGATCTGGGGCCCGGTGGGCAAAAGCGTCGCGGTGCCGGAGTTGCTGCGCGGGGTGCTGGTGGTGGGCGATTTCGTCTATCCCTACTATCGCCTGTTCCTGATCGTGTTCTCCGGCCTCGTCGGCCTTGGCCTGTGGCTGCTGCTGGAACGCACGCGCTTCGGTGCCCTGGTGCGGGCCGGCAGTGAAAGCACCGAAACCGTGTCCCTGCTGGGCACCAACATCTTTCGCCTGTTCTCCATGACGTTTGCCCTCGGCGTGGCCCTGGCCGGCGTCGCCGGTGTGCTGTTTGCCCCGTTGCGCGGTGCCCAGCCCTTTGTTGGCCCGGAAATCCTCGGCGTGGCCTTCGTGGTGGTGGTGATCGGCGGCATGGGTTCCTTCAGCGGTGCACTGGTCGGCGGCCTGCTGGTCGGCGTGGTGCAAAGCCTGATGACCACACTCTGGCCCCAGGGCGCGAGCCTGATGATCTACGGCGCGATGGCCGTGGTGATCCTGGTGCGTCCTTACGGCCTGTTCGGGAGAGCCTGACATGAGCGAGAAAAATCCCCTGCCGTTCGCCAAGACCCAGTCGCGCTACATGCTGCTGTTGGTGCTGGCGGTATTGATCGGCCTACCGTTGATTTTGCCCTCGGCGACCCTGGCCACCGAGATTCTGATATTTGCCATGGCCGCCCTCGCCTGCAACCTGTTGCTGGGTTACACCGGGCTGTTGTCGTTCGGCCAAGGCATCTTCTTCGGGGCCGGCGCCTATTGCGCGGCGCTGTTGATGATTCACCTGCAGCTCGGCCTGTTCAGCGCACTGTTGGGCGCCGCCGTCGCCGGTGGTTTCCTGGCGTTTCTGGTGGGTGCCCTGGCGATCCGCCGCACCGGCATTTACTTCGTGATGCTGACCCTGGCCTTCAGCCAGATGGCCTACTTCGTCGCCTATACCCTGAGCGACTGGACCGGCGGCGACAACGGCTTGCTCAGCGTGCCACGTCCGGAAATCCGTATCGGTGACACGGTGCTATTGTCTCTCACCGATGCCCGCGCGTTCTACGGATTTGTCGCAGTGCTGTTCCTGCTGATCTTCATCGGGGCGCGCCGGGTGATCGCCTCGCCGTTCGGCAGCACGCTGATGGCGATCCGCGAAAACGAAACCCGCGCTTCGGCCATCGGCTACGACACCCGCCACTTCAAGATCCTGGTGTTCGTGTTGTCCGGCGCCGTCACCGGGATCGCCGGGGCGCTGTACGCGATGCTGCTGCACTTTGTGCCGCTGTCGAATATCGACCTGGCGATGTCCGAAAACATCCTGATCATGACCATCGTCGGCGGTACCGGCTCACTGTTCGGCTCCTTGCTGGGCGCCGGTTCCATCGTGCTGCTGGGGGACTTCCTCTCCGACCTGTGGCCGCGCTGGCTGATGCTGCTGGGGGTGATTCTGATCCTGGTGGTGATCTTCATGCGCGGTGGTTTGTGGGGTGGCTTGTCGACGCTGTTCGAACGTGTGCGTGGCAGCCGCAAGGCCGACGTTGTGACCAAGGAGAAGCTGTCATGAGCATCCTGTTGGAAACCAAGAATCTGGAACTGGCCTACGGTGCGTTCCACGCGGTGAACGGCGTCAACCTCAAGGTGCAAGCCGGTACCATCCACACCATCATCGGCCCCAACGGCGCCGGTAAGACGAGCCTGTTCCACTGCCTGACCGGCGAACGCCAGGCCACCGCCGGGGCGATTCATTTCGACGGCAAGAACCTGATGCGCAAACCGGCCCACGGTCGCGTCGGCCTGGGCATGGCCCGTTCGTTCCAGCTCACCAGCCTGTTCCAGAACCTCAGCGTGCGCGAGAACCTGCGCCTCGCCGCCCAGGGCCGCGACGGTGCCCGCGCCCTGAACTTCTGGCGCCGGGTCGACAGCAAGCGCGAGCACCTGGAGATGGCCGACCAGGTGCTGGAACGCCTGCAACTCACCGCCCGCGCCGACACCCTGGCTGGCGAGTTGTCCCACGGCCAGCAGCGGGTGCTGGAGGTCGGTATGTCGATTTGCTCCAAACCCAAGCTGCTGATGCTCGACGAGCCCACCTCGGGCATGGGCATCGACGACATTCCGATCATGACCCAACTGATCAGCGACCTCGGCCGCGACCACACCGTGCTGCTGATCGAGCACAACATGAGCATCGTCATGTCCATCAGCCAACGCATCACCGTGATGAGCCACGGCCAGATCCTGGTGGAAGGCACACCGGAATTCGTGCGCGCCGACGAGCGCGTGCGCACCGCCTACCTGGGAGAAGCCGCCTGATGCTGACCGTCGACAATATCCATTCCTACTACGACAAGAGCCACGTCCTTGAAGGCGTGTCCCTGACCGTCAACCCCGGCGAACTGGTGACCCTGCTGGGGCGCAACGGCGCCGGCAAGACCACCACCTTGCGCAGCATCCTCGGGATTATCTGCCCGCGCCAGGGCCAGATCCACTTCAACGGCCAGCCGCTGGTGGGACAGAAAATCTTCGAAATCGCCCGCCAGGGCCTGGCGCTGGTGCCGGAGAACCGCGGGATCTTCCGCCTGCTCACGGTTGAGGAAAACCTGCGCATCGCGGTGCGCAAGACCAGCCGCTGGCAGATGGACGACGTGTACGGCATGTTCCCGCGCCTCAAGGAACGCCGCAAAAACGCCGGCCATGCGCTGTCTGGCGGTGAGCAACAGATGCTCGCCATCGCCCGTGCACTGCTCAACGATCCCAAGCTGCTGATCCTCGACGAACCCACCGAAGGCCTCGCGCCGGTGATCGTCGACGAGTTGGTGAAGATCCTGCGCAAGGTCAAGGACGACGGGCTGCCGGTGCTGCTGGTGGAACAGAACCTGATGGTCTGCGACAAGCTCGCCGACCGCCATTACGTCCTCGAACAGGGCCGTGTGGTGTACGAAGGCAGTGCCGAAGCCTTCCGCGCCGACCCGACGATCAAGAACCGTTACCTGGCCCTGAGTGCCTGACCGGAGACTGCTGATGAATAGTTTTGCGCAACCGCTCCAGAGCAATGCCCCGCTGATCAACCGCGAACGCCTGTGGCAATCGCTGATGGACCTCGCCCGCCTGGGCGCCACACCCAAGGGCGGGGTATGCCGCCTGGCCCTCACCGACCTCGACCGCCAGGCCCGCGACCTGTTTGTGCAATGGTGCGAGGCCGCCGGGTGCAGCGTCAGTGTCGACGCCATCGGCAATATCTTTGCCCGCCGCGCCGGGCGCAATCCGGCACTGGCGCCCGTGATGACCGGCAGCCATATCGACACCCAGCCTACCGGCGGCAAGTTCGACGGCTGCTATGGCGTGATGGCCGGCCTGGAAGTGATCCGTACCCTCAACGATTTGAATATGGAGACTGAAGCGCCCATCGAAGTGGTGGTGTGGACCAACGAAGAAGGCTCGCGTTTTCCACCGTGCATGATGGGTTCCGGGGTGTTCGCCGGTAAGTTCGACTTGCAGGAAACCCTCGACAAGCAGGACGAGCATGGCCTGTCGGTGGGCGCCGAATTGCAGCGCATCGGCTACGCCGGACCACGCGCCGTGCTGGGCCACCCGGTCGGAGCCTATTTCGAGGCGCATATCGAACAAGGCCCGGTACTGGAAGACCAGGCCACTACCATTGGTGTGGTCATGGGCTGCCTGGGGCAGAAGTGGTTCGACCTGACCCTCACCGGCGTCGAAGCCCACGCGGGCCCGACGCCGATGCGCCTGCGCAAGGACGCCCTGGTGGGCGCCGCGCAAGTGGTCAGCGCGGTGAACCGCATCGCCCACGCGCAACAACCCCACGCCTGCGGCACCGTCGGTTGCCTGAGCTTGCACCCCGGCTCGCGCAACGTGATTCCCGGCCAGGTGCACATGACCATCGACTTGCGCCACCTGCACGCCGACAAGCTGCACGCCATGGTCGATGAAGTGCGCCAGGTGATCGAAGCCACCGCCGAGCAACACGGCCTGAGTTTTGAGCTGACGCCCACCGCCGACTTCCCGCCGCTGGACTTCCACCCCGCCTGCGTCAACGCCGTACGCGACGGCGCAAGCAGCCTGGGCCTGAGCCACATGGACATCGTCAGCGGCGCCGGGCACGACGCGATCTTCGTCGCCGAACTCGGCCCGGCCGGGATGATCTTTGTGCCATGCGAAGGCGGCATCAGCCACAACGAAATCGAAAACGCCGCGCCGGATGACCTGGCGGCGGGCTGCGCAGTGCTGCTGCGGGCCATGGTCAACGCGGCACAAGGAGGTAAAGCAGCATGACGGATATTGCCAACCTGACCGCCGTTGAACTGCTGGCGCACTACCGGGATAAACGCCTGTCGCCGGTAGAAGTCACCGAAGACGCCCTGCTGCGAATCGAACGCTACAACCCGGCGGTCAACGCCTACTGCCATGTCGACCCGGAAGGCGCCTTGAAGGCTGCCCGTGATTCGGAGCAGCGCTGGCTCAAGGGCCAGCCGTGCGGGGCACTGGACGGTGTACCGTCATCCATCAAGGACCTGACGCAGACCATCGGCATGCCGACGCGCAAGGGCTCGCGCACCACATCTGCAGAGGGTCGGTGGGACGTGGATGCACCCTTCTCGGCCTTCATGCGCAAGGCCGGCGCGGTGCTGCTAGGCAAGACCACCACACCGGAATTCGGCTGGAAAGGCGTCACCGATAACCCGCTGTATGGCATTACCCGCAACCCGTGGGACACGCGCATGACGGCGGGCGGCTCGTCCGGCGGTGCCGGTGCGGCCGCGGCCTTGAACCTGGGGGTGCTGCACCAGGGCAGCGATGCCGGCGGCTCGATCCGGATTCCCTGCGCCTTCACCGGCACCTTTGGCATCAAGCCGACCTTCGGTTATGTGCCGCAATGGCCGGCCAGTTCGATGACCATTCTGTCGCACCTGGGGCCGATGACCCGCACCGTGGAAGACTCGGTGCTGATGCTGCAAACCATCGCGCAGCCGGACGCGCGGGACGGCTTGATCGGCGCGCCCCGGACCACGCCGTGGTTGCAGGCCGGGGCTGACTTGAAAGGCCTGCGGGTGGCCTATAGTCCGAACTTTGGCTACGTGAAGGTGGACCCGCAAGTGGCCAGGGTCGTCGCCCAGGCGGTCGAAGGCCTGGTGCAGCTGGGTGCCCAGGTTGAACAGATTGACCCGGGGTTCAGTGATCCGCTGGAGGTGTTCAATACCCTGTGGTTTGCCGGTGCTGCGCGCCTCGCCGGGCCGTTGAGCGAGACTCAGCGACAACTGATGGACCCGGGCCTGCTGCGCATTGCGCACCTGGGCGAACAGATCAGCCTCAGCGACTACAGCGCCGCGCTGGAAGCGCGGGCGGCCTTGGTGGCGCGTATGGCGGCATTCCATGAGCATTACGATGTGCTGGTGTCGCCGATGATGCCGATCACCGCGTTCGAGGCCGGGCACAACGTGCCGCCGGGTTCGGGCCTTGGGGAATGGATGGAGTGGACGCCGTTTACCTATCCCTTCAACTTGACCCAGCAACCGGCGGCGTCGGTGCCGTGCGGGTTGGCGGCGAACGGGTTGCCGGTGGGGCTGCATGTGGTGGCGGCGCGGTTTGCTGATCATCAGGTGCTGAGGGTTTGCCAGGCGTATGCCAAGGCTTTCCCGACCGAGCATCTGCAAGCCCCAAAAACCCCAACCTGAAGTGCAAGCAATGTTCAGAGACTGACCAATAACCCTGTGGTGAGCGGGCTTGCCCCGCGCGGGGCAAGCCCGCTCACCACAAAAGCCAGGCACCTGCGCTGATCGCATTCCAATCGCGCATCGCTCTACAATGTCCCCCATTCACTCCCGGGGGTTTCATGGACATCGAACTGGCACGCACCTTCCTCGAAATCACCCGCTGCGGCAGCCTCGCCGCGGCGGCCGAGAAGCTGCACGTCACCCAGACGGCAATCACCGCCCGGGTCAAAAATCTCGAAAGCCAGCTCAACAGCACGCTGTTCGTGCGCAACCGCGCCGGCGCCCGCCTGACCCCGGACGGCGAGGCCTTCGTGGTCTTCGCCAACCAGCTGGTACAAACCTGGGAAGCCGCCCGCCGCGACCTGCCGTTGCCCGAGGGCTACCGCAACGTGTTGCACATCGGGGGCGAAGTCAGCCTGTGCAACCCGTTGATGCTTGGTTGGGCCCAGGCCCTGCGCGAGCACATTCCGGGCTACGCCCTGCGCACGGAGATTCGCGAAGGCGAGTACCTGCTGCGCCAACTGGAACTGGGCGTGCTGGATGCCGCGCTGGTGTTCCAGCCGCAGTACTGGCCGGGGCTGCAGGTGGAGCAGGTGCTGGAAGAGAAATTGATCCTGGTGCAACTGGCGGCCCGGCCCGAGCCCTACGTGTACATCGACTGGGGCCAGGGCTTTCGCCAGCAGCACGACGCGGCCCTGCCGGACAAGGCCCGCGCCGCCCTGAGCTTCAACCTGGGGCCGCTGGCGTTGCAGTACATCCTGGAAAACGGCGGCGCCGGGTATTTCCGCACGCGGGTGGTGCAGAGCTACCTGGACAGCGGCGTGATGGAACGGGTGCCCAAGGCACCGGAGTTCAGCTTCCCGACGTACCTGGTGTATTCCCGGGAGCGCGATTCAGCGGTTTTGCAGCAGGCGCTGGGCTTGCTGCGGGCGGTGGTGGAGGCGGAAAAGGATTGGTCGCAGCGCTGGGATCCGGTGATTTGAAGCCGTGCCCATGGTAGCCTCAGGTTGTTTTCTCCTGGTTTCCCCCTGCCGATGAACAAGAAAAAGTCCGTCACCATCAGCGACATCGCCAAACGGGTCAACATGACCACCATCACGGTGTCCCGGGCGCTGAGCAAGCCTGACCTGGTCAAGCCCGCCACCCTGGCGCGGATTCTCGAAGTGGCGCGGGAGCTGGACTATGTGCCCAACGCGTTTGCCCGCGGGCTCAAGCGCAGCGAAAGCCTGATCATCGGCGTGATCACCGCCTCGGTGGACAACCCCTTCTACAGCGAGATGATCAAGGCGATTTCCCGCGAGGCGAAAAAGCACGGCTACACCATCATGCTGGTGGACACCGACGAGCTGGAAGAGCTGGAAAGCAAGGCGGTCGACACCCTGCTGGGCTACCGCGTGGCGGGTATCATCCTGTCGCCGGTCTCCGATGAGCCGAGCTACCAGCCGGATTATCTGGAGCGCCTGGGCAACGGCAAGACGCCGGTGGTGCTGCTCGACCGCACGATCCACGACAGCCCGTTCAGCCGCGTGGTGCTGGACAACTACCACAGCGGCATCGAGGCCGCGCAGTACCTGCTGCGGCAAACCCCGAACCTCAAGCGCCTGCTGGTGCTGACCGGGCCCGAGCATTCGCGCATCACCATGGAACGCCTCAAAGGCCTGAAAGAAGTGTTGGCCGATCACCCGCAAGTGCACGTCGAGGTGTGCGCCGGCGACTACACGCTGATGCCCTCCTACCTGCACACCCTCGACTACCTGGCCGAACACACGGCGCCGGACGCGATCATGGGCTTCAACCAGCTGATCACCCTCGGCGCCTTGCGCGCGTTGCGCATGCACAACATTCCCCACGACAGCCTGACCATCTGCGGCATCGACCGCCTCCCCTTCGCCGATATCTTCGGCGTGCCGATTGCCTGTGTGGCCCACGACGCGTCGCTGGCCGGCAGCAGCGCGGTGCGACTGCTGCTGGACCGCCTCGAAGACCCGCACAAACCGCGGGACAAGGTGGTGATCGCCGGCAAGCTGGAGAACGGCTAGCGGCTGGTGTAGCCCCCATCGATCGGCAGGCTGACGCCGCTGATCATGCTGGCGGCGTCGCTCAACAGGAACAGCACCGGGAATGCCACTTCCGCCGTTTCGGCAAACCGCCCCAACGGAATCGCCGCCAATGCCGGATCGCGCTTGGCGGGCGCCGACCAGGCCATTTTCGCCATGGGCGTGAGGGTGACGGTGGGGTTGACGCTGTTGACGCGAATCCCGAAACGCCCCCACTCGGCGCATTGCACGCGGGTGATGGCGTCCAGCGCGGCCTTGGAGGCGCAGTAGCCGAGGTGATCGTCCAGCGCCACCAGTGAGGCCTGGCTGGAGACGTTGACGATGCTGCCGGCGATCTTCGCTTCAATCATCCCTGCGGCGATTCGGCTGGCGACCTGGGCGGCAGCGCGGGCGTTGACGTTCATCACTTGGTCGAAAGCTTCGGCGCTGATGGCAGCGGCGGGTTCCAGGCGAGAGATGCCGGCGCAGTTGACCAGGCCGTGCATCGGCGGCAAGCCTTGCAGGGCCAGGTCCAGGGCGGCGCTGTCGGCGATGTCCAGGCACAGGGTTTCGCAGCCGAGTCGGGCCAGGGCCTGGGCGTCGCGGCCCAGGGCAAACACCTGGGCACCGCTGGCGATCAGTTGCAGGGCTATTTCCCGGCCGATGCCGCTGCTGGCGCCGGTGACGAGGATGCGCTGGTGGGTAAAATCAAAAGTGGCGTTCATGGCAGGTATCCCGGAAACAATGAAGATCCAATGTGGGAGCTGGCTTGCTGTGGTGAGGGGGCTTGTCCCCCGCCCGGTTCACCACAGATTGATGGGGCTGCTTCGCAGCCCAGCGCGGGGCAAGCCCGCTCACCACAACAAGTCCGCTCACCACAGTAAGCCCGCTCGCCACCGCAAGCCCGCTCCCACATTTGGATCAGTGTTCGCTTAATTCAATTGCAGGCTGTGCATCACCGGTTTCAACGCCGGGTACACTTTCAAATACTCGGCAAACGCCCGGTCATACACCCCGACATTCCCCGCCTCCGGCTCTGCCCGCAGCTCCAGCTGTACCCAGCCCTTCTGCATCTCCCGGTCATCCACCAACCCCACCGCATGGGCCGCCAACAACGCCGCGCCCAACGCCGCTTCCACCTCTTGCACGATGGTGTAGACCGGGTAATGGGTGATGTCCGCGATAATCTGCATCCACAAATCCGAATGGCTGGCCCCGCCCACCACAATCAATCGCGGGTCAAGGGAGTGCGCGCCACGGGTGCCCGCTTCGATGTTGTGCCGCAGGGCAAAACTCACCCCTTCGAGCACCGCGCGGTACAGGTGGATACGGCTGTGATACAGGTTCAGCCCGACGAAGCTGCCGCTGGCCCGGTCATCCCACACCGGGCTGCGTTCGCCCATGAGATAGGGCAGGAACAGCAGCCCTTCACTGCCCGCCGGGATCTTCGCGGCGCTCTGCTCCAGCAGCCACAAACTGTCCTGGCCCGTGTCCTTCGCCTGTTGCTCTTCGGCCTGGCAGAACTGTTCGCGGAACCAGCTCACCGACGCCCCGGCCGTGATCGCGCCGCCGAAGATGTACAGGTCCTGATGGCCGTTATAGACATGGGGCATGCTCACCAGGCCATGCCGCGCGTCCACCTGCTGGTTTAGATAACCCCAGCACATGCTGGTGCCGATCATCGCCACATGATTGCCCGGCCGGGTCACCCCGGCGGCCAGGGTCGCCATGGCCGCATCCACGCCCCCCGCGAGGATCGGCGTACCGGCCTGCAAGCCCAGGCGCGGTGCCCACGCCTCCAGCAAACCGCCGACCACTTCACCGGAATACAGCAAGCGCTCCGGCATCATCGCCAGCGGGATATCCAGCGCCGCCAGCATCTCGGCCGACCAGCCTCGCCGGGCCACATCGTAGACGCCGCCGATATTGCCGGCACTGCTGTGATCCACCGCCACCTCACCGGTCAGGCACGCGTTGATGTAGCTGTTGGGCGGCAGCAGGTAGCGGGTATTGGCCCACACCTGCGGCTGGTGCTGCTTGAGCCAGAGCATCTTGGTGAAGCCGTAGTAGCTGTCCACCGAGTTGCCGGTGACCGCGAACAGCCGCTCCAGGTCCACGTGCTCGCGCACCCACTCCACCTGTTCGCCCGCGCGCCGGTCCATCCAGATCAGGCACGGGTGCAGCGGCTTCATCTGGGCGTCCACGGCAATCCCGGAGCCGCCGTACAGGCTACTGATGCACAGCGCCTTGACCCGCTCTTTCGCCACGCCGGCCTTGGCCATGCACTGGGCAACACACGCCTCCACCGCGTCCAGCCACACCTGCGGCCACTGCTCGGCCCAGCGCACTTTAGGGGTGTCCACGCGATACCCCTGGCTGTGCTGGGCGATGATCGTACCGTCACCGTCCACCAGCAGCGCCTTGGTGCTTTGCGTGCCGATGTCCACACCCATCACGTAGTTCATCTCAGACCACCGGCTTCAGCAGCACCTTGATCGACTTGGTCGAGTTGGCCAACTCAAAGGCCTCGGCCCAGCTATCCAGCCCGAAGTCATGGGTCACGATGCCCTTGGACGTCAGCAGGCCGCGTTCGAACAGGTCGATGGCCACCGGGTAGCAATACGGCCCGAGGTGCGCGCCGCGTACGTCGAGTTCCTTGCGGTCACCGATAATCGACCAGTCGGCGCTGGTCTCGGCGCCAAACACGCTGAACTCGACAAACCGCCCGAGCTTGCGGATCAATTCCAGGCCCTGGGTGACGCCCGCCGGCACGCCGGTGGTTTCGATGTACACGTCGCAACCGTAGTTGTCGGTCAGGCCGTTGATGATCTCCCGGGCGTTGTCCCGGGACGGGTTGATCACCACATCGGCACCGAACTTCTTCGCCAGTTCCAGGCGCTCATCGACCATGTCGATCACCACCAGTTTCTTCGGAGTCTTCAGCGCCGCCACCTGCACCATGCACAGGCCCAGAGTGCCTGCACCCGCAATCACCAGCACGTCATCCAGCTGGATCTCACCCCGGTTGACGGTGTGAATCGCGCAGGACATCGGCTCGATCAGTGCCGAATCTTCGAGAGACACCGACTCTGGAATCTTGTGCACGATGGCCGTCTTGGGGATGCGCATGTACTGGGCCATGCCGCCTTCGGCCACTTCACGCTGGAAGCCGAAGATGTTGTGCACCTCGCACATCCAGTACTTGCCGGATTTGCAGAAGCGGCACTTGCCGCATGGCACGATCTGCTCGGCGATCACCTTGTCGCCGACCTTCACGTCAAAGTGCTCTTCGGCGCCCTCGCCGGCTTCCACCACGTAGCCGAAAAACTCGTGCCCCGGCACCACCGGTGCCTTGACCCACGGGTTGTCGCCGCCCCAGAACATCGCGGCGCCCGAGTGGCATTTGCAGTCGCTGGCGCAGATGCCGCAGGCGGCGATGCGGATCACCAGTTCATTGACCCGCGCCTGGGGTTTGCTGATGCGTTCCAGGCGGTAGTCTTTAGGGCCGTGGCAGACGACGGCTTGCATTTCGTTGTGCTTTTCCATGATGTGCGGACCTTTCTTGAGCATGAGAGAACCCATCGCGGCCGCCATGGCCGCGTGGAGATAACCGGTTTACTTGTGGCGCTGACGGCTGATAAAGATCGCCAGCAAAATGATCCCGCCCTTGATCACGCTCTGGACGTAGGGCGAGACCCCGAGCATGTTCAAGCCGTTGTTCAACACCCCCAGCAGCATGGCGCCAAGCAAGGTGCCGACAATCACCCCGCGCCCGCCGGCAATCGAGGCGCCGCCCAGGACCACGGCGGCAATCGCGTCGAGTTCGAACGACACGCCGGCATTCGGCTGGCCACTCATCAAGCGCGAGGTCAGCACCAGCCCGGCAATCGCGGCGGTGAAACCGCTGATGCCGTACACCAGCAACTTGAAGCGTGCCGCCCGCACACCGGACAGGCGCACCGCTTCCTCGTTGCCGCCAATCGCGTAGATATAGCGGCCGATGCGGGTGTGTTGCAGCAACACATACGCCGCCAGGTACGTCACCAGCATGATCAGGATCGGCACCGAAATGCCGAACAGGCTTTCGCGACCAAAGAAACCAAACCATTCCGGCAGGCCGGAAATCGGATAGCCGTCGGTGTACATCAGGCCGAACCCGCGGGCGATGCCCATGGTCGCGAGGGTGACGATGATCGGCGGCATGTGCAGGTAGGCGACGAACAGCCCGTTGCCGATGCCGAAGGCCACGCCAATCAGCATCCCGGCGCCAATCGCCAGGCCCGGCGGCAAGCCCGCGACCATCAGGCCGGCGGTCAGGGTGCCGGACAAGGCCATCACCGGCCCCACCGACAAATCGATGCCACCGGTGAGAATCACGCAGGTCATGCCCACCGCGATAATCGCGTTGATCGACACCTGGCGCGCAATGTTCGACAGGTTGTTGGCAGTGAGGAAATTGTCGCTGGCGAAGATCATCACCAGCGTCACCACCAGCAGCCCCACAAACGGATAAAACGCCGGCGAGCGAATCAAGCGCGCCAGGTTCAGGCGCAGCCGGCCCGGCCCCACGGCATTAATGGACGTATTCACTTGAGCCCCCTGTTGCATGGCGCATGACCTCTTGAGGATTGACGGCAGACGCTTCCAGTACCTTGACGATGGCGCCCTTGTGGAACACGGCGACGCGGTCGCACATGCCGATGACTTCCGGCAGTTCCGAGGAAATCATGATGATTGCGTAGCCTTGCTCGGTGAGGCTGCGCATCAGTGCGTAGATCTGCGCCTTGGCGCCGACGTCGATGCCACGGGTGGGTTCGTCGAACACCAGCACGTCACAGTGATGGTTGATCCAGCGGGCAATCACGACTTTCTGCTGGTTGCCGCCGCTGAGGTTGAACACCCGGCTCTCGCCGCTGGGCGCCTTGATCGACAGCTGGCGCATCAGGGCTTCGACGCTGGCGCACTCCTTGTCCTTGTCGATCAGGCCGCTGGCGTTCTGGTATTTGGGCAGGTTGTTGAGGGAGATGTTTTCGCGAATGCTGAAATCGGTGATCAGCCCTTCGCTCTTGCGGCTTTCCGGCAGCAGGCCGATGCCGTGGGCCAAGGCCTGGGCCGGGTCGTCAAGGGTGATTTTTTCCCCCCGCAGCCACACGTCTTTGCTCACCGACGGCAGCGCGCCCATCATGCCCAGGGCCAATTCGGTACGCCCGGAACCCACCAGGCCGGCAAAGCCGAGAATCTCGCCCTTGTGCAATTCAAAGTGGTTGTGGGGGCCGTTGCGCACCAGCTGGATGTCTTTGACTTCCAGCAACAGCGGGCCGCGTTCGGCGGTGGGCTTGGGCGGAAAGCTGCATTCCAGGCGGCGCCCCACCATCATTTCCACCAGGCGGTCGATATCGCTGTCGGCTACGTCAGTGACGCCCACGTTGCCGCCGTCGCGCAGCACGCTGATGCGGTCGCACACCTGGAAAATTTCCTCCAGGTGGTGGGAGATGAAAATCACCGCCACGCCCTGGCGCTTGAGTTCGCGCATGATCTCGAACAGCAGCTCGGCCTCACTCGGCGTAAGGGTGGCGGTGGGTTCGTCGAGCACCAGCAGCCGCGCATCCAGGGCCAGGGCCTTGGCGATCTCGACGAACTGCTGCTCGGCCACGCTCAGGTGCTTGACCGCGCATTGCAGGTCAATGCTGACCCCGAGGCGCTTGAACAACGCCTCGCTCGTCTCGACCATTTCGCGCTTGCGCAACAGGCCAAAACGGTTGCTCAGCTCATGGCCGAGGAAGATATTTTCCACCGCTGTGAGGTAGGGAATCAGGCTGAATTCCTGGAACACAATGCCGATACCGGCGGCAATCGCATCACGATAGGTCGCGAACTGCCGGGCCTGGCCGTCAATCAGGATCTGCCCTTCGTCCTGATGCTCGACCCCGCCAAGGATCTTCATCAGGGTCGATTTGCCCGCGCCGTTTTCCCCGAGCAAGGCATGAATCTCGCCGCGCTGTACTTCCAGGTTGATCGCCTTGAGGGCTTGCACCCCCGGGTAACGCTTACAGATATTTTCCAGCTTCAGAAGACTGCTCATACCGCCGACCTCGCATTCAGATGGATGACCTGTGCCCCACGCCAGGCGTGGGGCCTGGGCGGTTTACCAGCTGAAATCCTTGGCCTTGGCCTGGTCGATCAGGGTGATGTCCACCGGGATCGTGGCGGGCACTTGGGAGCCCCACTTCTTGGCCAGGGCGATGCCCAGTGCCAGGCGGATCTGGTCACGCGGGTATTGCGCGGAGGTGGCGATGAACTTGCTGCCGGGTTTCTGGATCGCCTTGATGGCTTCCGGCGCGCCGTCGACGCTCACCAGCTTGACGTCCAGGCCGCTGGCTTCAATGGCCGAAAGCGCACCGAGGGAGCCGTTGTCGTTGACGCTGAAAATACCTTTGAGGGTGGGCTGGGCCTGCAGCATGTTTTCGGTGACGGTCAGCGCCTGGTCACGTTCCTGCTTGCCGTTCTGGATGCTCACGATCTTGATGTCCGGGTGCTTGGCCACGGCCTCTTTGCAACCGCGCACGCGTTCCAGGATCGGCACCACGGCGATGCCGTCGAGGATGGCGATGTTGCCTTTGTCGCCGATGTTCTTGGCCAGGTATTCACAGGCCTGAAAGCCGGCGTCGAAGTTTTTCGAACCGACGAAGGAGTCCAGCGGGCCTTCGGCCTGGGCATCGACCGCGACCACCACCACGCCGGCGGCGTGGGCAGACTTGACGGCGGACTGAACGCCAACGGAATCGGTGGGGTTGATCAGCAGGATGTCGAT
The DNA here is from genome assembly GCF_029269205.1 of Pseudomonas sp. 1912-s. Taxonomy (NCBI): domain Bacteria; kingdom Pseudomonadati; phylum Pseudomonadota; class Gammaproteobacteria; order Pseudomonadales; family Pseudomonadaceae; genus Pseudomonas; species Pseudomonas sp. 1912-s. The sequence goes on along the minus strand of NZ_JARIXR010000041.1, from coordinate 22,870 downwards.
GCCCTTTTGCAGCATGTCCTCGACGTCGCTGACCTGCTTGGACACGTCGTGGCGGGCGTCGGTGATGATCAACTGCGCACCGATGGTCGCCCCGGCTTCCTGCAAGGCGTCTTTCATGGTGACGAAGTAAGGGTTGTTGATTTCCTGGAAGGACGCACCGATGCGGATGGGCGCGGGTTTGGTGTCGGCCCAGGCCAGGCCGGCGGTACCGAGATTGATGCTTAAAGCCAACAAACACAGGGTTTTCGGAAGCATTTTCATGGCGAGATTCTCTGTTTTGTTTTTATTTTTAGAGCAAATGTTATCGTTAACATTTTGCGAGAAGCTAGCAAGGAAATTGAATCGGCGCAAGAGGGCCTGGAACCGGTGGCGCTGTTTTTGACACAGAAGGACGAGCGGCTATCAAGGCCGCCAGACAAAACCAGATGAGAGGAAAAGACCCATGGGCGCCCTATTGAATATTTTGAAAGCTCTGGCCATGCCGATTCTGAAAGCGGTGGGCTTGGGCGCTATCAGCGGCGGTGCGGCCTTTGGGGCCGACAAGCTGCTCAAATCAGCAACCAAAGACAAACCTGCGGTGGCCACCCCGGAGGAATCCGTTCCAAAAAGCGCCGAGGTTTTCGTCCCTGCCGTTCAGCAAACATTCGCAGACCGTGCCGAGTTCCCGGCCAACGCGAAGCCTGCAATAGCTTCGAATGCCACACCTGCGCTCGAAACCCCGACACTCCCCAAGAGCGCTGTCGCCTCGCTGGCCCAGGTGTAGCCTCACACCTGGCTGCGCCCCGCCAGCATATCGACGAATGTCGAGGCGCCAGGCAAGCCCGCAACGTCCACCGTCGAGGGCGCCAACAACGGCGAGCCTTCAGTCCAGAACAACGAATGCCCCGCCGCCGCACCCTCTTCCCCCCGGATAAGGGGTGACGGCGGCGGCAATGCCCTGAGCGCCGAATCAAACGCAGTCATCGTGAACCCCTCAACCAGGGTCGACAGCGCCAACCGTTCGGCCTGCGCGTACCATTCGCCATCCTGCTCAAGCCGCGCGAACAGCGGCACGTCTTCGCTCGCCACCGCCACCGTCAATGGAAAATAGCGCCCTACCCGATCCACACTGGGCAACATGACACCGGCCCAGCCCTGATCGCCACACACTCCCGCCGCCAAGGCGAAGCGCCAGACCGGACTGCACAAATAAACCTCCAGCCAGCGCTCACCCAGCCGCTCGCGACTGTGCTGCAAACCGTTCTGCAGCCACGTATCCCAAGGTCGCAAAAAAGCCTCTGGCAAACGTCGGCTGACAAAGTCCCCATGGCTGGGAACCTTGCCGAAAAACCCCGTCAACTGCTGGTCCATGCCCAATCCCTATAACGTCGTCGGGCAGTGAAACGCCTCGAGCGCATCACGCCGGAACGGGTTGATCACACTGCTGGCCCGCAGTTGATACACCACCCGATGCCCTTCCACAGTGAACGTCAATTGCAGCAACTCACCCTGGGCACTCACCGCCGCCTTGTCCATCATCCGCAGCCAACCCCACGGGCCATCGGCTCGCAGCGGGCTGACCAGCGCGGGGGTCGCTTCAAGCCGCACCAGACCACCGGCCTTGCCGCTCGGCAGACTGATGCTAGTGAAGTCCGCCACGTTGCCCGCGTCGTACACCACCGGCTGGCCGTCGATGTCCAGGGTGACCTTGGTCAACGCCGGGTCGGCGCTGAGGGCTTTCAGGTCAAAGCGCAATGACGGCTGGCGTGCCCCGGCCACGAAGAACATGTCCCGCAGGCGCGCCCCGCGCTGGAACTGGTTGAGCACGTCCTGGGAGATGTTCAACGGCGTCACGCCGCTGGAGCGCCAGCGCCATTGGCTGCCGCTCATGTCGACATAGGCCGCGAGGTTCTTGCTGAAAAAATCATCCATCAGCCCGCCCGGGCCAAAGAATTTGCCGAAGTCATCGGCGGTGGCATCGCGACTGGAGCTACGCACCAATGGATAACGATCGGCAATCGCCGCCCGGCAGAACGGTGCGCCGGAGGCTTCCCACAACGCATTCAGCCGGGCCTTTTCGTTGCCCAGGGTCAGCGCGGCGCCGCCGGATTGCACATCCCGCAGCAACGTCGACAACGGTGCCGGCTGGGTGTCGCTGGCACGTTTCAAACGCTCCAGCACTTCACCGGTGGGTGCCGGCGCGGCGCTGCGGCGGGCGGCATCGGCGCTGTCGAAGTACTGGCCGGCGTCTTTCAGCGCAGCCAGCGCCTCATCCACCGGTTGCGGGCGGGTGCCGTTGCCCACCAGGCGATGGAGCGCGGCGAAGTGCTGGTCCACCGGGTTTGCGCCGGCATCCGTCGCCGGGGCCGGGGCGTCGTTGCCCAGGGCCGCCTGGAGCTTTTGCGTGGCGGCGGCGATTTTGTCGCGCACGCGCTGGTCGGTGTCTTTGCTGGCGGCCGAGGTCAATGCGCCTTCCAGGGTGGTTTCCTTCGCCACCGCCAGCAGCAACGCGCGCAGCGGTGAATCGTTTGCCGCCAGTACGTTGGTCACCAGGGACGCCTGGCCGAGGCTGGTCAACGGCACCAGGTGCACATCGGCGAGGAAGGTGTCCCATTGGCGGATGTAATCGGCGTAGTACAGCTCCAGCACCGCGGCTTGCATGGCAGCGCTGCCGCCGGCGATCTGCGCCGACTCCTGACGGTCCAGCACCCAGCTGTCCTTGGCCATGTCAGCCACGGCTTGCGGGGTCTTGTCGGTCAGCTCGCGGTAGCCGGCGATGCGGTACACGCCGCTGACCCCACGGGACAACGGCTCGCCACTGCCCCGGGTGAACAGCGACGACACATCCCGGCCCACCGCGCCATTCACGCTGAGTTCGGGCAAATGCTCCTGATCCACCTGGCGCTTGACCCGGTTATAGATGCGCTGGGACAGCGGCATACTCGCCAGGGCCAGGCGCACCTTGGCAATCAGGGCGCTGTCGAGTGGCACCGGTTCAGCTTCATCGTCGGCCTCCAGCAGCGCCGAGACGTGATCGGACAATTGCTGCAACTGCGCCGGGGTGGCCTGGGGCAGCTCGCGACGCCAATCGACATCGACCCACGCCTGCACAGACGCGGCATCAAAGAACTGCCGCTCACCCAGCATCAGGTAGGCGCGCAGGGTTTCGTAGAGGAACTCCTGGTTGCTGGCGTCGCCCCGGCGCAGGGCGTTTTCCATGTTCGCCACGATGTGCGGCAGCAAGGTGCTGCGCAACAGGCGGCGGTACAAAGTCACCGCGCCCGCGCCCAGCTTGTTGCCCTGGTACAGGCCCATGCGGCTGAGCAGCGGCACGCTGGTGTCGCCCTCGCTGTAGCCACCGGGCAGCGCGCGGGCGGCATTGAGCAACGGCAAGGTCACCAGCACGTCGCCTTCGGCCGGCAGTTCCTTGGCCAGTTGCGCGACGTTGGTCGCGGCGGTGGCCGAGTCGGCGATCAATTGCAGGTTGCGGTTGTAGCTGATGGTCATGCCCAGCAACAGCAGGACAAACGCCGCCCCGGCGACGATCCGCCCGCCCCGCGCCCGCAAGCGGCGGCGACGCTCTTCCTGATGATTGACGCCGGCCAGCCCGGCCTCCTTGAAGATCACTTCCCGCAGCAAACGCGTGATGAAGTAACTGCGGCCACTGGCGACATTCGGCGCCAGCACCTTGCGGCCCAGGCCAAATGAGGCCGCCAGGGCGGTGAGTACCCGGTCAATCGGGCTACCTTCCTGGGTGCCGCTGGTGAAGTACACGCCCCGCAGCAGCGCCGGTTCCTGATAACGGTTGGCCTCGAAGACGCTGTTGAGAAACCGCGTGAGCCCTTCGCCCAGGCTGGCGAACTGTTGCGGGAAGCTGTAGAGCAAGGCCCGGCGCGACAGGTCCCGCTCCTGTTGCACCCGCTCCAGTACCCGGCCCTGGAGCTGGCGTTCGAGGGCATCGAATTCGGCGGGGAACGACGCCAGGCTGCTGTCGGCTTTCGGGTCTTGTTGCAACGGGAACGTCACACCCCATACCTGCGCCCGCTCCTCCCGGCCAAAGGTCTCGAAAAACTCCGAAAAACCCGCCAGCAAATCGCACTTGGTGATGATCACGTACACCGGAAACCGCAGGCCCAGACGTTCATACAGCTCATTGATCCGGGCCCGAATCGCCAAGGCCTGGGCCTGGCGCTGGGCTTCGGTTTGCTGCAACAGGTCGCTGACGCTGAGGGCCACGATCACCCCGTTGACCGGGCGCTGGCGCCGGTGTTTTTTCAGCAGGTCGAGGAAACCGCCCCAGGCCGCCTTGTCCACTTCGGTGTAGCTGTCCTGGGTGGTGTAGCGCCCCGCCGTGTCGAGCAACACCGCTTCATCGGTAAACCACCAGTCACAATGCCGGGTGCCGCCCACCCCGCCGATGGCCCCGGAACCCATGGCTTCGCGCAGGGGAAATTGCAGGCCGGAATGGGTCAGCGCGGTGGTCTTGCCGCTGCCCGGCGCGCCGACAAACATGTACCACGGCAACTGATACAGGTACTGCCCGCTCATCTTCCAGCCGGGGTTGGCCTTGCGCAGCACCGCCATGGCCGAACGCATGCGCTCGCCCAGTTCATTCACTTCGGCCTGGGACTCGCGTACCCCCGCCGGCGCTTCGGCAACCCCCGCCATCAACCCGCGATTCGCCCGCCAGGCACGCCACAACCGCCAGGCAAAATAGCCCGCCCACACCAGCACAAACACGCTGATCAAGCCCCAGCGCCGGGCTTCCGGGGCCAACGGCTCACTGCCATTGAACGCCAGCAGCGGGCCTTCGTACCACACCAGCAGCGACAACAGCGCCACGCCGATCAGCGACAGCAACCACGGCTTGAGCAACCACAGGATGAAGCGCTCCACCGGCGACCATAACAACGAAAAAAACGAGGACAGGTTCATGGTCTATTGCGCCTGGGAAGGGATCAGCACGGTGATGTCGACACGGCGGTTGCGTGCACGATTGGCCGCTGAATCATTGGGTACCAGGGGTTCGGTTTCACCCCGGCCTTCGCTGCGGTAACGCTCGGCCGGCCCCGCCCGTTGCGCGAGCAAGCGTGCAACGGTCTTGGCCCGGGCCTGGGACAGATCAAAGTTGGAACCCAGCCGCGAAGTCGCCGAAGGCCGCACATTGTCGGTATGCCCGACCACCACCACATCCCCCGGAACCGTTGCCAGCGCATCACCAATGCGGGCCAGCAAACCGTCGAAATTGCTCGCCACTTCGGCACTGCCGGAAGCGAATACACCGTCGCCGCGCAGGGTAATCACCGAGCGGTCGGCGCTGTCTTTCACCGTGACCAGGCCCTGGGCGACTTCCGGCGCGAGGAACCCCGACAGGCGCACCGGCGCAGGCGTGGCGGGCGCCGCCACTTTGAGCGGCGACACCACACGGATCGCCCCCAGTTGCGCGAACACCGGATCGGAAGCGCGGTTAAGCAGCCAGTTGTAGGTCAACTGCGCACTCAGCAGCAGCACCGACGCCACCGCCGCCAGCACCCACACCGGCACCTGGCGCAACATCGACGCCTGGGGCGCTTCGGCGCCGCGCCAGCGTGGCGACAAGTCCTGCTCACGGTTGCCGCGTTGCTGGTTGATCAGTTGCAGCAAGCGTTCCCGCAACAGGCCCAGCTGATCCAGGCCGCGGTCCAACACCCGGTAACGCCCTTCCAGCCCCAGGGCCATGCACAAATACATCAGCTCCAGCACGTCGATGTGAGTGCGCGAGTCCTGGCTGAGGCGCTGCAAAATCATGAAGAATTTTTCGCCGCCCCAGGCTTCATTGTGAAAGGTCACCAACAGGCTGCGGCTGCCCCACACTCCCGCGCCCCACGGCGTACTGGAAATGGTTTCGTCCACCAGGGTGCACAGCGCGTAACGCGCCGCCGCCACGGTTTCGACGTCCACCTGGCTGGCCCGGGCCTGGGCCTCGAACGCCTGCATCGCCTGGATCAGCCGCTGGCGCAGGCTTTCCATGTCGGGCATGGCGGTCAGCATGCGCAGTGGCACCACCAGGTCGAGCAACAGGTTGGCGGCCCTCACCAGCGGGTTGAGGCCCAGGCCCTTGAGCACCACGGCGGCGCTCTGCACGTCGGCCACGGGCGCCACCGCAGGCGCAACCCGCCGCCCGCCCGGCGTTGGGATCAGCAGGGTGCGGTCCGGGTCCTGGGTGCTATCGAAAGTGTCATTCACGTCAGTCACCTTGCCTTAGCGCCGAATGGCCCAGAACTGCATGTCCAGCCCCGGGAAGACCCCGGCGATGTGCATGGCAAACCCCGCCGAATTGCTCAGCTGTTGCCAGTAGTCGCTGCTGCGGTCGAGTTCGAAATAGGTGAAGCCGGCGTGGAACGGCAGTTGCCGTGGCGCCACCGGCAGCGGGCGCAGGCCGATGCCCGGCAGTTGCAGATTGACCAGGTCGCGGATCTTCTCCACCGAGCCGATCTTGACCTGCGGCGGGAAGCCGTTGCGCACGCTCTCGGCGGACATTTGCGCCTGCACCGCGAGGATGAACGTGGCCGAGCGCAGCAACTCCTGGTCGGGCAATACCCCCACGCGAATCCCGTATTGGCGCTCTTCCAGGGGAATCGCGATGGCGCGGGCGTCCATCACCGTCGACAGCGAGCGGCGCAGGTCGAGCATCACCGGAGCGAAGGTCTCGGCCAGCGCGTCATGGCGATACACCGGGTAGGCCGAGGCGCGTTTGTCGGCCTGGGTAAAGGTCGCCAGTTCGCCGGCCAGGGCCGTCAGGTCGCGGTACAACTGCTCCGGGTGCAGGCCGCGCATGGCCGCCAGGTGGCGCACCAACGGCTGGCTGCGGTTGAGCACTTGCAGCAGCAGGAAGTCGGCAATCTCCGCCGCGCCGCTGCCGTCCGGCCGGTTCAGGCGGGCCGCCAGGGCTTCACCGCGCTGCTGCAACAGGCCGAGCAATTCGTCGACAAACGCGCCCAGGCGCTCGGCGGCACGGATGTCCAGGCAGGGCGGGCAATAATCGCGGTCGAGCACCACCGTTTTGTCGGCGCGTTTTTCCACCACATGGGCGATGCCGAGGGTGGTGTAGGCATCGGCCACGTCCCCTTCAAACGCCAGGCGCAGGCGCAGTTTGCCGATGCTCATCAGGGCGCTGCTGTCCAGGCCGTTGCTGTCCCAGGCTTCGTACTCACTGCTGCGGTGACGGGCGAAGTTTTCGAAGCCGGGGTTGTCGTCGACCTCGGCCACGCCGGGGCGCAGGCTCGGCAGCGCCAGCACCACCTTCAGGTCACGGGCGTCTGCGGGGATCTCCAGGGGCAGCGGCATTTCATCGTCGAACGGCTGGCCGACCGGCGTGCCGTCGGGCAACACGCCGCTGTAGGACAGCAACGACAACTTACCGAGGGCCAATTGCTGCGGGTCGATGTGCAGCGTTGAAAAACCATGGGCGTAGGCCCGCAAGGTACCGACCCGGGCTTCAAGCTGGGCCTGCAAAAAACGGTCGTGTTGTTGCAGGTGCTGGGGTTGCAGCAACATGCCTTCGGACCAGACTACTTTGTTATTCCAGGACATAAATTCTTCTCATTGGCCGGTGCGCAACCGCGCGACCTGCTCTTCATAAGCCACCGAAAACAACTCACCGAACAGGCGCTGCAAGTCCTCATCGGCATCCCGCGCGAGGTCCTCGTAGCGCTCCACCAGGCGGTCCCACAAGCGTGCCTTGCGCCGGGCCGGCATCCATTTGTCGAGGGCGCCGTGGGTGGTGCGGCGTTGCTCGACCCGGGCCGGGTCAAAACGCTGCACCACCGCGCCCAGCGCCGCTTTCATGCCGGCGATCACCGCCAGCTCGTGGGCCTTCAGGTCGTCGAATGCCGCGCCCATGGCCTTGACCGGGCGCATATAGGCCGGGGAATCGGCGGTGAGCATCTGGGTCAGGGCGCTGTGGGGGTCGGGGAAAAACTTCAGCGGGTTGTTGGAGTGGGCGCCGATCATGGTCATGTCGATATGACTTTCGCGCTTGGTCAGGGCCCGGGCCATCAGCACCGCCATGGTGCCGCCGGTGGCGGTGCGCAGCAGCTCGCCCACCAGGTGGGCCAGTTCGACCGGGGTGCGGGTGGTGTGCAGGTTTTCCAGGCCGAGGCCTTGGAGCAGGGCCTGGAAGACGGCGTCGTCCCCGGTTGGCACTGCCCGCTCTTCTGTAGGAGCGAGCTTGCTCGCGAAAGGCTCAAGCGCGACACGTTCATCCTGCAAGCCCGCGTCATCGTTAACGTCCATCGCTGGCAAGCCGGCTCCTACAGGGAGTGTGGAGACACCCAGCAACGGGTCGTAGTCATCAGGGATCACCTGCGCTTCCACCTGCATCACCGGCATCACAAACGCCTGCATCTGCGGCGCCACGTGGTCGCTTTCGGTGCCGCGAAACAGTGGTTCCACCCGTCCTGCCAGGTTCAACCCGAGCGGGTCAGACAGCGGCACGGCCCCATCAAACAACGACTCGCCCTCCAGAATCCTCGCCCCGGCCAGGGCGTCATGCAGCACCACCGGCGCCACCACCTCAGGCTCGCGATACACCTCCAGCGGTGGCAACGGTGCGGCCACGGGCGCAGGCGGCGGCACGAACAACGGGGGCAAAATGCGTGTGGCCAGGGCGTCGTCCTGCACCTCGGCCACCGGTTGCTCCAGACGCACTTCCAGCCCGTAATCTCCGATCACCAGGCGGTCGCCCTCCTCCAGCGCCCGCTCACGGCCATTGCCCAGCGGGCGTTCGTTGACCAGGCTGGGGTTGCTGCCGGTGTCGGTCAGGTAGAACTGCTCGCCGCGCCATTCGAGGCGTGCGTGGATGCGGGAGATGTATTTGCCCGGGTCGTCCAGGGTCAGGTCGTTGTCCGGGCCACGGCCAATCGAACCACCGGCGTCGGTAAACCGGCAGATCACGTCACCGGGCATGGGTTGGTCGCGGTAGCTGCGGACCAGCAGAATCAAATTCACGGGGTTACTTGCCATCGTCGGCCTCCTTCGGTGGTAGCGGCACCCCGGCAGGGCCGGTGGCAGCGGTGAGCGCCAGCGCAGTCGCCGCAGAGGCGGCCTCGGGCAGCGGGATCGGAATGGTCGAGGCGATGATCATGGCCGGCGTGAGGGTCAGGAAGGTGCTGCCGACTTTCAGGGTGATGGTCGCCCCCGCCTCGATCACCACGTTCATGCCGCCCTTCATGTACATGTCCATGCCGGCCGTGACGCCGGTTTTCAGGCCGCCGTTGATGATCATGTTGGTGCCGGCCGACATCGAGACATCGCCGGTGGCTTTCTCATTGCGATGCCCGCCCACCGAAGAGTGCCGGTCGCCGCCGACCTTCTCCCGCAGGTCCTGGTCGACCTTGGAATGGCGGTCGCCACCGACCCAGTCCAGGGAGTCCTTGAGCACGCGCTGGTCGAGGTTTTTCTGGGCGTGCAGGAACACCTGCTCCGAACCTTTCTTGTCTTCAAAACGCAGCTCGTTGTAGCCACCGCCGCCCTTGGACGAGTTGCTCTTGAGCGTCGAGCGGGTAGCGTTTTCCGGCAGGGCATACGGCGGCATCGTCTCGGCGTTGTAGACGCTGCCGGTGACCAGCGGCTGATCCGGGTCGCCCTCCAGAAAGCTCACGATGACTTCCTGGCCGATGCGCGGGGTGAACAGGCTGCCCCAGCGTTTGCCGGCCCAGCCCTGGGCTACGCGAATCCAGCACGAGCTGTTTTCGTCCTGTTTGCCCTCGCGGTCCCAGTGGAACTGCACCTTGATCCGCCCGTATTTGTCGGTCCAGATTTCCTCGCCCTGCTTGCCCACCACCCTGGCGGTCTGCGGGCCCTGCATCAGCGGTTTGCGACTGCTGCACGGCGCGCGAAACTGCTGCTGCCTGGACAAGGCGGTGAAGTCGCAGGTCAGCACCGGCGCGGGATGGGCCGGCGGTGTCGGCTCGTAGGTGTCCGAGGACAACGCATAACGCGCCTCCAGCAACAGGAACTGGGCGTTCTGCTCGCTGCGCGGGTGTTCGGTCAGGGTCATCAGTGCCCCGGGAAACAAGCCCCGGGCACGGGTGGCGCCGGTGACCCGCTGAGTGCCGGTGTGCAGGGACTCGATCAGCGTGCGCGCATAGGTTTCGCCCTGCTTGCGCTCGGTGTACTTGCCCGGATAGTCGTAGCGTTCGTGGCGCGCCTGCGGGTAGCTGCCGGCCAGCGTGGACTTGGCCACCAGGTTGGCCGACGGCTTTTCAAAGTCGAAATCCTGCAAGGTGTAGCCACCCGGTTCCACGTCACCGCTCATGCGCCAGTCGTAGATCACTTCACTCTCGCGCATGGTGTGGTCTTCGGCGGGCATGAAGCGCACCTGGGCATACCCGGGTGTCGGTGAATGGGCGCCATAAGAGTCGGCCAGTACCAGGGTGTGGCGCCCGGCCGCGCTCTTGAAGAAGTAGTAGATGCCCTCCTGCTCCATCAGGCGGCTGACGAAATTGAAGTCGCTTTCGCGGTACTGCACGCAGTAGGTCAGCGCCTTGTAGCTGCCGCTCAGGCCCGAGGTATCGACATCGGCGATGGTGTACGGGGCGAACACCTGCCTGAGGATGTCCGGCACGCTCAGTTCCTGGAAGATCCGGCAGTCAGTGGCCAGGGTCAAAAACCAGAGCCACGGACGCAACACCGCCGTGTACGTGGCAAAACGGCCCTGGCGTCCGGTAAACGAAAAGTGGCTGACGTGCCCGCTGAAATAGCGGCTGCCGCCCTTGGGCAGGTCCACCGCCACGCTCATCTGGGTTGCCAGCAGGTCGTCGATATTCAGGTCGGCGCGTTCGCTGTACAGCTCAAGCGTGTATTCGCTGAGCTGCGACAGGCCTTCCCGGGCCTGCATGCGCCGGAACAGCAGCACATCGGCGCCGAGCACGCTGGTGACCTGGATTTCGCGCCGGGTTTGGGTGGTTGCCATGGTGGTTTTCTACCTAGAGCGGTGTGGTCGGGCGGGAGTTGGGCACGCGGTAAATCATGCCGCCGTGTCCGCTTGCGACCCCAGGCAGCATCACAAAGCCCATCTTTTTCCAGAACGCACACGAGGCCGCATCCAGGGAGGTCAGGCGAATCTCGCAATTGGGTTTGTTGCCGTAGTCACTGATCGCGTAGTCCATGCCAAACGCCGCCAGGGTCGAGCCCAGCCCGCTGCCCGCCACTCCGGCAAACACGTCTTCGATCTTCCAGGTGGGGCCTTCCTTGAACATCACCATCAACCCCACCGCATCCTCGCCCTCATAGGCGGCGAAATACGCAACCTTGGCTTGCTCTTGCGGGGTGTCGTTGGAGCGTGCGGTGCTGATGGTGTTCATGGTCGCAATGACTTCCTGCGCGGCGGGCGACTCCGCCAGCATGCCGGCCTCGCCAAGGGCTTCGCGGAATGCTTGAAAGTCCACTTTGCGGCAGCTGAATGCACTATTGATCCGGGGCATCGTGTGTCTCCCTGAGAGTTGAGGAACGTAGACACAACAGCCGGGCGCACGGGTTTATTCCGTGGCGCGGCTGATTTCCCACTCAAGCGCCGAGTTGCACCAGGTAGTGCTCGTCAAACTTCATTTCCTTGCGCACACCCGCGCCCGACAGGTAATTGAGGTAGTGCTTGTAGAGCATCTTGAAAAAATCGAGCTTGCGGGTGGGGCCCACGCGGTACTCACCCGAGTTGGGGTCGAAGAACGTCATGCAGTTGCGGTCGGCGTAGATACCGCAGACGTGGGAAGGCCCGCCCCCTTCAAAGGTGAACAGCCAGACGTAGTAGCCCGGTTGTGTGCTGTCGATGTGCTGGGCCAGGGTCGCCAGTCCCTCGAAGCCCTGGGCCTCCACCGACGAGCTGTCGGTCAGGCCGCAGATGTTCGGCAGGTTTGCCTTGATGCGCCGGGTGTTATCGAGGATCAGGGTGGTATTGAATGCACTGCAATAGCTTTCGATCCGGCACCAGGTGTCGTCCCGGCTCAGGAACGCACACCGGTGGGTGGCCGACTCGGCCGGCGCCTGCAGGTGCCGGTTCAACCAGGCGAAGGTCGCGCCCACACAGGCGCCGCCGGCCAGGCTGGGCATGGCTTGCAGGTAAGGATTCTTGGTCAGTTGCGAGCGCTGCTTGAACTTCGCGACCCGGAACCACTTCATCGCAATCGGGGTTTTCCACGCTACATAAGGCATTGGTTCACTGCTCCTCGAACACGTAAGCAAATTCACCGGCGTCTACGCTCACCTGCACCCGCGTCGCCGGCGTGCCCGCCAGCAGGCGGTTGAGGAATTCAGTGCTGATGGCCGGCAACATCGAGTTGGTCAGGATCGCGTCGATCATTCGCCCGCCGCTTTCCAGTTCGGTGCAGCGGCTGGCGATCAGGTGCACCACTTCGTCGCTGAAGGTGAACGGGACCTTGTGGCCTTCGCTGATGCGTTTTGCGATACGGCCCAATTGCAGGCGGATGATGCTGCCGAGCATCGCGTCGCTCAGCGGGTAATACGGGATCACCACCAGGCGCCCGAGCAAGGCAGGCGGGAACACTTCCAGCAGCGGCTCGCGCAACGCCCTGGCGATGTCATCGGGCGCGGGCATGGCCTGCGGGTCGCGGCACAGGCGGCTGATCAACGCGGTACCGGCGTTGGTGGTGAGCAGGATCAGGGTGTTCTTGAAGTCGATGATCCGGCCTTCGCCGTCTTCCATCCAGCCCTTGTCGAACACCTGGAAAAACAGCTCGTGCACATCCGGATGAGCCTTCTCCACTTCGTCCAGCAGCACCACACTGTAGGGCTTGCGCCGCACCGCTTCGGTCAGTACACCGCCTTCGCCGTACCCCACGTAACCCGGTGGCGCGCCCTTGAGGGTGGAGACGGTGTGGGCTTCCTGGTACTCGCTCATGTTGATGGTGATGACGTTCTGTTCACCGCCATACAACGACTCCGCCAGGGCCAGCGCGGTCTCGGTCTTGCCCACGCCAGAGGTGCCGGCAAGCATGAACACGCCCACCGGTTTGCCGGGGTTGTCGAGGCCGGCGCGGGAGGTCTGGATGCGCCGGGCGATCATTTCCAGGGCGTGGTTTTGTCCGATGATGCGCTGGGACAAGCGATCCGCCAGGCGCAGCACGTTTTCGATTTCGTTCTTGACCATGCGGCCTACCGGAATGCCGGTCCAGTCCTGCACCACCGAGGCCACCGCCTGTTCGTCGACGCTGATCAGCACCAGTGGGTTTTCGCCCTGCTGCGCCGCCAGTTCGTCCTGCAGTTGACGCAACTCCGCCAGGCCGCTTTCGCCCTCGGTGGCGTCTGCCAGTTGGCTGCGCAGGCGCAGAATCTGTTCCACCAGTGCCAGTTCGTTGTCCCAGCGGCTTTCCAGGCCATCCAGGCGTTCGCGCTCAGTCACCAACAACGCCTCGACGGACGCGCGACGACTGACGGTATCGACGCCAATCGCGGTTTCGCGCTCGATGATCGCCAGTTCGGTTTCCAGGGATTCAATCCGGCGGCGGCTGTCATCCACCTCGGCTGGCGTGGCGTGCAGGCTGATGGCGACGCGGGCACAGGCGGTGTCGATCAGGCTGACAGCCTTGTCTGGCAATTGGCGCGCCGGGATGTAGCGGTTGGACAAACGCACCGCCGCTTCCAGGGCCGAGTCGAGAATCTGCACCTGATGGTGCTGCTGCATGGTCTGGGCGATGCCCCGCAACATCAACAACGCGCGGGCTTCGTCCGGCTCATCGACCTGCACGGTCTGGAAACGCCGGGTCAGGGCCGGGTCCTTTTCGATGTGCTTTTTGTACTCGGCAAAGGTGGTGGCGCCGATGGTACGCAAGGCGCCACGGGCCAGCGCAGGCTTGAGCAGGTTGGCCGCATCGCCCGTCCCGGCGGCACCGCCGGCGCCCACCAGGGTGTGGGTTTCGTCGATAAACAACACCACCGGTTTGACGCTGGCCTGCACCTCGTCGATCACTGAGCGCAGGCGCTGTTCGAACTCACCTTTCATGCTCGCCCCGGCCTGCAGCAAGCCCACGTCGAGGGCCAGCAATTGCACGTCCCTGAGGCTCGGCGGCACGTCGCCCCGGGCGATGCGCTGGGCAAAGCCTTCGACCACAGCGGTTTTGCCCACGCCGGCCTCGCCCACCAGGATCGGGTTGTTCTGGCGCCGGCGCATCAGGATGTCGATCACCTGGCGAATCTCTTCGTCGCGGCCGACGATCGGGTCCATCTTCGAATCTCGCGCCTGCGCGGTGAGGTCGACGGTAAAGCGCTTCAACGCTTCCTGCTTGCCCATGGCCGCCGGGGCCAGGGCGCCGGCGTCTTCACCGGGCACCTGGAAGCCATCGCTGGCGGTCATCTGCGCCTCGGGCGAGTCCTTGAGCAGTGCAGTGAATTGTTCGCTCAGGTCTTCGATGCCGATCTTGTTGAACTCCCGGGACACGCCATACAGGCCATTGCGCAAGCCCGGGGTTTTCAGCAGCGCCAGCAGCAAATGCCCGGAGCGCACCTGGGACTCGCCGAACATCAGGGTCGCGTAGACCCATGCGCGCTCCACCGCTTCCTCCACCTGGGACGACAGGTCAGTGACCGAGGTCGAGCCACGGGGCAAGCGGTCCAGGGCCGCCGTCAGGTCTCGCGCCAGCACGGCCGGGTCGAGCGAGTAATGCTGGATCAGACGCTGCAGGTCGGAGTCGGTCAGTTGCAGGATCTGCTGCAACCAGTGCACCAGTTCCACGTAGGGGTTGCCGCGCATCTTGCAGAACACAGTACTGCTTTCAATCGCCCGGTAGCACAGGCTGTTGAGTTTGCCGAAAAGCGCGACGCGACTGATATCAGCCATGGGCAGGTCCTTGAGAAGTGTGAGAAATGCGCGGGTTGATCAGCAATTGCCGGTCATCCGCCAGGGGCGCCTTGCTGCTCAGCCAACTGGTCCAGCCCAACGGCGCAGACCCCAGGCGCAAGCCAGGCAGTTGTTCTTTCTTGACGATCAGGTTCACGTCCCAGTCCATGGCCAGGCCGACGTATTGGCGCACCCAGTCCTGCACGCGCTTGAGGCTGTCGCCCCCCGGCAGCAGGCGGCGGGTCTGTTCCAGGTCCAGCGGGCCGATCAACAGGCGGAATTTGTGTTGGGTGTTCCAGACTTTCTTGCCCATCACCGTGGTCTGGCCCAACACCGGCGCGTCGGGCCCGCTGCGCAGGGCGCACAGGCCATCGGCGGGCAAGGTCATCCAGTGGCCGACGAATTGCTCGACCTGCACCGGCACTTGCAGGTAGTCCGTCAGCAATGCCGCCAGGCCGCCGGCATTGCGGGTCTGCGGGCCCAGGCGCCCGGCGAAATGCAGCTTGGCCACGTCCGGCACCGTGTCGCGGCCCAGCAGCGACGGCATGCCGATGCCGATCAGTGAACCCAGGTACTGCGCAAAGCGGTCCGCCTGCGGACGGTCCAGGCTCACGGCCGGCTGGGCGCTGGCCCAGGCGCGGTAGAACAGGCTGATCAGCCGGTGATGGAACACGTCGCAGAACGCCGCCAGGGTCGGGTCATTGAGGTTGCGCTGGCGGTCGCGAATGTATTCGCTCAGGTGAATCGGCAACGGCCCGTTCGCCCCCAGCAAACCGAAAAAATTCAGCAGCAATTTCGGCGTGGCGCCCGGCATGAGGCTGGCGATCATTGCCGGTTCGAATGCCAGGGACGGTTGCTGGCCGAAACGCACCGCTTCATCCGCCGGGCGCGCCGCCTGGCCGATGCGTGGCAGGTGCGGGAAGGCACACTCCAGCTGACGCAGGGCCCCGTGAAAATCGAACCGCGCCGGGTGCGCTTCCAGGGCGCTGAGCAGGCTCAGAGGATCTCGCATCGCCCCACCCTCGCCGGCCACTGCATGATCACCCCACGGGCGGTGCCTTTGATCACCGTCTCAGTGAAGGAATTAAGCGACACGTATTTGGCAAAAAACTGCTCCAGCACCGAACCGAGGATAAACACGCCGCTGCCTTCAAACGCTGATTCGTCGAGGGTCACGCTGATCTGCAAGCCACGGCCATAGGTGATTGGCCCCGGCAACGGCAGACGGCGCACGATGCTTTCGGCACTGACCGAACGCAGGCCTTCGATCTGCTTGTGAGCGGCTTCGTCGTCAATCCGGCAATACAGGCGCAACAGGTCACGCAAGGCGCTGGCGCCCTGCTCCTTGTCCTGGTCGAGCAACGACAAATAGTTGAGGGATAAGTGGCTGACCAGCCGCCAGGCCGTTTCACCTTCGGCAAACGACGGCGCCGGCACCGTGGGCCCGGCCACGCACCGCACGGCCTGCACCGGCGCGCCAGACTCCACGCTGAAGTCGGTCTTGCCGCTGCCCACCGGCATGCTGAGCACCAGGTCACGGTTGCTGCACAGGGTGTCGATGCCCAATTGGCGCAGGCTGCTGCGGTGCGGCGCCTCCTGGGCGTCCACCAGGGACAGGAACAATTCGCTGCCGATGTAGCTGGAGCGCGGGCCCTGGCGGCGTTGTTGTTCCGAGAGCAGCCGCGTGTCCCGGCGCACCTGGTAAAACGCCTTGGGCGGCGTGCGCGCATGCAGGTCGTTGGCCCGGTAGAACGACTCGAACGTCTGGCTCGCCTCGGCGCCGCTGCCATAACCGGTGACGCCTTCGACCTGGTAAATCTCGTAGTCCATCGGCCGGGTGCGGTCGGGGATCACGTGGTATTCCGACTGCTGGTCCGACAGGTGCACACGCTCGGTGCGCATCGGGAACAGGTTGATCGCCGGGGTGCAATACAGCCCGAAGTTGGCGGCGTTGAGGCTCTGTTCCAGCAGCGGGTCGAGCTTCTTGAACAGCACAATCACGTCCAGTTGTTCCGCGGTGCAGCGGCTCACGCTGCTGGCCAGCCCGCCCAGCTCGGCAAACAGGAAACGCTGGGGCATGGCGAAGTACTCCTGCAGCAGCCGATAGCCCTGGAACGACCGGGCGCCGGTGGGCAGCAAGGCTTCTTCGTCGCTGTAGCCGAGGCCGCGAATCGCGGTCCTGGGCAGGAACTGGTGCCAGTCCACATGCTCCTGCACCGGCATCACCAGCACCCCGGCGGCCTGGGCCAGCAGTTGTTCGAGGATGCGCGAAGGCAAGGCTTCGCCGCCACGGATGTGCAGCGCCAGCGTGTCCAGGGCCAGGTCGCTGAAGGTCATCCCGGCGCCTGCGCGCAACCGCAGGCGCAGCGCGGCCTTCACCCCGCCGAGGCGCGCCAGGTCGATGCCCGCGACCTGGCTGCCACAGGCAAAGTACCGCGCCTCGGCCAGCTCCACCGGCCACAGGGTCACGTCATGGGCGGTGCGAAACTCGCACGCAGTCTGGTCGCCCTTGCCCAACTGGCTGTGCAGGGCCGTGCCACGCGGCACCTTGAAGCCGGCGGCCAGGCTGCCCTCGCTCATGTCCGGCTGCAATTGCACCACCGCCATCGACGGCGTGGGCGCAAGGTATTGCGGGTACACCAGCTCCAGCAGGTGATTGGTAAAGCGCGGGAACTCGGCGTCAATCTTCAGTTGCACCCGCGCGGCCAGGAAGCTGAAACCCTCCAGCAGGCGCTCGACGTAAGGGTCGGCGCAGGCGTAGGTCTCCAGCCCCAGGCGGCCGGCCACCTTGGGGTAGTCACGGGCGAATTCACCGCCGACTTCCCGCAGGTGGGCCAGTTCACGTTCGTAATAGCGCAGCAGTTTGGCGTTCACCGCACGTCCCTTGTCTCGATATCAAAGACCCTGGCTTCACCGGCTTCCAGGTCCAGTTCAGTCTTCAGGTACAGGCGCTCGGGCAGCGGTTGGCCCCAGAGTTCACCGTGGATTTCAAAGGCCATCTGGTTGGGGATGGCGCTGGTGCCCAGCGGCACCACACGCAGGCTGTCGCGCAGGATCCGGGGTTCGAAATCCCAGATGGCCTGGCGGATGCGCCGGGCCAGTTCTTCACGGTCGAGGCCGGCGGCGGTCTTGCCGGACAAATCCGGCAAGCCAAAATTGATGACCGATTGCGCGGCCAGGGGGTGACCACCGAGTTCACGAAAGCTGCCCAGGCTGGTGCTGTTGAGCAGCCAGCCCAGATCGCGCAGCACCGCCTTGCGCAGGCCGGTCATGGACAAGATGCGCTTGTCACGGGGCTCCACGGCGTGCTCGGTGTCGTCATCGCTCAGGCGATCGAGCAAGGACGGCTGCAGGCGTTCGCGGCTGGTGAGTTCAGCCATGGGGTTGGCCTTGAATCGGGGTCATATGAATCTCCATCACTTGAACGCGCCACCTTGCGGGAGCCGGATTGCCGGCGATGGCCATCTCGAGAACACCGAACGGTTCAACGGCCTCATCGCCGGCAAGCCGGCTCCTACAGGGGGGCGGCAGCGGGGTCAGATTTTGGCGTTGGCTTCCAGGTCCCACTTCTTCGGTGTGCCGGTGATCACGGTGTCGCCGGTGAAGGAGTCGTACTCGTAGCTGATGGTGGTGAAGTTGATGGAGATGGTTTCGCTCGGGCGTTCGCCGTTACTGCTGGCGGAGTAGGAGCTGATGATGGCTTTGCCCAGGATGATCTTGAGGAACACCTGTTGCTTCTTGTCCGGGCCGCCGGTCTGGATGAAGTGGATCTCGGCATCCCCCAGGCTCTTGCCGCACACCGCTTCCATGAACAGGTCGGCCGAGGCCAGGTCGGTGGCCTTGGTCAGGGAGATTTCCGAGAACGACGGGTTGCTGGTGTCACGGTCGGCACCGCCGCCGCTGGTGGAAATCGCCCGGCCGACGCCCATCTGGATCGCGTCGATGGTGATCCAGTCCTTGTGCGCCTCGACAGTGGAAGTGCCTTTGATTTGTTTGCCTTTAAAGTTAAGCAGGATCATGGTCAGTACCTTGGTTGGGGTAGGAAGGTGTTATCAAGAAGCCTTGGTCGACGGCAGTTTGGAGACCAGGCGCAGGGACACGGTCAAGCCTTCGAGCTGGTAGTGCGGGCGCAGGAAGAACTTGGCGCCGTAGTAACCCGGGTTGCCTTCGATCTCTTCCACCACCACTTCCGCGCCGGCCAGGGGTTTGCGGGCCTTGTCGGCGTCGGTGGCAGTGGCCGGGTTGTGCTCCACGTAGCGGCCGATCCAGTTGTTGAGCCACACCTGCATGTCGTTGCGCTCTTTGAACGAGCCGATCTTGTCGCGCACGATGCACTTCAAGTAGTGGGCGAAACGGCAGGTGGCAAACAGGTACGGCAGGCGCGC
Organism: Pseudomonas sp. 1912-s; assembly: GCF_029269205.1. Lineage (NCBI taxonomy): Bacteria > Pseudomonadati > Pseudomonadota > Gammaproteobacteria > Pseudomonadales > Pseudomonadaceae > Pseudomonas > Pseudomonas sp. 1912-s. Next base: position 3,676 of record NZ_JARIXR010000041.1, on the reverse strand, counting down.
GGCCAGGTTGGCGTTGGCAGTGGCGTCCGGGTCGTCGTACTCGGCGGGTTTGTGCATCGACTGGGCGCCAATGAACGCCGCCAGGTCACTGTTTTTCTTGTGCACCAGGGGCATGAAACCGTTCTTCGCCAGCTCCGCTTCACGGCGGTCGCTGATGGCGATTTCGGTGGGGCAGGTCATGTCGACGCCACCGTCATCCGTGGGGAAGGTGTGCACCGGCAAGCCTTCCACCGCGCCCCCGGACTCGATGCCGCGAATCTGCGAGCACCAGCCGTAATGCTTGAACGAGCGGTTGATGTTCACGGCCATGGCGTAGGCCGCGTTGGCCCAGGTGAAATCCCGGGAGCCGGCGCTGTCGGTGGTTTCTTCGAAGTCGAAATCTTCCACCGGGTTGGTCTTGGCGCCATAGGGTGCGCGGGACAGGAAGCGCGGCATCGCCAGGCCCACATAACGCGAGTCTTCACTGGCACGGAAGCTGCGCCAGGCGGCGTGTTCCGGGGTCTGGAAGATCTTGGTCAGGTCCCGCGGGTTGGCCAGCTCCTGCCAGGACTCCATCAACATCACACTGGGGTCGGCGGCGGTGATCAACGGGCAGTGGGCGGCGGCGCTGACCCGGGCCATCTGGGTCAGCAGCTCCACATCCGGCGCGCTGTTGTTGAAGTAGTAGTCGGCCACGAACGCACCGTAGGGTTCACCGCCGAACTGGCCGTATTCCTCTTCGTAGAGTTTCTTGAAAATCGGGCTCTGGTCCCAGGCCACGCCCTTGAACTTGCGCAGGGTCTTGTGCACTTCGTTCTTGGAAATGTTCATCACCCGAATCTTCAGCGACTCGTCGGTCTCGGTGTTGTTGACCAGGTAATGCAGGCCGCGCCAGGCACTTTCCACGCCCTGGAATTCCTCATGGTGGAGGATGTGATTGACTTGTTCGGTGAGCTTCTGGTCGAGGGCGGCGATCAGCCCTTCGATGGTGCCCAGCACGTCATTGGACAGCAGGTGCGTGCCTTGCAGCGCCTGCTCGGCCAGGGTGCGCACGGCGGTTTCCACCGCTTCCTTGGCCTTGTCGGTCTTGGGCTTGAACTCTTTTTGCAGGAGGCTGGCGAAGTCGCCGGCATCAAAGGCGGCGGCGCCTTGTGGCAGTCCTGACTGTTCCGATTGCGTAGTGGACATGACGGTATCCTTGAAATTTGGGCAAAAGCGTCCCCGTACCGGGGCAAACGAGGCGCCGGCAGAGTCAGCGAAAAATCAGTTACTCGGGTTGTTGGGGCGCGCTGCTCAGCGCTTGCATCACCGCAGGATCGCTCAGCAGCTTGGCGATCAATTCTTCAGCGCCGACCTTGCCGTCCATGTATGTCAGCAGGTTCGACAACTGGCTGCGGGCGGTCAGCAACTGGTTGAGGCTCGGCACCTTGCGGGCGATGGCGGCCGGGGTGAAGTCGTCCATGCTTTCGAAGGTGATCTCCACCGGCAGGTTGCCTTCGCCGGTCAGGGTGTTGGGCACCTGGAACGCCACCCGTGGCTTCATCGACTTGAGGCGGTCGTCGAAATTGTCGATATCGACTTCCAGGAACTTGCGCTCGGCCACCGGCGGCAACGGCTCGGCGGGTTTGCCCGAGAGGTCGGAAAACACGCCCATGACGAAGGGCAACTGCACGGTCTTTTCCGCGCCGTAGATTTCCACGTCGTATTCGATCTGGACGCGTGGTGCGCGGTTGCGAGCGATGAACTTTTGACTGCTTTCTTTGGCCACGGGATAGCTCCAGTGTGAGGGTTGATAGGGGAAGGTCAGTCGTTGCCGGGGCGGATACCGCTGACCAGCGCCAGTTGTGCAAGGCCGTCGGGGGCGAGGTCTTGCAGCAATTCCATGAAGTTCTTGTCGATCAGTTTCTTCGCCCGCTGCAGCAGGAACGGCACGGGGCTGGCGGGTTCGTGGGTGTTGAAATAGGTGCACAGGCGGTCGATGGCCTGGCGCGCGTCTTCGCGGCTGTTGATCTCGCCTCTGGCCGGCTGTGGGGCTGCGGCGGTTGCCGGGTGAGCGTCGACGCCGGTTGCCGGGTTTTCGCTTGCAGGCAAGCGGCGGCGCACGGCTTCGGCGGCGCGGCGCAGTACGTTGGCCAGGCCGCTGAGGTCAATGGCGCGCCCCACGCCGACGTTTTCCGTGAGGCGTTGTTCGATGTGCTGGCTGCGTTGCAGGGCTTCGGTAAGGGCGGCTTCGATGCCACGCAGGGTGTCGGGCTCGGCATCGGCGAATGCGCCATCGATAAGGGCCAGGGTGTCGCTGCTGCCCTGCTCGCCGCTGGCCTGGTCGAGGTCCCGCAGGCTGAATTGGCCGAGGCTGCGGGTGCTGACCAGTGGGGTGTCGAGGAGGTCGCGCAGCAAACCGGTGGGTTCGCACAGGGAGGCCAGGATATTGATGCGCAGCAGGGGGTCGTGGTCGTCGTCCGGGTCGAGCTGCGGGTGCAGGCCGTCCCAGCAGTGGATCAGCAGGGCTTCGATCAGGCCCAGGCCGGCGTTGAGGCCGTGGATGCCATGCAGGTTAAGCTCGGCGCGGGTGAGCCACATGGCCAGGCGCAGGTCCCGGCTGCGTTGCATCAGGGGCAAGGCCAGGGACGCAACGAGTTTCCAGTTGGGCTCGATGGCCTGGGTGATGGTGTCGCCGTATTGGACCTCGGGTTTGCCCAGGGCTTCTTCTTCCAGCAGGAGGAAGTCGGGGTCGTATTCGACGTTCTCGCCACAGGGGGCGGTGTCGCCCATCGGGTGGGCCAGCGCTGTGAAATCAAGGGGTTGCGCTTGGGTGGAGAGGTCCATCGTACTGCCCTCGTTGAAGATGTTCTGGGGATAGAACGGGCGAGGGTTTGGGTTTATTCCCCTTGGGTTGAAAAAATCTTGGGCGGGGTGGTTTTGGGGGTTGGGTGTATATCCGTTATTTGGGTGATGGCCGCTATGGGTTCCGCTCTTACAGCGGGTCACTTTTGAAAGAGCCCAAAAGTAACCAAAAGGCTCTTGCCCCACCACTCGGCACCTCGCTCAGGCTCGGTGTGCCCTCACTCCGGCACTACTCCGCGGGCCGCCGCGACGGGGCGTCCCTGCCCCGTCGCGGCTAAACCGGCGTCCTGCCGGTTTACCCGCTCCGCACCACCTGCGTTCGGCCAGCGTGGTTTAACGGGGCGCCTAAGATCAAGATCAAAAGCAGATCAACAGCACAGCGGCCTACAGGCCGGCTTGAGTGGTGTGAAGCAAAGGCAAAATCAAAATCAAAATCTAAAGCGGGCACGGTCCAACTGTAGGAGCTGGCTTGCCTGCGATGGCATCGCCTCGGTGTACCTGAAAAACCGAGGTGTCTGCATCGCAGGCAAGCCAGCTCCCACAGAAAAGCAGAGCTGCATCCGTTTCAGATTTGGTTTTCGCTTTGGCTTTTGATCTGGCTTCTACCACTCAAGCCGGCCTGTAGGCCGCTGTGCTCTTGCTTTTGATCTTGATCTGGCTCTGACTGCCCCAATAAGCCCGAGGCCGAACGCAGGTGGTGCGGAGCGGGTAAACCGGCAGGACGCCGGTTTAGCCGCGCTGGGCCAAGGATGGCCCATCGCGGCGGCCCGCGGAGCATCGCCGGAGTGAGGGAACACCGAGCCTAGGCGAGGTGCCGACAGGCGGGGCAGAGCCCTTTGCTTACTTTGGGGCT
>NZ_JARIXR010000040.1:0-44234 GCF_029269205.1 Pseudomonas sp. 1912-s | reverse complement strand
GTTGAAAATCTGCCAACCGCGCCTGCGCCCACCACTGCGCAGGCAACCACATCGGCCGTTGAAAATCTGCCAACCGCGCCTGCGCCCACCACTGCGCAGGCAACCACATCGGCCGTTGAAAATCTGCCAACCGCGCCTGCGCCCACCACTGCGCAGGCAACCACATCGGCCGTTGAAAATCTGGCAACCGCCCCTGCGTCCACCACCGCGCAGGCAACCACTCCGGCCGTTGAAAATCTGCCAACGCCCCCTGTGGCCACCGCTGCGCAGGCTGCCGCTCCGTCTGTCGAAAGCCTACCAACGACTTTACACACAGCAGGCCTTAATCTTAAGGGCAGCCCACAAACTCTTTCGAAAGGCGCAAATGCTGCCGTTGCAGCTCACATTGCGAGTGTGCCCATGTGGGACTCTCAAATGAACGCGGTAGTGAGTCGTTTGGGTGATTTGCGCTTGGGCAAAGACGAGGGTGGTGTATGGACCCGTGCAATTGGAAAGCAATTGGATGTCAGCGAAAACTCCAGTCGTGCCTTCCACCAGAATATCAGTGGCTTGGAAATTGGTGCTGACAAAGCTATTCAGCTTAACGCCGGTAAAGTTTATGTAGGTGGCATGGTGGGTACGGCCAAATCTAGCCTGAACTTCGGCGAAGGTGCGTCCGGCGAAATCGATAGCAAAATGGTAGGTGCCTATGCGACCTATGTCGATGATAGCGGCGTGTACGTCGATAGCGTCCTCAAGTATGACCGTTTGAATCACAAGATCAAAACGCCCACCAATTTGGGCAACTCGGTGAAAGGTTCCTACGACACCAGCGGCACAGGCGTCAGCATCGAATTGGGCAAACACATCGTCCTTGACAGCGGATGGAGTGTCGAGCCGCAAGTAGCGTTGAGTGCATTCCGTATCCAAGGCGCGAGCTATACCGCGAGCAATGGCTTGAAGGTCAAGACCGACGATCTAAACTCGCTGCAAAGCCGTATCGGGTCGCGATTTGGTCGAAATATACAACTCGAAAACGGCATGACCGTGCAGCCTTACATAAAGGCCTCTTACATCACTGAACATGCTGGCAAGAGTAAGGTTGCCGTCAACGGCGCTGACCTTGATGCGGGGCTCAAAGGCAATCGTGTAGAGCTTGGGTTTGGTGGCGTTGCCAAGGTAAGCCAGAGCAGCAAAATTTCATTGGATGCCGAATACGGCAAAGGTAATTTAATTGAGCAGCCGTGGGGTGTAACGCTGGGTTATCGCTACACCTGGTGACCCAGGTGCGCTGAAGGCTTCCCGTAGCTGACAACATCAGCTACGGTTTATTTCGTTTCAGCGCCGTCGTACTTTGAACTCCAGTAACGGTGCAACTTCAAGCCTTTTTCTATGTTGGTATAGCGCCAAATGAGCGCTTCTCCAGCCGGGCAAATGTATTCGTTTTCACTGTGTCATAAATGAATGCATCGTAATTGAAGCGTCCGCCAGCCTTTGCTCCAGAGTTCATCCGCTTGGGCACATAAGTGGTGATGCTTGCATCGTGACAAGCTAGGGTTTCTTCGCTTTTGAAGTAACCTCGGTCAGGCACTACCCACAGCGTTTCAGGCGCCATCGCCTCCTAAGGCCCTTATGGATGTTCCAGGTCACGGATAGGAGCGCCCCTAATTGGATCATCGCTTAAAAACAGTTCCCAAACTCAAACCGCCCCCCTTGTTGGAGTCGGATTCGATACCTGATCGGGCGACTGGCAAAGCAGTTTCTTCGGGCACTAATATTCCGTGGTCGCTATAGCCGCTCGTTCTGGAGGGTGAGTTATGACTTGTGTTGTTGCGTAAAGGGCGAACGAATGAAAACGTTGAGAAAATTCCTACAGGTTTTGGGGGAAAATCACGCAGAGCTCTATGCGTAAGCATTAGTAAACTACCTGACTTATGTAGGGAGAAACTAAAATGCAGAGAGAAGTGAAAACCTTTATTTTGTATCTCCTAAGGGAGTTTAGCGGAAGGTTACAAAGTACCTTCAATGTAGAAGGGCGAGATATGAATTATCAAATTGCTGGGGAAATCGAGAGTTCTTTTGCGGGCGGACATGTATATATTCCGGATATAAAATTTCAGTCCAGACTGATTGACCGCATTGTTTTTTGGACTACGACATCAACCGTTATTGGCCTAGACAAAATAATTACTAAGACTTGCGTCTAGGTTGGTGGTGTGCGTTTTGAGTTTTAACTCATGACGCTCATCAAAAATTGGCGCGGCCTTTTAGGGGCGTGGAATCACCAGCGGATTTTCCTCGGCAAACCGATGAACGAAGACCACCAAGAAATATGAGTTACCTTGACACTGCATGGAGGTTGAAGGTATGCGTCCGGCAAAGTCATCTAGTCGGCTTCGCCATACGCAGGCGTGGCGTTCACCTAAACGTGGACACTATTATCCGCTATGTAGCCAATCTTCTGGCTGTTTGTAGCTTGCGCTTAATGGAGCAAACGCCGGTAGCGTGACTGGTGGCTGCTCTCGGTAAAGGGCTAGGGCTTAATTTGCGGGGTAGTGATGTTGGTTCGAAAGTGATATACCGGAATTTTGGTTGAGCTGACGCTCCCGTAGCTTAAGGGCTATAGTTTTAAGCGTTCCAACCATGGCTTGCGCACCTTGTGGGGGGATACAGTTTCTACGAAGTGTGATCCGTCATGAGCCGGAGAACATGGAGTGCGTTTGTGGTTCCTGGCTTCAACGCGTTGGCGAAGACATCAGCCAGATCTTAGTTGAAGTCTAGGTTCAATTCGAAGCCCAATTCCTGGAACTCGTCCACACAAAGTTTTTTGCGTAGACGCTGGGAGCGATTAGTGGCCATGAAACAGTCCTCCTGAGAAATAACGGTGCGTACTTTACCAGTTATAGACATTGATGCGCGATTGAGTGAAGCGAAATCACTGGGATCGATTACGGTCTTTTCAGTCACACTCATATACTGCCTAGGATCCTTGAGGTCGATTGCTGAAAGTCTTAGCGTGGCTGTGACGCTGCGATCAGGCGGTAAAAACTACTTGGAAGGAAAAATGTAGTAGAAAATATTTTCTTTGTTCCGGAGTTGGCGGTTACCACCTAGGGCGTATCTTCAGGACGCCTGCCTCACTACGCCAATATCCCGCTCGATGACTGGCGGCGCGGCGAGCGTCCAAAGTCAAAATGACCACGCGGCAGACGATTCTTACCGATATTCAGGTGATGTCATTGCGATTGTATAGCGTCACCAGTGATCGTTCGGGTAGGTGGGTTTGAAAGACAAGACTCTCAAGCCTGAGCGTGTTTTTTGTCCGGTGTCATTGATTGAGAGTGCGGTGAGGAGGGAATGGGCTTTTATACGGAAGTGCGGTTTTTAAAACCCTGGGCTAGGAGCGAAGGTACGACCTAGATTGGGAGCAGCTCTGCGATCCTGTATTTCAAGTGGCGAGGGCTGATCCCTGACATCTAGTATGGTCCACTGCCCTCGATCAACTCATACAGCTCTGCCGACCGAAGTGGTGCCTGCAACACACCCCGGAGCGGAATAGCATAGCTTCTAGCCCATAGAATCACGCTTTGACGCTGGGTGGAGTTTACGTCCGAAACCGTAACGATTGAAAAGATTGCGCAAAATCCAGCGATCATTTCCAAGTAGTTTGCGTCTTTACTCAAGTCAAACGCGTCGTAAACCAAGTACTCGAAATTCTCTCCCGCCTTCAGTAGATCGAATACCTCGTTGATATTTGTGCATAAACTGAGAGAGTAGTAACCCATCTCATTGAGCACTTCGGCATATCCGAAAAGAGAACTGAGGTTTCTATTGAGCACGATGATCTTTCCCATCCCCTTGCGCATAGCTTCATCCAATGCAAAAGCAACGAAATTTAACGTCACCCACTTAATTTTTCCACGAGAATCACCCTGGAGATTTCCAGAATTTTCTTGATTTTTACCCGGGCACAAAGACACTTGTGCCCCTCAAGAAGCATCTTGCTCCCGAGGCAGAAGAATCAGGGTGCTCAGTCAGCGAAAAGCTGATGCCGAGCTAAGCTTTTACCTGCAATAATTTACAGCGAAAAAAGGAATATCGCGCTTTTAACGACTGAGATGTTCGGCAGCAATGGGTCGCTTTTTTTTGGCCGGATGGGAAGTGGAGTCGCACTTCAGAAGGTTGTTGCCCCCATCATCACTGTGTGCGGAGTTGAGGCTTATGAGCAAAAGAGTGTTAATCGTCGACGATCATCCCGTGATCTGCCACGCCATCCGACAGGCGGTTGAGTCGATTGGTTACGAAGTAATAGGCGAAGCGTTCGACGGCATCAAGGCGCTTCAGATGATCGCGTCAGTGAAGCCAGACATGGTAATTCTCGATATCGGTCTGGAAGGAATGGACGGATTGGCAGTATTAAAACGAATCACGCGAGAGAAGTTCGCTACCCGGGTGCTCGTGTTCACATCGCAGATCAAAGAAACTTTCGCATCCCGTTGCCTGCAAGCCGGAGCCAGCGGTTTTGTCAGCAAGAGCGAACCCATCACCCAGTTGATCAAGGCGATTGAAACCATTTCTGAGGGGTATGTGCACTTTCCAAGGGGCGCCATACCGCTGTTCGCAGGTGCAATTGGCCCTGTTGCATCTGATGATCTTAAGAGCCTTACGGACCGTGAGATACAGGTTCTCAAACTACTGGCCGATGGGCTGCCCAACCGTGAAATTGCAGGTAGGCTCAACCTGAGCAGCAAGACGGTAAGTGGCCATAAAATCAACATTTTGATGAAGCTCAATGTCACTTCAGTAATTGAACTTGCCAGCATCGCCAAGCAGCACAATCTCCTTTGACGCCGAGCTGATGAGACCGACACTTGCACTACTCAGCGTTTTTTTTGTCCTGTTGGCGATAGGCTGCTGCATTCCAAATGATGCCGGGGCTGACGACCTGCAACCCCATGCGCGGCAACCGCTCGACAGCGTGAAAATCCAGCTCGACCAACAAGAGCGCGATTGGCTCAAGCACAAGCAAGCTTTGATTGTCGGCGTAACCGCTGACACATTCCCGCCCTTCGGTATCTTGACTGAGCAGCACAGCTACGAGGGCCTGACGGCTGACTATCTAGTGGCGATGCAGCGTGAGCTGGGCGTTGAGTTCAAAGTACGGCTGTTCGATTCAGCAAAAGCCGCCTATGACGCGTTGCAGGCAGGGCAGATTGACCTGGTAGGCAGCGCCATACCTCAAGATATTCCAGATTTCGGTGTACATCTGACACCCCCTTACGCACTGACAGAATTGGCCCTTCTTTCCGAAGGAGGCGACCTTCATGAATACAACACGCATGACGCGCACACGCGAGTCGCAGTTGCCAGCCAAGACGCCCTTACTTTGTATCAAAGTAGTGGGGGAAAGGGTGCTTTCACGCTCTATGCCTCCCCCTTGGCAGCCCTGGCCTCTGTACTGATCGGCGACACGGAGGTCTACCTTGGTGATACCTACTCCACCAATTACATGTCTAGCCAGTTGTTCAGCAACCAGTTGGTGGTTAACCAGGACACTGCGCCCCAGGAAATCAACGTTTCTTTTGCGATCCGCGAAGACAACTTAATTCTGGAAGGTCTGTTCGCACGAGGTTTGCGTGGCGTAGACCGCTGCACAATGGTTAGAGCCCAACAGCTCTGGGGGGACGTCGAAGACTGTGACCTCACCAGCTTTCGTGACCGCCTCACAGACGCTGAGCGGGCATGGCTTGATAACAACGCCACAGTGAAACTGGCGGTCAGCGAAGACCTGGCGCCCTATGCCTTTTTCAACAGTAATGGACGCTTCAATGGCATCGCCTCGGATCTGCTGGGAATCATTGAGCGCAAAACCGGATTGCGCTTCAAGATTATCCGCGTGAGCTCGTTGAGTGAGACCAATCACCTTTTGGTCAACGGCGGGGCGAATCTTGGCATTCTCACTGAAATCAGTCAGGCTCCGTCGCCGTACCTGCACAGCCGCTCCCTGGCCACAGCGCCCTACTTGTTGGTTATGCGCCATGACGAGACAGCGGCCCTCGATCAGCAAAGCACCGCGACGGTCGCTGTCGCGAAAGGTTACCTGCTGCCAGCATCGCTAAATCTGCGATTTCCCAGTGCACGCTTTGAAGAAACGGACACTATGGGCGAAGCCTTCAAGCTGGTGCGTGAAGGTAAGGCTGACTTCGTAGTGGCGCCGTCCAACGTCGCACGTTACTACCTGTCTTACAAATACGAGACCAGTCTTAAAGTCGGCGGACTTCTGGATCTTGAGAACGCGAAGATCGTGTTGGCTGCGCCAGAAGAGCAACGCCTAATGATCTCAATCATCAATAAAGCCATGCTGGAAATACCTCCTCGGGATTACCCGCAAATCATCGGACGCTGGCGCGCCAACTCTGCTACTGATGAGATGTACTGGGAGGGGATCGCTTCGTACATCTGGCGATCCTTTGAAGTATTGAGCACGTTGCTACTGGTGGCTGGGTTGCTGATCATGCTTCAACGCCGTCGCCTTCAGCGCGAGCGGCGCGATCTGAAACAACGCAAGCTGCTCCTCGCAGAACTCGAAGTGGCCAAGGAGTCCGCTGAAAAAGCCAGTCGCACAAAGTCTGTTTTTCTGGCCACCATGAGTCACGAAATCCGCACGCCACTCAATGCCATCATTGGCATGCTGGAGCTGGTACTCACCCGCCAAGATAACGCCAGGCTCAATGCACAATCCGTACACATCGCCTATGAGTCAGCGACCCACTTGCTGGCTCTTATCGGCGATATTCTGGACATCTCGCGCATAGAGTCTGGCAAGCTGACCTTGACGCCCGAGCCCGCCCGGATCAAAGACCTGATCGAGTCGGCGAGTAATGTGTTCTCTTGCCTTGCTCGACAAAAGCAACTGCAGATAGGCATGGACATTGATCCCATGGCTGCCGAGCTGGTTTGGGTCGACGGGTTGAAGGTCAAGCAGATCCTCTCCAATCTGCTGAGCAATGCGATCAAGTTCACTGAGTATGGCGGCGTCGACATTCGTTGCAAGGTAACGGCATCAAGTGAGAGCACTCTGCATTTTTTGATCAGCGTCAGCGATACAGGGGTAGGTATTCCGGCCACACATATTGATCAGATTTTCAAACCGTTCTTCGTCACGCGCGATGCTGTTAGCGACCGCAATGCGGGGGCGGGCCTCGGTTTGCCGATTTGCCTGGCGTTGAGTGAGTTGATGGGAGGCCATCTGGAGGCTGAGAGCCAAACAGATGTTGGCACCAGTATGACGTTCAGTGTTCACCTCCAGTGCGTCAGCGCAGAGATTACAGTGACTGGCGCTGATCCGGCAGCACCCTCGGCTCCGGTGGAAGATATGCCGCTGACTGTCCTCATCGTTGAAGACCATTTGCCGAGCCAGTATCTGCTGTTTCAGCAAGTGTCTTACCTGGGGCATCGCGCTATAATCGCAAATAACGGTCTGGAAGGTGTGGCTCTCTGGCAGGAGAATGAGATCGACATCGTGATCACCGACTGCAACATGCCCGAGCTGAGCGGGCACGAAATGACCAAGATAATCCGTCAGCTCGAACGCAATCAGCGCGTTAGGCCATGCATCATCGTCGGGTTAACTGCCGACGCTCAGCGAGAAGAGTTGGAGCGTTGCGTGGCATCAGGGATGGATCATTCACTGGCCAAGCCGATCACCTTGGCTGTCCTCAATCGCTGGATTCCAAAACGGGGTACCGATAAGCAGCCGTCGGAAACTACGTCGTCACCTCTGAATGACATCCGAGGGGCGATGGCTGAAGACGTCATTCAAAGCAATAGCGTCGAGTGTCGAGCCTTGAATCAGGCGCTGAAAAAGCGCGATCCGCAAGACGTCATACGTATCGTACACAAGCTCAAGGGCACCGCGTATCTGCTCAATCACTCGGGCCTGCTTGAGCAGTGCATCGAAATCGAGGGTTTATGTGCGCAAGGCACGATGTCCGAGGAGATGTATGAGGTGGTAAATGCCTTGATCCAGAAACTGGAGGGGATCAGCCGGTCACTAAGTCAGGAGTGAATGCTGCGTGCCCAGCAAGACAAATCCTGATATCACGCCAGAAAAAAGCCGGGTGAACAACAGATGGGTCTTTCGTGTTGTCAGCGGGTGCCCACCTAAACTTGGGAGGTATTCCAAACGATCACCCTTTCCATGCCAAATCGATCCCCGCTTACACTCGTGTCAAACCCCCAAGTTCAACAGGCTCCGTATCGAGAGCCTGAAAATTCATATCTACTCAAAGCGCACACTCATTTGCCAGATGCCGATGATGTGCTACGTGGGCTCTGGCACCGAGAGTTTCGAGCGTATCTGCAACCCAAGTTCGATTTGCGTACGGGCAAGGTGGACGCGGTAGAAGTCCTCGCCCGCTGGCACCACCCAACCCGCGGCGTGCTCGGTCCGGCGAGTTTCATCCCGTTGATGGCGCGCAAACAATGGCTCGACGAGTTGCTGTTTGAACTGCTTGAGCAAGGGATAGCGCTGCAACTAAAGCTCCACGACCAAGGTACTCTACTTGGCTTGGCCTTCAATGTGTCCCTTGGGCAGTTGCAGAATAGCCTGTTTATCGATGGTCTGAAGACTCGATTGCTCCGGCACCGTTTGCCGTTATCGATGCTGACTTTTGAAATCACAGAGGACGGACCCTCCGATGTTTCTGGCTGCGTTGAACAGCTAAACCGCCTGAGCAATTTGGGCGTTAGACTGTCAATGGATGACTTCGGAACGGGTTATTCGTCGCTTTTGCGTTTGTGCCAGTCTCCCTTTCATGAAATTAAATTGGCTGGGGATTTCACACTTTTTCTTGGCAGGCCCGGCCGTTATCGGCTAGTCATTCGTCATGCGTTGGCGCTCGCCGAAGATCTGGGCATGTCATTGGTGGTGGAGGGTATTGAAACGGTGGAGCAACGCGATAGCTTGCTTCAGATGGGCGCGCGCGTGGGTCAAGGATTTTTTTGCGCACAACCTATGCTGATTGACGCGATTGAAGGCTGGATGTGCAAAACCTATCGAGATTTCCGTGCTCAGTCGAGAGCGGATGTGTGAAAGGCGTTGCTCACTCACGCCCCTGTTCGAACGAGCAACATCAGTTGTATTCGAGAACGTAGTTCAACGTGGCGTTAGCCCTGCCCGCGCCGGCTTTTTGCGAAGACTTTTTCGCATACTCAGCAACCACAGGGAGACGATAAATTTCTCCCTGCGGTTCACTCCGAATCCAGGTCATAGCCAAAGCGCCGCCCAAAGAAAATGGCAGTTTTGCACCTCGGTCATTGACCAACGAAATCTCAACGCCTTGGGCTCCTCCCGGCTCAAGGTTCAATCGTCCCGGCCCATCCGAATCGCCCTCAAAGTAAACATTTACTGGTACCTTGGTGCCGGCAGGCAAGCCTGAACATAGTACGTCCAAATTAAAGGGAGTTTGCTTTGAACCTAAATCGCCTATCGGAATGCGACCCATCGAAATATTGAGCTTTTCAACACCGGAGCAGCCGCTAAAGTAATTTTCAGACTGAACTTTTGTAGTGCCCACAATCTTGATATCCGCCGTGTTCCAACCATTCACGTACTGATGAATTGTAAAATTCATATCGATCTCGCCTGACGTAACCTCTCGTGAGGTTCGGACTAAATAAATCCTGAGAGTTTTAATAATATTTATGGACTTATAGTTTGTGTTTGCAAGCTCACGCTCTTGGGGGATAGTGCCATATAAGTCGGGGTCTAAACTCTGAAATCTGATACCCACGCCGGCGAGACCGGTTTTATAAACGTCCGTAAAGCCATCCGCCATAGGTGCATTATCAATAAAACCACGTAGTCGGTACTTGGCTACTGCTGGCCAAGGGCACTTGATCGGCGATATCCCATCATAATAAATAGTCATTTCGTTGTAATACATTGGCAAGCCAACGGGACTGTATTTCAAATCCAGTAAGGCAGGCATGATCACTTTAAGAACCAGCGTGTTGTCACTATTTCCATTTGCCCGCTCACAATGATCGGGGTTATTCACAGCCTTGACCGTGTCACTTCCAAAAAAGTAAAGTACTATAAGTAAAATAATATTTGATTTCATTTAATTGCTCCGTGGCTCATTGAATATTGCATGCAGCCTTAATTTGGTCATACACAACTAAAGAAACGCACCAAGGAAAGTTGTAGGGACCATTCCATATACCGTTAACCCAACCCCAAGTCGCTCGATCTCGTTCCCTTTTAGAGAAAAGCAGTGCGTGTGCTGGACGTTAATAAAGGCCAGCGGGAATCAAGATTTACCCAGTGTTAACGATAGGGTGATATGTAGCGTCGGCTTTAATTGTACTCAAGGATATAGTTTAATGTGGCGTTAGCCTTGCCCGCGCGAATCTTTCGTGAAGCCTTTTGCTTATACTCAGCAACAACAGGTAATCGATAGACCTCTCCCTTGGCTTCACTTCGCATCCAGGTCATCGCTAAAGCACTACCCTGTGAGAATGGCAGCCTCACCCCCCGATCATTTACTAACAAGATTTCGACGCCCTCGGCACCACCTGGCTCCAGGTTTAACAGCCCAGCTCCATCAGAGTTGCCCTCAAAATAAACTTTAACCGGTACCTTGGTGCCGGCAGGCATACCGGAGCACAGTACGTCAAGATTAAAGGATCTATTCAGAGTTCCTACATCCGCTGCAAGTACACTTCCCATAGAAATATTAAGTTTGTCTGTACCGGCGCAGCCGCTGAAATAGCTATTAGACTCCAGCGTCGTGACTCCACTTATTTTTATCTGCGCCGCATTCCAGCCATTGAGATAGTAATGAATTACAAGATCCATCCTTACATCGCCGATTGCCACATCGCGTGAAGTTCGGATAAATTCAATTTTTATTTTATTTGGAATATTGCCATATGTGGACGCACTATTTTTAGATTCTGCGGATAATGGCAGTACGCCCTTGAAAAAACCAAGACTTGAGAACCTCGCACCTACTCCAGCAATTCCAGTCTTGTAAACATTAGTGAATCCGTCCACCAATTCTAAACCTTTGAAATAGGCCTCTTCACGCAACTTCGGATAATCCGGCCAAGGGCACTCCATTTGCCAATATTCATTGTGAACTATAAGTTCCGAGGAGCTGGCCATCACATTTCCAACCGGAACTTGACGCAAATTAAACAGTGAAGGTGCAGCTACAGTCCAAGACCTCATATCAGTGGAGCCATAAGTGGGCGTATATGCACTCCAGCGGCACATTCCGCCCCAGGCCTCAGTCAAGCCTAACAAAGAAAAAAGAATCACTAAAAAACGGGCGAGACACTTCATTTTG
This sequence comes from Pseudomonas sp. 1912-s, assembly GCF_029269205.1. Lineage (NCBI taxonomy): Bacteria > Pseudomonadati > Pseudomonadota > Gammaproteobacteria > Pseudomonadales > Pseudomonadaceae > Pseudomonas > Pseudomonas sp. 1912-s. The sequence continues at coordinate 32,901 of NZ_JARIXR010000040.1, read as the reverse complement.
TTATTCCGCTGCCAACTTAAAATCGCATGCGGCTTCGACCTGGTCATATACAAGGGACAGATCACGCTGAGGAAGTTTATATGGAATTGTGCATTGGCCACTGGCCCAATTAAGAGTCAACCGACCGTGCTCTTTTATACCAAACACCAACGCGCGGGATTGATTGTCCACTACGGCTAACAATGTATTTTCCTCATCAAAAAGTTGTGCTCCGAAAGGGAGCTTTTTGCCATTGGCTTGAAGCAGGTCAAATAGTACGCGTCGGCCGGTCGAGGCTTCAAACCGAGCTTTGACTACCGAACCACGCCGCGGAACCAGTTGTTGCGACGTTTCAGTGACATCGACATCGCTGCCCAGCGTCTGGGCATCGAGGTTTACCCAGTTGTAGCGATAGGGCTGCACGTAGCTCTGAATGGTGTAACCGGCGCTATCGGTTTGAGCCGTGGAGCCCTCGACAGAAGCTCCTTTAACACCTGCCACTTCGACCAACGCAAATGTTTCACCCACCGGCTGACCAAACGTTACACCGCCGCTGTGGACCACCACCGAGCCGGACGCGGTCATGTCCAAATGACGGGAAGGGCCAGACGTTGAATAGTTCGCCGCCAGCTTTGCCGACGGCGCATCCCAACCTATGCCAACACCACTTGAGCGATCGTTACCGGCCAGCCCGGCTTGAGCTGAATAGGATAAGGTGCTCTTATCGTTGAGGTAACCCGCCACGCCACTTTGCAGGTTGTCCTGACCCTTACCGTCGGTGGATATGTTGCTGTATAAACGCTGCGAGCGGTTGCGGTCGCCGAATGGAACACTAACCGAAAACGCCAACTGGTTATCCGAATCGTGCGAACGATCAGCGCTTTGCGTGTGTGAGGCTGACACGCTGTAACTGACCAGGCCCATACCGCCGCTATAGCCCACCTGCAATCGTCGAGTATTGCCGGCGCGATCCCAGTAGTTGGTCTCGCCCGCACTCAGAAACAGCGAGCCGTGGTGACCAATTGTCTGGTTGATACTCAAGTCCAGGCGATGCTTCGGGCGACCTCGGGTACTGTAGTGATTGACGGGGTCCAGTTCGTCAATGTGTTCGCTCAAGGTCCGATACCCTGACGTGGAATAGCGATAGCCCGCCATAGTGAATGTGGTGTTGGTCTTGCTCAGGGTTTTTGAGTACAGAAACCGCACACTCTGCCCTGTGGTCACCTGGCTGGCATCCACTCGCGAATGGCTGTTGGTCACGTCTACCGAAGTGCCACCCAGCGCCGAGTTGAGACCCACACCCAGGTTAAGCGCGGTATAGCCTTCTGCGGCCTGCGCTCCGCCATAGGTGGTGAGGTTATCGGTGGCGCCGTACACGGCAGTTCCCTGCACCAGGTTTGGTGACACGGCGCCTTCGTAATCGTATTTTCCCAGCGACAGGCTGTATTGAAAGTTGCCGCGCCGAGTCATCACCGGTAAGTAGGCGTACGCCTGGCTGTACTTACGTTCGCGGCCGTCGGATTCGATGATGGTAATTTCTAGGTCGCCGTTAGAACCACCCGGATAAATATCGCGGATCTCGAAAGCGCCCGGCGAAACCGCGGTGGAATAGATCACGTAGCCGTTCTGACGAACTTCCACCGTGGCCTGGGTTTCGGCGATGCCGTGCACGACCGGCGCGTAGCCAGACTCGTCATCCGGCAACATGCCGATGTCGGAGCCTAGTTGTACGCCGATGAAACGGCTGCTATCGAATATATCGCCGTTGCTATAAAGCTGGCCTAACGCGAATCGCCCCTTGAGACGGGTGACATCGTGCTCCAGGTAGCTGCGGTTACTGGTAAACATACGCACTGTCCCGGTGCCTTGGCTGAGCGATGAATCATTGCGCAAGCGCCACTGGCCGATGTTCAGACCGTTGCGCAGGCCAAGGTATCCATAATCGCTATTGAAACCGTCACCGGTATTGCGGCTGAAGTTCAACTGATAGCTGCTGAACACGGCAGGGATACCCTCATCCCAGAGTGACGGGTCAACATAGCCCCGGGCCCGGCGCTGGATATAGGCCTGAGGAATGCTGACAAATAGCGACAGTTTAGCCATGTCGATTTCGACCGACGCCCCGTCGATCCTTAATAACTCGACCGCGTCCTCGTCAGCGATGTCTGAGGAGATAATCCCTTCCTGCTTCAGCCTCTGGATGTTGACGCCCATATCGCGCAGCAGACCTAGCATCAGCACCGGTTGTGGGTCCGCACTTTCGGCGTCAGCGTCCATTTGGAAGGTGACCTCCTGCCGACGAACCAGTCGCTGATTTAAATACAGGTCAACGCTGTAAGTACCTGGAATAACTCCGCTGGAGTGTTCAAAGTAACGCAAGTCGACCTCGACACCCTTGTCCTTGAGAAACATCGGATTGAACTGCGCGGCGTCCGCATGGGTGGTGGCTAACGCACCCAATGCGGCCAAGTAAGGAGATACGCCGCCGAAGCGGAACTTTGGATTTTTTAATTCCTCGACGTGCGATAGGAAACTTTTCATTAAGAAACCCTGATGCGCAGCGTCATCTATGAACCTTTATCCAGTAATGGATTACAAAGAAGACGCGATGGCGCGTTATAACTGAATCGCCGACTGATGCTTGACTAGCGCACCGAAGTCGTTGACGGACTCCCAGCGAACTTCCGCGCTACCGGAGCGCTCCCTGGGTAGGCCATTTACCGTCATAGTTGAAGTGCTGTTCGGGTTTACCATTTGCGAATCGACCATGTATTCTTTGCCGTTGATCACCAGCGATGCACTTCCTAGCGAAACGTGATACGCAGAGGCGTTATTAGCTAATAACGCTGGCTTACCCGAATTACTTACCAAGCGCCACTTTAGATTATCGGCAGACTCATCCGGCGAGCCTGGAAGTTTCAATGGCCGATAAAAAACTTTCAGTCGTTGGCGGAAGGCTACTTGAAGCGTGTTCTCTGAGCCCGACAACTGCGGTATTTCCTGAACGCTTAGCCAGAACACCGACTCTCGGTCAACCGGCAGTCCTTTACCCTGGTAAAAGATCCGCAACGATTGCTGTTTTTTGTAACTCAGCCGTGCAAGAGATGGAGTGATCGCGAATGGGATATTGCCCTCCGTCTGGCCAGGCGCAGCTTCGATCCAAGACTGGATCATGGTGTCTTCGGAGCCCTCATTACGCACTTGAATGGTGGCTTCACGGTCGGACGCGGGAAAGATGATACGCGTTCCACCCACCTGGATGCCCGCTAAGCAAATACTGGAGCAACTAATCAGCGCCATCAGCAGGACGCAGCGTAAAACTAATGTAGCGTTCATTCACAACCTCGTGAAAGGCGGAGCGTCAAACTCCGCGCTGGAAAGTTACTCGTAACTCAACGTGAAAGGCAGTGTGCCAAAGGCGGTGCCCACTTCCAGGTCATCACCGTTGGCAACATAAGCGGCACGCATGGTCAAGTTGGCGGTGTACTTGGCGTTCTCATCTTCGCCGCTCTTGACCAGCGCACTGGAGTACGCTTCGTTCGCGGAAAGATTAATCAACTTGTTGTTGGCGTCGTACATCCCGATGCCAACACCTTTAGCGGTACCCGTTGTCTTCAGCAGACTATTGTTCTTCTGGTCGATACCGGAGCCTGCCATCGGGTCGAACCCGAGTTTGACGGTGGTCAGGCCGGCTGCGGTGTTCCCGCAATCCAGATTCAGGTTGATCGTTTTACCACCGACAATACCCCCACCTGCGGATCCAGTGAGGGAGTCCAGACTCACCTTGCCCAGGTTCACGTCAACGATCTGATTATCAATGTCACCGCCAACGGAAGTACCCGCTCCAGAGGACGCTACGCAGGAGGCAGCAGTGATTTCTCCTGTGAAATTGATGGTGCCGTCAGCAGCTAACGCAGTATTAGCTAACGCGAAGATTGCCGAAGTTAGCAGTGCAAGCTTAAGTGTTTTCATTGAATGAATAATTCCTGAAGTCATCGCGATATTTATGGGTACACAAAAAAGTGTGCCAATAAATTATCTATATGCGTTTTAGAAGTATGCAAGAAGTCGCTGATTATCATCCAAGAAATTTCTTGAATTGAAAGCCGTCAAGAAAGCTAATTGAAAAGGAGGCCCATTCAATTAGGGTGTGCGCCATTTTTTTTGATGCTGAAAAGATATGTGTTCTACTCTGCTCTTCGCTTAATATGGCGCAAGCGTGGGTATAGGCGTTCCAATGGTCTAGGCAGTTTGCTGAAATCTTCGTGTTAATGTACTTAGGTGCTATTTTTTATATTCCGGTTTAATTTAAAGATTGGCGGTGGGAGTAGTTTAGGTATGTAAGCCCGCATTGCCGCTTCGGACTAGATAGTAGTTCTTTGAAACCCTCTTTATGGAAACGATCGCAATCTGTAGTGGCGCCTAAGCGCGGTAGCACTGGGTCTATTGCTTCCTTCGCTACAGGCAGCAGTAGACCCAGGCTGTGGTTCGATCTGATTTTCTACTGCTTTTAGCCATGACCAGCACCAATAAGAAGGTGTCCCTGTCGCTGTGGCCGCTTGCAGATGGGGCAGGGGCAGCCGTAAATTTAGCTGATGTAACGGAGCACTTTCCTGGCTGCGTTTGCGCCAACCTAAGTGATCATTGGTTTGCCAGCGCCGTCGGGCATCTTTTTCGCTCGGTTTATCTAGGGATTTCCCGCTAGCGGTGAATTTGGTAGCGCCACTGTGTTGCTTGCCAAACATCTGCGCGAGTGCAGGGGCCATTTCCTGCTTCATATTTGCCAGCCAGGGCGTCAGTGGGTTGCTGGACTGCGGCTCCGGTCTGCTGCTGACCACTGCTCTGACCAACGATGAGTTGGAGTCTGGGGCTGGTGCTTGGTCTATACGATTGGAGGACCGACCGATCACGTATTCGTTGCCATATCGAAGACGACAGCGAGTTCAAGAGCTGCAGCACACCGAGTCCCCCATGAGCGAGCTATTCAAGGCCCATGAGGTACTCATGCTGCTGTCGGTAGGCATGCCAATAATATCTACGTGAGTTGGCTACCTGATCATCTACATGCCCATCTATGACGGCAGCATTTGAAGCTAAGGGCTTCGCTCGGTTACACCGGAACTTTGGTTAGGGGCTTGGTGCTGATGACTCCGTTGATTGGTGATCTATCCGATATACTTAGCCGCACACGGATCATGGTGGGTGTAGCGCAGATCGTCGTTGTCACCATCTGGCTGGCGTTCAACTACCTGACACTAGGTTCTCTGCTGGCGATGCTGTTCTGGGTGAGCCTGCTCAAGGCTATGTAATTCGGTGGATTGCCAGCCCAAATGCCGGATTTTTCCCGACCTAGTTACCAGCTAAAGGCATGGCGCGGAGCTACAGTATTGGCGCGACGCTGTTCGGCAGCTTTATACCTTTCGTGTTCGGTGGCCGATTAGTGCTAACCACGATCACCTCGCACCATAGCGCTTTCCTCGCCCCCCTACATAGAAACAGACCTTAAATGTTCGTGCGGCATACCAGCGTGCCGCAGCTTCGGTCATGTCGTCGCCGTCTTGATCAACTGCCAGCCAACGGGTCGCTAGCCCACGATCAAACTGCTCTGGAGCAGGCCGTGCAGTTGAAGTGTGTAGTAGGGGCCGTTGTGGCGGTCTTGGGGGGCCTACCAGTGGCGTGGAACAGGCAGACGCCATAGACAAGCAGGCATTTGTGGCTGGTCATTTCCGTCTCTATAGAGGGGCTGGTGCAGTTCGGTTCGAACCTGGATGGGCAGTTTGCCTACTGTATTGATGGGAGAAAGGCGCGTTATCCTGATGGTGTTTTACGCATGCAGTCGGATGGTAGACTGGTTCGTGAAAATGGACACCCGACGGCAACGGAAAAATACGTTTTTTCAAAGCGGGTTTGTAGGGCGGTGAACTGTGATCGAACCTGCCGGTCGCACAATATGGCTCTCCTCGACAGTTGGTAACTAGTTACGCTTGAGTCCAAGGAGATGAAGGAACCGCCCATGAAGGCTGTAGGGCAGGGAGATCAACCCGCGCGAATCAGCTAAGCTCGAAAAAAATCTGCCTTTGAGTGACTCTCCGAGACTGGCCAGCGGTGGCCTGGACGTTGTCTGCTTCAGCTATAATTTTACGCCCAAATCTTCCGGGGCCTATTCTATGGCAAGCTGGAAGACATCTACCGCCAGCATTAACTGGATCTGGTGTAAAAGACGCCGATCGGCTCAAGCTACTTGCTCAAGATCGATCTGCGCTATTTCAACCATAAGGAAGAGTCTGGTGTTTTCCGGTTGGATGAACAAGCGCACGCACGCCACGATGTTCAGACTGAACAAGCGCATCCACACCTTCGGCCTTGCGCTCGATACCTTCCCCACGTTCAATTCCCTTCAATTTTCGTTGCATTCGATGTGTTTTTTTCCATATGCAGAAAGAGCTTCGCGCATCCTTAAGCATTCTTTTAAATCCCGTAAGTTGACACTGTCAATACTAAGGTTTCCTGTAGGCTTGGGTCGGTTTTCCTTAAAGTTAAATTGAATAAATGGCTTTTCCTCTTCAATTTTGAAGTGACTTTTCGAACGTACTACTTCCTTAGCTACACTAGGATCTGGCGTTGGGAGCTGATCGCCTGCCACTCTGTAGCGCTGCAGGAGTGAATCTTCGGGTAAATCGTCAGCTATGGATATACTTGAGAAAAACCAACCGGATAAAAATATGATGTACGATATTGTTTTCTTCATTTTAAACTGCTTTTTAAGGTGTCTTTGACCCATTGCTCGATGTGGAGTTTTATCTGGGATTGTTTAAGGTTTCATGTCTAGTCATTAAAGTATAAAGTGTCCTTGTCCTTGTCCTTGTCCTTGTCCTTGGTTTGATTGGTTACCTGGTTAAAATACTATTTATCATAATTCGTATAGATATGGCTTTTTAAGATTTTCTCTTAAGGTTTTTAGGTGTTCCTTGCAGTGTTGGTCTGGTTTTCTTGTAGTATCCAGTCTAAGCTTTTTGTCTCGCTAGACAGATTTTTTAATAGATGCCCGAGTTGATAAATATCTGGATATTGCGCAGAACTTAAGATGAGTCGTTTCTTGGTCTCAGGTTTCAGTCTCATCAATTGATATTTCGCCACACCGTAGATGAAGGCTTGTCGGAGAAAATTATTTTCTAGACAATACGAAATAAGATCGAAGCGAGTGTGTTTCACCAACTGGGCGTTGATTAACACAAAATCGAAGCCTCTGTCACCGTACTCAAGCAGCATTAGCATTTCCTTCAGACTTGCTGCCAGTCCGATCGCATAATAACCATGATAGTTGAGGCCACGCTCTAGCTGCAAACGTTCGAAGTGCTGCGGGTCTGCAATCATGATGCGCAAGCCCTTATTTGTCATAGCAGGCCTCGAGCGGAAGGTGCACTTCGTTGCAAACAGCGCAGTAAATCAGCTCCGGTCATAGGCCGCGAGTGCCAGTAACCCTGGCCTTGAGTACACCCCATTTTCAGTAATTGCTGCTGTTGTGCAGCAGTTTCAATACCCTCTATCACAACTGACATACCCAAGCTCTGACCCATCGCTAAGGTACTGCTAATAACTGCTCGGCAACGCGGTTCGTTTTCGATGTCGCGAACGAATTCCGCATCAAGCTTTATTTCGTTAAACGGCAACTGGCACAAGCGCTGTAGCGAGGAAAAGCCTACGCCAAAATCGTCAATCGATAAACGACACCCCATCATGCGCAGGCGTACAAGATTTTCCAAGGATACCGCCGGGACCTCAATCAAGCCGCTTTCTGTCAATTCGAAAGTCAGGCTTGAGCCTGTCGCATGATGCGAAGCAAGCATTCGTTTGATCTTCGAGGCAAGCTCAATATCAGCCAGTTGTGATGCTTGAAGGTTAAAAGCTAAGTTCAGCCTCACACCCCGTCTCTTTGCCTGACCCTGTAAGTCCAGTGCCTGGTGCATCAGGCTGAACAACAACTCGTCCATCAGGCCGCAATGCTCTAATGTCGGTAAAAAAATGGCAGGAGTCAGTAATCCCTTCGAGGGGTGATTCCAGCGCGCCAATACCTCTACCCCCAAAACCTCGCCGGTGAGCAAATCGAACTTGGGTTGGTAATAGGGCTCCAGTTGCTGCTCTAAAATGGCATGCCGTACCTCGTTCTCGCTGATATGCGCCACCGTTGCTGACGGCTGCTGACGTGCCGGTCGTCGGCTCAAGTAGCCATCCAGATGTTTACGTAAGCTACCCGCTCGCAAAGGCATGGCCACGTCCATGATGATGTTCAGCCCCAGCAATGCACCTATCTGCCGCACCGCGCGGCCCACATCGTATGGCAAACAACTCGTTATGAGTACCGTTCCCAGCTGACCGGCACCCCCTGCGCGCAATATGAATTCAAGTCCTTCCCTATCCTCCATTTGCAGGTCGCAAAGCGCCACATCCACCGAACCAGCGGCTTGCAGAATAGCAAGGGCCTCACCGCCGTTGTCGGCTTCAAGCACTTCGCGACAACCCAGTTGCTTTAATAGACTGACCGTCAGGGAACGCTGGAATGGATTGTCTTCAACAACCAACGCACGAATCGATAGGTAAGGCATCACAGGAGCACTCGGTTATAAGTTGAGAGTGCCTATGTTCCGCAATCAGCAGGAATGATTCGCGAAGAAATTGCGTACGTATCTGTAGGATATTTCTCAAGCATTAGCTTTATCTGGAACAAAAAAACCGCAAATGGCGCTAGCCAAGTGCGGGAATTCTAAAGAGGAGGAGGGCGGTAGGAATTTTCCGACGCTGACGTCGGAAGATTCCTACTTAATAACAATCGTTTGGTCTGCAAACTAGTTTTCGGGCTAAACGGCAAGTAAAGCCGTCGCTTTAGAGGAGCCCTAATCGGCTTCAATTATAGTCAGGAGCTGGGAATGAAGTTTCGTACAAAGATCAACGTTGTTTTCATTGCGATGGGTTTGAGCGGTTTTCTGTTGGGAGGGGCGCAGGCGGCCACTCTTCCGGCAAAGCCTCTTTCCAAGAAAATCACCCTAACTGCAAAAATTAACGACTCCATTTTCGTTTCTAAACCTGACGGCTCGACTTGGTACGGAACTGAAGAGTTGGAGTCGGTAGACTACACTCAGAAAGAATTTACCAAAACACTGCCAATTCGTGTCTGGAGTAAAATCGCCGACTTCAATTTAACATTGGCTCAACCTCTGAAAATGACCAATGGTTCTTATGAAATGGCGGATGCCAGCGTCAGTATTTCTCACGTGGGAGGTGAAGGTTCGGTCGTCTTCGGGAAGTCGCTTAAAGTGACTCAGGTAGTAGCCGGTAACGGCGGGTTTGACGAAGTTCATAATCTGAAAATCAGCGCTAAAGCACCTCTCAAAACGGGGGCTAGCACCGAGGGTACCTATAGCGGCGACTTGGTCATGATCTTTGAACCCAGCGCGGGTGCTTAATTAGCAGTAACTCTCCCTCCCTACTACACATGAGCCTCGCGAGAGGCTCTTCTTTAGTGTTGCTGGATAAATTAGGCATGCTGCCGCATAAATCTTTAAATTTGCACAGAATTCTTTTGTGCATAATTTTGCTTGTCTCAAGCAAAGTGTTTGCACAAATGAAGATTGCCTATGGAATTCCTGAAGGTTTTAGCGCAGTGGAAATGGATAATGCTGCACGTTTTGTTGCCAACTATAACGGTCGCACCTTGCCCGGGTTTATCAGTTACTCTTTGGAGCAAGGCGTCCTTATCTTTGATTCGGCCCAATACAGAGAAAACGGTGTTGCAGTTGAAGATTTGCGTAAAATAAGGAGCGTTCTAGCTGAAGTGAATTATAAAAAATGCAGTAATGGTTGCGACCTTCGCGTGGCAGATCACTATGTAATACTTGATAAAGCTCGGCGTGCACTCACTATACGCAGCGCTCAAGAAGACTACATTTCGCCTACAACTTCTTGGGGTTTGATAAATAATCAGTCGTTGGATCTGCGCGGTTCTTCTGACGGTTATCGTGCGTTGAACGTTAATGGCAATACTTGGATGGGGATGCCCGGGCGCAGCTTTGGTTACATGAACTGGTATGCAAGCCATGGTCGCAGCCGAAATTTTAAGAGCAGCAGCGATCAAGGAATATCTTCCTACTTTCTGCAAAAGAACTTCGCTCAAACCTATGTGCGAGCCGGTAAGCAGGACAGGGTCGACTATAGCTCGGGCTCGGTCAGTACGGTACTGTCACCCGGGTTCGATCAGTTTTTCACGTTAGGCAGTCAAGGTAACTTGCGTAGTAATCGTGATGTGGGTTCGTTGGTGTTGTTCTCATCGGCTGAAGGTAACTACGAGTTTTATCGCAACGGACGTCTTGTGCTTAAACGGCCCGCTGCGCTGGGTCGTAATGAAATCAGCTTTATTGATCTTCCTGGTGGCTATTACCCGATTGAAATCCGCCTGGTCGATCGAAACGGCAGTGTCGTAAGCCGTGAAACTCAGGACGTCAACAACTTGAGCTTTACCGGGCAAGGGGATAACGCTTGGCGCGTAACCGCCGGTAAGGATATGCAAGAAGGTAAGCAACTGTTCGAAGCCGCTATGAGTCGTAATTTCAGCCAGATCTATTTAAACTCTGCAACTGTGACTAATGACAGTTCGACTTGGGCCACCGAGCTCAATCTTTCCCGGCCTACCACTGTGGGGAGCTTTAACCTGTCACCCACGGCGGGGATGCTGGCTGGCGAGCGCGGTTCAGGAGGCTACATTAACCTGGACGTTAGTGATGATGGGCTAGGTAGCCTAATGGTCAGTCGCTATGCCAGCAGTGATATATCGCGTCTCTATTCGGGGGCGCCTAGTACCAGCCTTTCGTACAGTAAGAACCTTGGCGGCGTACTAGTTGCTTACAACTATCGCAATTTTAGTCGTGGTGCGACCCATCAGACTGAAATGCGCTGGAACTATAGACCTAACGGGCTATTGTCGACGTTTTCGCTAGGGGTGCAAAAGGGCGGCTCCATAGCGGGCGATAGCGATTACACCCTCTATGTCAATATGTCGTGGGCGCTTGAACGCTCTGAGGCAAGTCTGAACGCCGCTCAGTTTGGTAACCAGACACAGGTCACCGGTGACTATCGCAAGAGCTTTCAGGACACCTACGGCACTTCTTCCAGTGGCCTGACGGTCAATCACAGCAATGGCATGAACAGCATTAATGCGTACAGCAGTCGCTCTGGCACAAGGGGAGATGCCTCATTGAACGTCGGCCACGGCGACTACGCCAACAACCTCGACTTCAACTACCGCGGCATGCTGGCCGCCAATAGCCAGGGTATGGCTTTGGGGCGATACAGCAACAGTGGAAGCGCTATGTTGCTTGAAACACCCGATCTCCAGAGCACGTCCTACGGCTTCAGTGTGGAGGGTCACCCCGTGGCGGGAGGCAGCACCTACGCCGTCCCCCTGGACAAATATCACGATGTGCCTTTTGCCCGGGTAGTGAGTGACAGCGCGGACATGGACATGAACATCGAGGTTCCGGCAAACATCATCAGGGCCCATCCCGGGCAGGTGTACAACGCTAAGGCCAAGGTGGATATCAACATGGTCTATAGCGGCATCCTGCAAGATGCCAGCGGCCGACCTGTAGGCGGCAGGATCCTCGAAACCGGTGATACCGCCTATCCCAACGGCTTGTTCTCGATCACTCACAAGGCGGTATTGAACAGCATCACGGTTGAACAGACGGGTCGCCAATACCACTGCGACCTAACACGTAATCTCACAGGCAGCTACTACCCATGTCAGTAACAAAGAAACAAAAACAGGCATTCACCATGACATTGCGTACCACGCTGCTGGCGCTACTGAGCTGGACTGCACTGGCACACGCAGAGGGCGAGTTGATGGTCATGTCTGCAAGTTTGCAGGTTTACAACAGTCAAGAGCAGACCATAAATGTAAGAAACGTCGGTGACGCCCCGCTTTACTTGTCGATCAGTCTGCTCAAAGTAGTGAACCCAGGGCTGGAACCGGAGCGCAAGGTACCTTTGCGGCAGTTGGATCGCCCCGGCATTCTTGCCAGCCCCGACAAGCTCACATTGGGCCCTGGCCAAAGCCGCGCCATTAGCCTCAGGTCTCTCGACGAGCCGGCAGCGGAAGAGCTGTTTCGCCTGTACATAGTCCCGGTGCGGTCAATGCAGGTGGAGGACGCGCCGCAAGACAAGATCAGCGCACCGATGTCGGTTGCGGTGGGCTACGGCGTGCTGGTGCGCCATATGCCCCTGCCCGCCAAACAGCAATCAAGCTGGTCACATCGCTGCGATGCCAAAGGTGTAACGCTAGAGAACACGGGCACTGTCCGCGTGGTGCTGTCGGATGTGAAGGTGGATGGCGGTTCGCAGAAGTTCAATGTTGCCTTGTTTCCTGGAGTACTGCAGCACTTCAACGGCAAGCGCCTGAGCCTGGTCGCCAATGCTCAGCCGTATATCCTGGAATGCTCCTGATGGATATACGTCAGCCGTCACCGATCAGGATCAACCAGGCCACCACCATGCCCCTTATATGGGGGGGCTGGAAACTTCTTTGCTTGCTGTTGTTGGCCTGCTGGGGATGCGGAGTGGGGAAGGCATACGCATACACCTTGAACTACAGCGATCTTCTTAGTAATGGCTATAGTAACTGTAGTTACACGAAGAACGCCGATGGCACGACCACTTTGGGGATCACTATCAGCTACAACGAGGCATCGGGACATCTTGGAGGTGCTACATTTCTCTCCCGAGGAGTTTTAATTTACACCTACGACGCCAAAGGCGTGCTGAATAGCAGCTCCAGGGCTGCCACAAAGGTTTCTCTAAATGGCGTGGTTGACGCCTATCCATACGTCTCGACCTCGGGTTACGTAATGTATAAAAACGACTCAGGCCGCAACGTCGGCAACTGGAGTAGGCGCGACGCTTTTCTGGCCTCCATTACGGTGCAAGTGCAGGACTCAATCATCAAAGACTGGCCAGCCATTGGTATACGTGCTGGCAACTACACAGACAATAATGATGTGGGTGAGAGCGCCGGAGTGGCTTATTTGTCTCAGGCCACCCTGGGTGGGGAATGTCGCATATTGAAGTCCCCGGATCAACCTCTCCCTCCAGTGGATACGGCCATCACCATGACGGCGCCAGATTGGGATCTGGGTGAACTGCTTCGGGGTGAGGAAACGTTGAAAAGCTTCAGCGCCGCCAAAGATCAGCTTTGCTTCACCTATGGCGGAGCGAAGTACATCACTTTTCAAAAGTTCATCATCAATGCGACTAACGCAAATGGTCTGTCGGCCGACCGCAGCTACCAGCTCAAGAACCTTGAAGACAGCTCTCAAACCGTGCCTTACACGGTCGCGCTCAACAGTGGCAGCAGCTTGGTGCAATTACCCAATACACGAAATGCTGTCGTATCCCTAAGTGACGACGGTCGTATGTGTTTTGATGCAACGTTCAAAGTAAAGGCCGATAGGACGGTAAAAGGCGGCGCGTACAGCGATGTACTGACCTTTACCGTTGTGGCAAAGCCCTAGGAGAAACTTCCAATGAGCTATCTCGCCATCGCTTTTCTGCTTTTTATGTCGCTAGGGTCATCCACGGGGCTGGCGGCCGGGGTGCTGAAATTGTCCCGCACAGAGTTACGCTTTACCCCCGACGAACCTCAAGGCGAACTCTATGCTCAGAACATCGGCGATTCGCCTTTGTACCTGGAAGTGGAGCAGCAGCTGGTCCTTAACCCGGGGCAGACTCCCGAGCGCCTGCTCCCCATACATGACGTGCAGCGGCCCAGCTTGCTGGTCACTCCTGGTCGGCTAGTACTGGCACCCGGACAGAAATACGGGCTGACCTTGAAAGCCCTGAATATACCTACGCATAACCAAGTCTGGCGCATTACCTTCAGGCCCCGAGAGCGACTGATAGTCGAGGCCAGTACGGACGCCGGACAGCCTGCCCCTCTAGCCGTGAGTGTTGGTTATGGCGTGGTGATTTATCAGCGGGCTGCGAACAACCCGCTCCGTCCCGTTATGGAGTAGAAGATGAAGAAAACAACACAGGCCTGCTTGCTAGCAGCTTTGGGAGTATTCCCGTTCCTGGCTCCGGCGCAGGTGGTACTGACAGGTAAAAAAAGCAGCAATATCAGCGCCTACCTAAAACCTAACAATAACTTGTCCGTTACCGACGACCGGGGAGGGTGGTTCGACCAGGGGTTAGAGATGGTGCAACCCGGCGGCTGGGATACTCCCTACCAAGTGACGGCACGCCTGCGAATTGTTTCGTCTACCGGAGTATTCCAGGTGCACCTGGATGAGCCTCTGCTGATCCGAAACGCCAGTAACGCCGCGCAAGTGTTCCAGCAGCCCCAAGTAGAGCTGGGCGCAGAAGGCGAAGCGCCCAAGCACCTCGCCGTCGGTGTAGACACGGAATTCAAGAATCCTCCCCGGACAGCACCCGGTGAGGATTCAGCCGGCTATTACGGTCTGACAGTTTCGGCTTATCCGCCAGATGGCACGTTTAAGGAGGCCATAGGAACCTACAGCGGGGTCTTGTCGCTGACGTTCGAGCCAGTGATTAAAGCACCCTGATCTTTGCGGGTCCTGGCTCACCGAAGGGAAAGTAATGAACCTGTTTAAGCCTTGTATTCTCGCACTCTTTGGTTGGTCGGCTATGGTCTCGCATGCCGTTGCACTCATCGATATCCAACCCAAAATTGCCGAGGTTCGGGACACAGCAATGACGGTCGAAATTGCCAACAACGGTGAGCGGCCAGAATATGTATCGATCACACTGTCGCGAATTATCAACCCTGGCGTCGAATTGGCGGATGAACGCCTTGAACTGATCAGCCAAACGCCCCGTCCCCAACTCTATGCCTCGCCCTTTAAACTCAAGCTTGCTCCGGGCCAGAGTAAGATCATAACCTTGAAGCCCCTTGAGCAAGTGGAGAAGGAACAAGTTTATCGTTTGGATATTAAGCCAGTTATGAACGTATTGGAGCCGAAGCAAGCGGATGTCGTTGGTACCGTATTGATTAACCTAGCGTTCAGTGCGCTGGTGCGTCATTTGCCTCTCATAGAAACCTCGACGCTATCAGTGACATGCGACTCAGAAGGCGCCCGATTAATCGCAACGGGCACTACACACTTCCTTGTTGAAGGCGCGACTGCAAACGGTCAATCCATTGATCCATTCGGTGTGTATCCAGACGTACCGATAGTCATGAGAGGGCGGAATATTCAGATTTCTGCCCATCCTCCGTGCCTGTAATTTATGCTTATCAATTCTAAAAAAGTATTAAGTGCTATCGTTCCATCCAGTCTATGAGTTGGTATGAATAAGTACCGCTTACCGGAGTCCGACTTTCCGGAAGAACCCAACCCCACTATCTGGCGAGCGCAACGGTCCTGCGTAAAAGTCCTATACGCATCTTTCGGATGGCCTAAGGAAAACTTTCGTATTTTTCCGTGCTTAGGAAACTTCCTACCTGCAAGCAGGAAAAAGAAACTACACAGACGGTGAGCGAATTTATCAAATTATGAGTTTAGAGCGCGCGTAGGTAAATTAAGTGACGCTGAATAAAGTTCTCGTTTTGGAAAGTCACGCGTTTGAGCGCAATCTGTTGGTCAAAGCACTAACGAGACTGCATCCTGGAGTTGTACTCTCAGCAAGTAGTACTTCGCAGGCCTCGATGCACTTGTGTCGTCACTCTGTAGTGGACGTAATATTTGTTGATGTAATGGACCCTGCAGTTGATAGCTATCAGTTTTTGCAAGCAGCCTTCGAGAAAGAAACTTTGCGAGGTGTCGTGATTTATAGCGAGCTGCAAGAAGAGGTTCGCCGCTGTGCTGATAGTTTGAAGAGGTTTTTTGGAATGCATCTAGTTGGGGTTCTAGGCAAACCTTTACAAATTAACGAGCTGGAGAAATTGCTTCTGCGATTCTCCCACGTACGATCTTGGTCGCCGAGCTTATGTGCTCATGAGTATAAAGTAATCCCGGAAATGCAAGTTCGGCATGGATTGGTAACTGGCGCTATTAATGCTTGGTATCAACCAATATTTCATCTGCGAGACGGTACACTTTGTGGGGCTGAGGTTATGGTTAGATGGCACCACCCCACCCGTGGGGTTCTCTCTTCTAAGGAGTCGC
Organism: Pseudomonas sp. 1912-s; assembly: GCF_029269205.1. Taxonomy (NCBI): domain Bacteria; kingdom Pseudomonadati; phylum Pseudomonadota; class Gammaproteobacteria; order Pseudomonadales; family Pseudomonadaceae; genus Pseudomonas; species Pseudomonas sp. 1912-s. The sequence continues at coordinate 16,750 of NZ_JARIXR010000040.1, read as the reverse complement.
TGGCGTTACTCGCAACCTATGATTTGCTTGATGAGGCGTTTAAGAAATTTTTGAGTCAAGGATTATCATTTATGGAGCAGCAGCGTGCGCATGAGATGAAGCTGCAACTGGCTTTCAAACTGAATGCTTCTCAGATCCTATGTAATGAACTGGTAGCGTATGTTGTTGAAAGCTTGCAAAAATCGCGACTGCCGGGATCAGTGTTAGTGTTGGAGATGGGTGAGGAAAGCACGTTAAACTTTCGAGGCTCGGTGGTTAAAAATATTATGCGCTTGCAGGCTGCTGGTTGCGGGTTGGCAATCGATGATCTCGGTTTAGAGTTTTTCTCGCTTGGAAACCTGTCGCAAATACCGCTTATCCAGCTCAAGTTGGATATTACCCTTGCCCGGAGTCTAGGCTATTCTAGTTGCCGTGCATTGATCACGACTGTGCGAGCCCTTGCAAGTGCGTTGAAAGTAACATTGATAATTAAAGGCATAGATAATAGAGAGATCCGCGATACCGTCGTGAACTTAGATTGCACTTTCGGACAAGGTCTTTACCTCGCCCCTCCTATGCTAGCCTCGGATTTTGCTTCGTGGCTTAAGCGGTACAAATCTAGATGACAAAATTCAAATATCTGGGTTATTTAGTAGACACATCATGTTGATGCTCTCCTTACGAAAGTCCAACGAGCCGCATCAGCCGTCAATTGTCAGGAGCTGTGCGAGGTCGCCGCAGTTTGATAGCTAAGTGGTTTATTGTGCAACCCGTGCGTCAATCCGCAGCTGAGTTTACCCCGTGATGGCCTGTTGGGCGGTCCCGTGATCCATTGCGATAAAGTGTTGAAATACCCTGGCCGATCGCCCCGGAGTTAATTCTGGAGTAGGTGCTAACCCTGACCCGTTTCTACTATTCAGTTAGCCGAGCGCAGGAGTTGCCGAAGTGCGTGTTCGAAGCCTATCGCGGCTGTGTTCGAGGAGGGAGGGGAAGGAAGTGATCCGCCATGAGGATGATCTTCGGAAATTTCCTACAGTGTTTTGTGAGTTTTCCACGCTATTTCTTTGCTTGTGAGTGCTAAAAATATGGCAAGACGAAAAATATCAAATCCTTGATTCCATAGCGCCCGTTCCTTTGCGGTACGGCACGCAAAAGCCGCACTGAAACGCTCTTGTTTTATGATTATAGGAATGCAAATGCCCATAATAGACTCCCTAAAGTTATCATCGCGTTTGAAATGGCTCGGGTTGATCGGGGTAATACTTGCCTGGAGTGTAATCGCAGTTGAATTGTCAGGTACCGCCACACTCTGGATATACAACAAGCGTGAGGCGGTGACAGCCTTACTTTGGGGCTTTGCTCAAGACTCATCATATCTAACTTACGCACTCGATGAAGGGGGGGGGCGCGCAAGTCAATATTCTCCAACAACACCAGTCACCCTATTGCTCGTCGGACTCGATTTTATACCTCTGCTATTCTCGGCTTGCATATTGCTTCGAATTGGGATGTTTTTCCTGAATTTTTCAATTGGCGAAGTATTGAGTGAACGAAATAAAAAAAATCTCTGGTATGCGGGTGTGATGTACATTGTATCGCCTGTGGTGTATCCAGTGGTCGAAACCTTACAAGGATTGGCACTGTCGATTGATCTACCAGCAGGGCAGCGTATTTTAAAATTCTCATTTGGCTTTTCTTCTATTGTAGCCTTCGAAATAATAGAGGGAGTGTTGCTTTGTTTGTTTTCAAGCATCATAAGCGATGTTCTTCGTTGCGAAGATGGTGAGTAGTAGTCAGTGAATGGGCAGGGTGCGTGTGGGTACTTCTATCGGTGTGAATATTTGATGAGTGGAGTGTTTCATTGCAATCGTTAAATAAGTGTTTGGGTGCATGATAAGTTAAGTATAAAAAAACGTTAAAATTTTTTAGCGGTGCATTAAATGGTTTTTTGAGCGGTGGCTTAGGGGGCGCAAAATTCTGTGTGCGATTCTTATCTAGGATTCTGAGAGGTGCATACGCCTAATAAAAATGTCCCTGGTGAAGTACGTGATACTCAAGGTTTACAGTGTCCAGAGATTTATCATTACGTCGAGACTAACTACGGTTTTATCTAAACCTGTCGCATAGAAGTTTTTAGCTGAGCAAGCTATTCAAGACTCATTTCATGAGTGATCGCAACGAAGTCACATTGTTACGATGCCTGATGGTTACAAGTGCGGTTACAAACGCAAGTATTTGTAGGCAGTGCTTTTGATGATTTTGCGGAGGCCAGGAGTGTTGAGTCATTCTGGCTAGCGCTAATTTATAGAGACTTTTACAAGTTGATCCGAAAAGTTTACCCGTGCCGACTTATGCAAAGCCCGGCGTCTATCTGCCACTACCAAAATAATAAATAATAAATATTAAAAATAAAAAATTTTAACGCTGCCTAGTACCCACTAATTAGGAAAGGGAGCTTTACGCAATGAGCAAGCCCAAACTTTTCAGAAAACGTCGTTCCTCAAAAAGAGAGACGGTGCTCACCGCTATCACGGTATTGTTTATGAGCGCCGAAATGCTCACCTCAACCTACCTGCGTGCACAAGAACTGCTCCCACCTTATGTGGAAAAGGGCATGTTAGGTGACAGAAACAGCTGGAAAAGCCCTGAGTTCAAGGCTAATTGGGGCCTAGCATCGGATAACTTTGATGCAGCTTACGCGGCAGGGGCCACGGGGCAGGGAGTGAGAATTGGCATATTGGACTCAGGCACTTACGCACAACATTTTGACTTCTCAACACTGCATAATGTGAAGAAATTTCCTATACCTTTTCTGGACGGTGACGTACCGGACTATAAAAAAACTGAAGGTGGCATTGATGATCACGGCACCCATGTTGCGGGCATCATGGTCGCCAATCGCAACGGCGTTGGCATGCACGGCGGCGCGTTCAACTCAACGCTCTATATTGGACGCGCTTTTCACGATGAATTAAGTGATAGTACTGCTGCTGATGCAATAGTCAGTACAGGTCTTACCGCACTAAGTAATAGCTGGGGGCGAGACTTTGATAAAAACAAATATCGCCATCTGATGAGAATAAATGTTAATGGCAAAAAACAGTGGGCCGGCTACGGTCCGAACATTGATGATGTCACTGACAACAATAAAGATCAAAAAATACTTCTTAGTGATCCAGCGTCCGAACTCTCTCAACTGGCAAAATTGGCTAGCAGTGGCACGATTGTTATCTTCGCTGCAGGCAATGATCGTTACTACTCAGCGTCCTATGAATACGATCTCAATAATTTGCGCCCGCGTATGTTTCGGGGGGTTCATAGCACTTTTGGGACCAACATGCTTCCTACACTTCTCGTTGATGATGCGAAGAAGTTTCGCTCGGTAGAGAAGAATTTTCTTAACGTTGTTATGCTCAACAACGACCACACTATTTCTCATTATTCTGATATTTGCGGCACCTCCAAATACTACTGTGTAGGAGCAGCTGGCGGCACACTGGAAGGTCCTCTCAACTCATATCCTGTGACTGCTCCGAAAGTACCGGACGGTGTCAATGTCACCACCTATGTTCCTGGTCCTGAGGACCAGTACATCAAGACCAATGTACAAAATACCGATGTGCCCTCCGACTATTACCGAATATTCAGCACCGGCGTCCAAACAACTCTACCCGGAGCCGACGGTGATACACAGCAAAAAAACCTTACCCCCAATTATGCAATGATGTTTGGCACCTCCATGGCCGCGCCCACCGCAGCCGCCGGTACGGCAGTGATCAAGTCGCGCTTTCCGTACCTGACCAACTCTCAGGTACGCGATACCTTGCTTTCCACAGCAACCGACGAAGGCGCTCCCGGCATCGACCGTGTATATGGTTGGGGCTCCATGGATTTGGCAGAAGCCATGGGGGGGCCAGCAAAATTCTGGGCGCTCAAAGCTTCATATGACAGCACACTGACTGAAATCGAACAGCGTGCAGCCGATCAATACAACCCAATAGTGGCCAAGGCTGATTACTACGGTAATCTAGCTTATGTTACCTATAACCAAGCCAAGAACTTACGTGACTCAGGCGATTTGGCGGGCGCCACCTCCAAAGAGGCTATAGCAAAAAGGTATGCCGACAAAGCCTTCGCCCTTGAGCTTACTCGATTGCATCCGAACGAGGCTGCAGACACACAGGACGCTGCGTTCGAATACTACGACTTTCAAGTCAGCCTGCCTGGCGTCAGGAGCAGCGCCTGTGACAGCGATAAATGCATCGCCGATACCTGGAGCAATAACATCGACGGGCCTGGCGGTTTGTCGAAGTTGGGCGATGGTCATCTAACGCTTACCGGAGCGAGCATCTATAAAGGGCCTACCAGCATCAACGGCGGACTGCTAACGGTCAACGGTTCCGTCACCTCCCCAGTGACTATCAGCAGTGGGGGCACTTTAGGCGGCTCAGGTTCAGTCGGTTCGATCACTGCGAACAGCGGCGCGATGGTTGCTCCCGGAAACTCCATTGGCACTCTGCATGTCACCCATGACGTTAGCTTCGCAAAAGGCTCGGTCTATGCCGTCGAAGTCGGCAACAACAATACGAGTGATCAGATCCAGGCTGGCGGCAAAGCGACCATCAACGGTGGTGCACTCAGGGTTAGCCTGGAACACAGTCCAACGTTACTCAGCAAACAAGAGGTGTTGAGCTTGATGGGTGAGCACTACAACATTCTCAATGCGATCGGTGGAATTACCGGCCAATTCGAAACCGTATCACCGGGCGAATACCCGTTCCTGGGGATGACTGCGAAATATGCCACCCACACTCTATCCCTGGACGTCGGTCGTAATGCCCGCTCGTTTGTCAGCGTGGCACAGACTGCTAATGAAAGGGCCTTAGCCACTGCCGCCGATACCCTCAAAGCAGGCAACCCGGTTTACGAAAGTGTTCTTCTCTCAGGCACCGAGGATCAGGCGCGCCGTGCGTTCAGCCAACTCGACGGTCAAACTCATGCAGACATAGCCGCTACTCTGATCGACGACACACGATACCTGCGTGAGGCGATCAACTCCCGGCTGCAACAAACCCAAACGGTGGCGACTTCAGCCAATATTACTTCTTCCGGGAATGGCGGTTGGGTGCAATTGCTTGGCGGTCATAACAGCCTTAGCGCCGACGATAATGCCACCGGCTACAGCGCATCCAACAGTGGCGTTTTGCTGGGGATGGACACCGATATTGCCGACGGATGGTTGCTGGGGGCCGCAGCCGGTTACACCCAAACCAAGCTTGATGGCTCAGGTGCAAGCAAAGCCAATAGTGATAACTACCACCTATCATTATACGGAGGAAAATCTCTGGGGAACATCGCTTTGCGGGCGGGTACCGCGAGTACCTGGAGTCGCCTGGACACCTCGAGGCGCATCGATTACAACGGCCTGTCGGATTATCAAAAGTCCGCCTACACTGCCCGTACCGACCAAGTATTTGCAGAAACCGGCTATACCGGGTGGGCTCGCCTGGAGCCATTTGCCAACCTAGCTTATATCAACTTCCAGAGCGAAAACTTCAAGGAGCATGGTGGCTCAACTAGCTTGCATGGCAAAAAGCAAAGCCAGGACGCGACGCTTTCAACCCTCGGCGTGAGAGCCAATGCGCAACTCCCAGTAACCATCACTACACCGATGACCGTATCAGCAGAGCTGGGTTGGCAGCACCAGTATGGCGAACTGGATCGACAAGCGTCTTTGACCTTCCAAAACAGCGAAGCATCTTTTGACGTTAAAGGCGTACCTGTTTCCCGAGATGGTGCGGTGATCAAGGTAGGCGCGAAAATTGCGCTGACCAAGGACACATTATTTTCACTAAACTATAGTGGGCTGCACTCGGGCAATAATCAAAGCAATGCCGTAAATCTTGGTTTTACATTTAGCTTTTAATGTCTGAAAATCTGAAATTTGATTATTTCTAAAGAGCCTACATGAAAGCGATATAGTATTCAGCTCAAGCCATCATTAGTGTGGTCTTGAGCTGAGTTTGCGTTTCTGAACACCTGTCAGCTTAAAAGGCTAAGTGCAAATGCTTGGTCGTTAAAGGAAGTTATTAACCATTAGTTCGGATTCTGACTTTTATCAGTAAATAAAGTATGTGCTGATTTTAGGCGCGCTATATGTTGTCTTTCAATCGAGTTGTAGTGGTGTTCGATGAGGTTATATAAGATGCAAGGATAAGGCAAAGTATCTTCCTGTAAGTCTTATAATAATTTTCGAGTTGCATGCGACTTGATCATTCAAATTCCAAGTTTAGAACATGTGTTTGGCTCAATAAGAGTTAGGGGTGGCTCCGGAGTTTTCCTACGCGTTTGTAGGACGAATCCTACAAATAAGCCGCGATTGGTTATGCATTATTAAAACCAATACGGGTTGAACGGGTGGTGAGTCGCGCTTTTTTTGTAGTTAAAAATGAAAATGGATTTAGCGTTGTATGTCGTAGCCAGTGCGGTGACTAGGTGAGTTTCTGGAACATCGTGCGCGGGGGTGGAAACTAAACGATAGGAGTGGCATGGATGAATGCTAGAAGTACTATTTTCTCATGTGTGATTCCCTTGGTCGCAATGTTTTTTATATCTCTCTTGGCTGAGGCTAAAGAGTATGAGCAGTCGAACGCTACTGAGGTAAATGCAGGTACAATAAAAAGTAAATATCGCCGAATTGTACTGTTCGGTGATAGTCAGTTGGATACAGGTAACGTAACAAAAAAAATAAATATTACTTCTAGAGGTTTAGGATCATATGACGTCAATTTGCCCATAGGCGCTCCATTTACCTCCGGAAAAGGAAATATGGCTCAACAGCTATCTGATTCCCCCTATATCAATGGAAATCAAGTAAATTGGGAAAGTAATATTGAGCTGCCGATGATCTTGGGTGATCCTTTTCGTATCCCGATCCAAATTCAAGCCGCTGGAGGTAATACAATTTTAGATAATAGTCGTAATGTAAATATGGCCCAAGGTGGAGCAAAAATGATGAGTCACTTTCCTGGAAGTGAAAAAACATTTCTTAAAGATGGGCTCGGGAATATAGTTGACGCAGCTTTAAGTAAAACAATGGGGGGGGGCGTTTTTAGCTCTTTCGCGAAATCGATAGTTGATAGAGTGATCGATCAACAGAAAAAGTTCGATGTAGTTCTGATAGAAAAGATATCTAACCAGCCTGCAAACTTCAAAAGTTTCGGTGGGAAGTTTGATGAACATGACCTGGCAATCGTTATGGCGGGAGGGAACGACGTCATTGAGCAAGGATACACAGGTGCGCGGAATATTTTATTGGCTGGGCAGGAAATGTACGTCGGTCGGCAAAAGCTTGTGGAGGATGTCGCAGCGTTAGGAGCGAAAAATATTCTTTGGGGGAATATACCTGATCTGTCTGTAACGCCTATGTTGATCGATTGGAAGGAAAAAGATACGAATATACTACACGCCGGAAGTGCGATTGAAAAAAAAATGGCTGTAGGAAAAATAACGGACTTAACGTCGGAGATTAATGAAAAAACCACTATTTCAGCATTGAACTTGCTGCGAGGGCATCCAGGTACAAATCTAATTTTGTTTGATATTTTTAAATTGTCTGGACATATTGCTCGGAACGGTAAGAATTATGGGATTGACGGAGATTTAAAAGGTTCCTGTGATTCAAGTGCGGACTGTAGGACAAACAAAAACACAGGTGTAAATTACTTCACTCAGGATGGGCTGCACCCTAGTGAGAAAGCGAGTGAGGTTTTAGCGGGTGCTTTTAATAAGTACCGCCTCGACCCTGCCGAGCCACTACGATCTCGCCTGGATGAAAAAAGACACTACGATCCTTATCTGGATGCGTTTGCTGATATCACGGGCGTTGAAGATAGGGGTGACTTCACTGTTAACGTGAATGGTGGCGTTTTGGATCTCAGCTTGCAAACACAGGCTGACGCGCTATCTAGGAATATTGGACTTAATGGAGCCTTATTGTACTTTGGAAACGCAGATGGAAAAAATAAAACCGGATCCAGCACGCAGCAGCTAAGCTCTAATATTTTTATTAGTGCCAAAACAGACGGATACGGAGGTGGTGGTATTGAAGTGTCCGATGAGGCCTCGCGGGTAACCTATACAGGTAGCGCCTCAGGTGGCGCACTATTAAAAAGTGGTTTGGGGGAGTTGGTGTTAACGGGGGATAACGAGATAAAGGGGCTGTATATCGTAAGTGGTACCCTAAAAGTTGGCGATGGTTATAATAAAGGTTGGCTGAAGGGTGATATATATAATAATTCGAGTTTAGTATTTGATCGGTCTGATGATAAGCAGTTCTCTTATAAAATCGATGGTAGCGGTTCTCTCGTGAAAACCGGGGGCGGGATGTTGGATTTAACGGGCTCTGGGGGCTTTAAAGGGCTTACGGACGTGAAACGTGGAGGGCTCGGATTTAGTGGGTTATTCGAATCTACCGACGTTCTAGTAAACAAGGATGCTGTTGTCTATGGAACAGGTAAGGTCCGCTCCTTAAGCCTGGAGGAGGGGGCAATTATTTCTCCTGGTAATTCGATTGGATTATTTAATATCGCAGAGGACCTTACGTTTAAGAAAGGTTCTTTTTATAAGCTTGACGCAAACCCAACTGGACTAAGTGATATGATAGAAGTTGGTGGCGTTGCGACTGTTGAAGGTGGGAATGTGCTGGTCGCAGCACACGGCGGTGAATATAGTCCGAGTAGTCTCTATACGATTCTTTCTGCCAAAAAAGGAGTGACGGGTAGATTCGACGGTGCCTACGCGAACCTAGCCTTTCTCGAGCCTCGCCTGAAGTACGGTAAGACGGATGTGTCTCTATTGCTATTGCGTAACGACATACAGCCAGTGGATCTTTGTCAAAATGGAAACGCCAAAGCCGCATGTGCAAGTTTGTTACCTCTGCAACCGCCGATAACGACAGTTACTCTTGCTCAAGATACAGAGCCCCCCTCAGTGATAAGCGCTGCCGATATTGGGCAAAAATTTACGGTTGCAGACTTACCCGCCGCCGATAAGCCTGAAATCCTTGCTCTAATTGGTGATCCTCATTCCGAGCCGAAGGCGACCTTAAAACAGAGCAACCTCGACGTTGATCCGAAGGTCGTAGCGGCTTCTATCGGCAACGGTAATGAGCAAGCGTTACCGGGGTCAAACGTGGCCCCTGTTCTTAACCGTGAGGCTGCGGTGGAAACAGTCACTCCCATCTCCGAGGTGGTATTTACGGACACGAAAACAGTTCCCACTCAAAGATTTGAAGTTACAGTAACACCGTTACCACCTGATATTAGCCTTGCAACGGTGTCAACCAAGGCTACCCTTGATACTAAACCGAATGACTCACCGAGCCAAAGCGCCGTAGTTTCTGCACCTGTAAGCGATTTATTTATTGGGTCGGTAGATACGCTGGCTTCGCGCAAAGAAAAGCTTCAATCGTCATTACTTCCATCTGCAGAAAATCAAGCCTCTACCACTCAGGAGGCGCCACCTCAACAAAGTGGTGCGGCTCCAGCACTAAGTGGAGAGGGGGAGCTGCTAGTTAGTCGTACTGATTATAATAATCTTTTGGGAAGAGAAAATTCGTTAATTTTAAATATGAGTCGACCAGAGTTTACCGAGTTCTCAAAATTATTATCTGGTGAGATTCATGCCGCACTAAAAGCGGTGGTGATGCAGGAGACATCTTTTAGTAGTGACACCGCATTCAAGCGAATATATGAGACGGAGCTGGGTCTCGCTAATCCAGGTGCATGGGGATACGTGTATGGTTCAGAAGGCCACCAGCAAGGTGGTAACGGAATCTCCAGTCTGAGTCGAAATACCCAAGGGTTTATTTTCGGGGCTGATGCCTGGCTCGAAGATAATGACTTGAGTATTGGTGTTTTCGGTGGCCATAGAAAAACCTCAGTATCTCAGGGGGCATCCTCCGCAGCCATCGGTACCTACAATTTGGGGGTATACGGCTCCAAGCGTTACGATTCGTTGTCCGCTCGCTTTGGCGCAAGTGTCTTCTGGCATGATATTGAAACAAAGCGGAAAATTTTTTACACAACTGGAGTAGCTACGCCCAATAGTAATTATCACGGCAACACTGCTCAATTGTTCTCAGAGTTGGCTTATGATGTTAATTTTGATAAGTTAAAATTTGAGCGCTATATCGGTTTAACATACAATCATCAGGAAATCTCCGCTTTCTCCGAAAAGAAAGATCTATTTTCGCTATCAGGAAGACGAGGTGTTAAAGATATGTACTCTGGTAAGCTTGGTGTGCGTATGAGCTATCTCGCACGATATAATAAAGATACCGATGTTGACTTTCGGGGAGGTGTAGGAATTTCTCATGCTTTTTCCGACGTTATTTCTGAAAGCGACATACGCTTTAACTCTCACGGTGAAACATTTCGTATATCAGGTCCGCGAACCAAAAAGAATGTTACACAGCTTGATGGTAAAGTTACTATGAAATTAAGGGGGGGGCTGTCTGTAGGCGTAGACTATATGCTTGAGAGTGCTAGTAATTTGCATAACCAGTCTATTTCTGCATTCGGCTCATGGGGTTTTTGAATGGTTCTGTAGATATAATTATAAAAGGGGGGGGGCTGCGCTATTTACGGCCTCCCTGTTTATACACTACGTTTTTTCTAAGAAATAGTATGAATACGGAACTGACGGAAGAAGATATGCGGCGGGCGTTATTCGGTGAATCTGAGACTTCTGAACCTGCAGCTGGAGCACCAACTCGAACCGCTACGGATATCGTGATAATGGAGCCAATTAAAACAGCGAAAAAAAAGCACACTTTCCAAGGCTTTGCTCCCAAGATAAGAGTTACGCTGCGCGTTGGAAATGATTTCGAAGGCAAAACGTACGAGATGGTGCATGAGGTCTATACGCTGAGCTTCCTGCTTGCGGAGCAGGAAGCAACAAAGACAGCTAGAAAAAAATTTAGGTTCGTGGAAGTGATATCAATTATGACGATATAAGCGCGGATACTGGTGTGGATCGCTCGCTTGGAGCTAGATGGCGTTTGGTCACCGCGGAGCTAGAAACCGGCCAGCACTTATAAACTACCGTCCTGCAAATTACCTCACAGCCCCAAAATTCCAAGATGTGGCGTACTCTTAAGTCGGTCGACTTACACTGGATTGGGGGAAGCTCTGAGGACAAAATTCAACGTCATAAGTTGACCGGCGCCATTCTACGTAATACGCTCTAAGGGCTAGCTCTGAGGTTCGAGGGCGAAAGCCTCCTCTCGGAGACACTCGAAAGAAAAAGCCCATCGTCCGATGGGCTTTTTTGTAGCACTGCTCTTTCCTTAGTAAAATTTACTGCGTCTGACCGTCAGCGTCAGGTAACAAATCCCACTTGATGTGAGTGTCTGGCAAAGCCACGTGCTCGGTCCTAGCTGTTAGGGCAATAGTTTTTACTTGATAATGAGGTGGATGACGATAACGCTGCCCCGCAGGATCAGGGTGCGCAATAAACAGGAGAGGCCTATGTAACGTGTCAGGATTTTTGTCCAGCCTGACTCAGGGAAAGTATGCTGACCTTGGAGGTGGGAAAGTACACCAGCCTTGAGCGCTCGAAATAGTTATTTTCAGGGTCGCTACGTAGCAGCAAATTGGCAGCCGCATTCATGAGCTTGATCCGCTTGCATATCTGAAGGATGTGCTGAGCCATCTCCCGACTCAGGGGCGAGTGAGATTGCAGAGTTGCTGTAGCATGAATCTGGTCAAGATCTAACTACACACCACTTTTTTAATAACATTTAATCCAAAAACTCTTTGAGTATTTTCAGGTACTATTAGAAATTACTGTAAACGAAATAGTGGTGAAACATCTCGTTCGGATGAGTGTGGGAATTTGCCATTTAGTGTAGGAGGATTTCAAGAAAAATAGGGTGTTGATATGCAATATAAAATTTAATATTTAGAAGTGTCTGATTTTTAGAGTCGCAGTTTTTTCTGAAGTGCCTCCATAGCTTGGTGAAGGGCATCTACCGATTCAGTCAACGATCTACAGTCTAACTCAGTACAATCGGCTTGCAATTTTTCGCAGCATTGGATCAGATGTTTTGCCTTTATAATTCGGGCTCCACCCTTAATTCGATGTGCGAGCTCCGATAACCCCTCCAGATTATGTGCGCTGAATAGTTCTAGTAGATGATGTAGATCCTGTTCATTACTGAGTGATAAATCATGTAGTAGTTTTTTTACAAAGTCACTGTTGCCCGAGCTCAGTTTTTCTAAACTACTTATATCAATGCTTTCATCAACTTCTCCATTAGCCTCATCCCCTCTCGATTTTCCGGGTAAAGGCTGTACTTTAAGTAGACACTTGTTAAGGTCATCCATACTGATTGGCTTGAATAGGCAGTCATCCATGCCGGCTTCTAAGCAACGATCTATTTCTTCTAATTGTGCATTAGCAGTAAATCCAAGAATTACACAAGTATGTTTTTTTGAATTTTCCTCTTCAATTCGTATAGCTCTTGCAAGCTCGTATCCATTCATTGCTGGCATATTACAATCCGTGATAACAACATCGAAATCGTTGCTGCACCAACTTTTTAGGCCAAGCACTCCATCCGGCTCATCGCAAACGTTGTGACCTAGATAGCTTAATTGCTGGGAGAGCAATAAGCGATTGGCGGGATAGTCATCCACCACTAAAACATTCAATTGTCTTGCTGAAACTACCGAAACTTCACTTTTCATAGGAGGGAGCGGATCCAAAACAGGTAGAGTGATTTGGACTTCGATGAGCGTGCCTAAGCCAGGTACGCTGCTCAAAATTAATTCTCCCTGCATCATCGCACACAGTGTACGGCTAATCATCAATCCCAGTCCTGCTCCCCCAGAACTCGAGCTGCCGTCAATGTTAACTTGGCTGAAGGCTGTAAAAAGTTTCGCTTGGTCCTCCAAGGTGATGCCAATACCTGTGTCGCGAACCAACAAACGTATATCTAAAAGTTGATTTTGTTGGTCAATTTTCCCATCTACGCTTACCAACACCTTACCGGCTTCGGTAAACTTTATAGCATTGCTGAGTAGATTGGATAAAATTTGCTTGAAGCGTAATGAGTCAATGAGCACATCTTTATTAGCTAACTCATCGAAATCGAGAACCAGTGCTAGATGTTTTTGGCGAGCCAGACCTTCGAATACTCGTAGCACTGCCTCCACTAGCGCTTTGAATTGTGCTCTCTGAGGATTGAGTGTGAGACGTCCTGACTCGATTCGCACGACATCTAGAATGTCACCAATAAGCTCCAGCATTCCTTGAGCGGCACCAGACGCGACTTCAATTGCAAAGCGATCTAAAACTCCCTGTTCCGCCTTTTTCATCGCCAGTTCAAGCATGCCCACTACTGCGTTCATAGGGGTCCGAATTTCATGACTCATGGTGGCTAGAAATGAAGTCTTTGCTCGATTAGCGTCATCAGCTTCCATCTTGGCATTTTTTAGTTCTTTAAGAAGATTTTCCCGTTCTGTGATATCAATCCACCCTGCAATTATGCCTTTGATTTCTCCAGTACTGTTACGAAATGGAAGAATCCAATGATACACGGTTGTTAACCTCCCGTCCGGCATCATCATCTGGCAATCTTGCACCCGCTCTTTTCCTTCAGCCATAACCTCATGATACTGCTTTTCATAATCGAGGCTATATTTAGAATCAATGCTCAACCCTTCCGTTGGGCGAGTTCCTATAATCTCTTCCAGTTGGCTTCCCGCGATTTCTAAATATTTACTATTGCAAAGCAACATACGGGTCTGGCTATCGCGCACATATATAGGATGAGGTAAGCCATCGATCAATACGCGCATGAACTCCATCTGTTCGTTCAGTGCGCTCTCAGCTGCGTCTCGAAGTTTAATCAATCGACGTAAATAAAAAATCCAGCAAATAGCAAAAAACAAAAGTACCGCCCCAATTGCAAATCCTCTAAGTGTAACGAGTTGATTTGCTCTTATCGCGGTGTTGTCAACCATAACCTCTGCGCGCCAATGACTTAGTAAGTCGTCCATCTCTTCCGGCGAGATACTCTTTAATGCTTTTTCTAGAATGGAGTATAATTCCACAGAGGCACTTGCAGTACCTATTCCCATTCGTGAGGGCTGCGTACCGACAATACCTGAAACCTTGATCCTATCTTGATAGGTGTTGGCTACTAAATAATTAGCGCGTATCAAATGAACGATTGCGGCATCAGCGATTCCACTTGATACTTTTTCCATGGCGTCAACGGTGCCCGACGTATTTATCAGAGCTACTTTTGGGTACTGGTATTTTATGTATTCAAGGTCAGCATTGCTAAGGGGGAGGGCGAGTTTCTTTCCAATCAGACTATCTAAGTTGGCCGGTTGATTAGGGCGGTTACGGGTTATCATTACATACGGAGTTGTAAGATATGGGCGAGTAAATCTTATGTCTTTTTCTTGTTCTGAGTGATGGTTAAACCCCATCATGAAGTCTGCTTTTCCAGTGCGTACTAACTCCTCGAGGTCGTTTGTATTGCTGCCGCGCACTACTTCAAAATGAAGCGCAGTAATACTGCTAATTTGTTCTAATACATCAAAGTTTATGCCAGTTAGTTGATTGTTTTTATTAAAAAAAGAAATTGGAGGTATGTCCTCGTTGACGGCAACTCTAATTTGGCGATGCTCATCAATCCAGCGGCGTTCTTTAGGGCTTAACTCAAAATCTTCACGCGCATGTAAACTGCGCGCGTTACGCCCCCATCGATGCATAACGGCTAAATTTTCTGATGTGGGGATTGCCGTTAACGCCACGTTGATAACTCGTAATAACTGGGGATCCCCCGAGCGCAGAGTAAAGCTGATATCGTTGATTTCTGCGTTGTCCGTGGTCTCCAGTCGCAGTTCGCTTAATAGGTTCCTACTAATTAGGTAGCGCGATGTAAGCATGCTGCCCATATAGATATCAGATTTTCCGAATATTACGGAACTTATTGCTTCAATATCCGTTGAGTAAGTATGTAATTTAGAAAGAGGGTAGTTCTCTTTAAGTCTAGAAGCGAATTGAAAATGTCCGGATATGGCAACTCGCTCCCCTTCGAGCTTGGCAGGAAGGACTTTCGTTCTATCTCGACGAACTATAAAAACATTTGGATCCTGTATGTAGGGATAGGACGTCACCAGATCAGCATCACGCGCTTCAGAATTATTGGTCGTCCCTATAAAATCAATCTCTCCACGCTTGAGGGCTTCTATCGCCTGGGTTCTACCTGCGTAGCGGAAAACTGCGACGTCAATCGTTAGTAGGTCAGAAAGCATTTCGGCATAGTCGGCGGTTACTCCTTCATAGTCACTGCCAGTATCGACTAGGCTGAAAGGCGCCGCGTCGGTTAGACTTACACCAAGTCGCAGGACGCGTTTGTTTCGTAACCAGCGCCAGTCTGCGTCACTTAGCGACACTTTCGCATTTATATCATTAGAGCTTCCCCGCAGAGACAAATGCTCGTTACTAATATTTGTATTAGCCTCGAGTGCGGTCCCGCCTGCATGTGAACTCAGTATTAATAATGCAATGCAAGCGCGGAGTGCCGTCCTCATTTAGATTAAGTTGTTGCGCTTAGCGAAATCGGCAAGATAGACTACCGATTTGACATTAAGTTTTTCAATTATTCTGCTTTTATAAGTGCTTATAGTTTTATTGCTAAGCAGCATAGAGTCTCCAATTTCTTTATTGCTAAACCCTCGGGCGAGTTGTTGCAAAATTGCCAGTTCACGATTGGAGAGTAGTTGGATTAAGTCCCTTTCAGATGACTGATTATCTAGGCGTTGTACCGAGCTAGTTGTCAGTACAGGAAAGTAACTATACCCATCCATTATTACTCTGACGGCGCGAGTCATCTCATCGAGATTACTCGTCTTTTGAACGTAACCTGATGCGCCTGAAAGCATGCAACGTTGCGCATAAAAACTGGCTTCTAGGGCGGTAAGCACCAAAATTTTGCAAGGCAAATTTAGCGAACGCACGCGAGTTATTACCTCTAGACCGTCGACTAACGGCATGGAGATGTCTAGCACGATCAGATTCGGTGCATGCGTACGAATCAGCTGCAACGCCTCAACGCCGTTATCAGCTTCGGTTATCTCCTCAAACTGTTCTGCGTGGAGTACCATGCGGACTGACGCACGAACGAAAGGGTGATCATCGACTACTAACGCTTTGCGCATGGATATTCTCTTTTATAGATCAGTTGGCAACGCTGGCCTTCGCACCTCAGAAATCTAAAGAATAGTTTATACCAAAATCTGGATCGCTACTGCCGGTTTCGGACACCTTGGCATTGCTATTTTACGAATCGCCCCGAGTTTCGTAGACACCTCCGTGCCTTAAACTGAGACCAATTGGGAGGTGCCATGAGCAACCGGCGTTACCCCGAAGTGAATCGCCCCGGATTCTCTAGACACCTTGCAAGCTCATTGCGTAACGCTTTTCAAACTCTACCGGTGACAGCTGATTGTTGAAACCATGGCGGCGTTTTACGTTGTAGAACATCTCGATGTAATCAAACACATCACTCCGAGCATCTTCCCTCGTGGTGTAGATTTTTCGCTTGATCCGTTCCCGTTTCAGAAGCTGGAAAAAGCTCTCGGCCACGGCGTTGTCATGACAGTTGCCTCGGCGACTCATGCTGGCAACCAAATTGTTTGCCTTCAAAAAGCTGCGCCAATCGGAGCTGCTGTACTGGCTGCCTTGGTCG
>NZ_JARIXR010000004.1:0-340934 GCF_029269205.1 Pseudomonas sp. 1912-s | reverse complement strand
GCGCGGCTAACCCGGCGTCCTGCCGGGTTACCCACGCTCCAAAGCCTGCGTTCGGCCAGCGTGGTTTAACGGGGCGCCTAAGATCAAGATCAAAAGCAGATCAACAGCACAGCGGCCTACAGGCCGGCTTGAGTGGTGTGAAGCAAAGGCAACATCAAGATCAAAATCTACAGCGGGCACGGTCAAATGTGGGAGCTGGCTTGCCTGCGATGCAGACAACTCGGTACATCAGACACACCGAGGTGATGCCATCGCCGGCAAGCCGGCTCCTACAGAAAAGCAGCTCTGTTTTCGCTTCGGTTTTTGCTCTGGCTTCTACCACTCAAGCCGGCCTGTAGGCCGCTGTGCTCTTGCTTTTGATCTTGATCTGACTGCCCCAATAAGCCCGAGGCCGAACGCAGGGATTGAGGAGCGGGTAAACCGGCAGGACGCCGGTTTAGCCGCGACGGGGCAGGGACGCCCCGTCGCGGCGGCCCGCGGAGCAATGCCGGAGTGAGGGAACACCGAGCCTAGGCGAGGTGCCGACAGGCGGGGCAGAGCCCTTTGCTTACTTTGGGGCTTTTCCAAAGTGAGTCGCTGTAAGAGCGAAACCATAAGCCGCCGTTACCGCAGAAATGGATATGCACCCCGCCCCGGATGCCGGGCAAACCGTCAGGGCTTCCACACCTGCACATCCTGCGCATCCACCGCCTTGGGCAACAACCCCGCCTTGAAAAACGCATCGGCAATCTTCTGCTGCTCCCCCAACTGATCCAGCGTCACCGGCTGCACTTCATAACTGCGATGAGCATTGGCCGCCTCGACAGTCTCCGCATCCAGGTTGCCCCACAACGGCCCCAGCACTTTCGCGGCATCTCGCGGATGGCTCTTCACCCACTCACCCGCCTTGTGCAACTGCTCGTAAACCAGTTTCAACACCTCGGGATGCGCCTTGGCATAAGCCGTACCCGTCAGGTAATAACGCTTATAACTGGCCAGCCCAGTGCCATCCGCCAGGGGACGGGTAGGCAGTTGGCGCTGCACGCTGGTGAGGAAGGGTTCCCAGGTAACCCAGGCATCAACCTTGTTGTTTTCAAACGCAGCGCGACCGTCGGCGGGCGTCAGGTACGCCGGCTCGATATCGGAGAAGGCCAGCCCTGCCTTGTTCAGGGCAGCAATCAACAAGTAGTGAGTGCCAGCAGCCTTGGTCACGACGATTTTCTTACCCTTCAAATCCGCCAGTTGCTGGATCGGCGAGTCCTTGCGCACCACAATGGCCTGCGCCTGCGGCGAGGGCGCTTCCTGGGCGAAGTAGGTGAGTTTGGCCTGGGCAGCCTGGGCGAAGATCGGCACCGTGTCGGCCACGTCGGCGCTGATGTCGACGTTGCCGACGTTCAAGGCTTCCAGCAGCGGCAGGCCACTGGGGAACTCATGCCAGGTGACGTCGATGCCGTCGGCCTTCAGGGCTTTTTCCAGGGTGCCCTGGGTTTTCAGCAGGGTGATCAGGGTCGAGGATTTCTGGTAACCGATGCGTACGGTTTCCTGGGCTTGAGTGTTCAGGGTGGTGCAGAGGCCCAGTGTGGCCAGGCCGGCGATGAAAAGGCGGTGGAGCGAAAACTGGGGCATGGCGTGCTCGACTCTTAATGGATTAAGGTCAGCTTATGGTTCTAAAAATCTTTCGATAAATAATCTTTCGATCTTAGCTTAGGACTTTATCGGGGAGGCCGTTCGCGGCTTTTCAACGTCAGGATGAAGGAGGGCGGTATGCAGTTGTATGTTGTTCGCCATGGCGAAACGCAGGCCAATGCCGAAGGGCGTTACCAGGGCTCGCTGGACGTTGAGCTCAACGAGCGGGGCGTGCTTCAGGCGCAGGAGTTGCGGGTAAAGTTACCGGTGCAGATCGACACCGTCGTGGTCTCGCCGCTGCGCAGGGCTCAGCAAACGGCGGCGATTGTTTTTGCGGATGACGGGCTGGCATTGTCCACGCTGGATGCGTTTCGTGAACGCGGTGTGGGTGTGTTTGAAGGACTGACCCAGGAAGAAGCGGCGCAGAGGTATCCCGAGCTGTGGGCGCAAAATATTACCCGGCAGTGGGAACTGGCGCCGACTGATGGGGAGTCAATCTCACAGTTTGTCGAGCGTATTCGGGGTGGATTGAATGAGCTGCTGCTGAACCATGGGCAACAGGTGGTGGTACTGGTTGCCCATGGGGTGGTGGCCAAGGCGATCCGCGCATTGGTTCGCGATGACTTTTCGGACTTCTTCGATTGGCAACTGCGCAATGGAGAAGTGCTGACTCTTAAGATCGACTCGACTTCTGTGGTGAGGGGGCTTGTCCCCCGCTGGGCTGCGCAGCGGCCCCAAAACTAACAGCAGAGTTCTATCTGACAGAGCACGGGGACCTTATTGGGGCTGCTTCGCAGCCCAACGGGGGACAAGCCCCCTCGCCACATACATTTGTGTTTTGTGTTCACTCAACGCCTGCGCAAACGCCTGGGGCGTCGGGCTTTGCGGCCACGTCGGAACGCCCTCCGCCAGCGTCACCCACGGCTGCTTGTGCCGCACCCAGATATGCGCCACCGGCTGCACGGCCGGGCTCTCATCCAGTGTCCCGACCCGCAGCACAACCAGCCCCGGCGCAGCCGTCGTGGTGTTGTAGATTCGCGTATGGCACACCCCGCACAGGTGATGCTCCGAACGCTGCCCCTCTAGGTCATAACCATATTCCGTCAACACCCCGTCGACCTTCAACGCGTCCGCCGGCAACAGCGCATGCAAGGCAAACGCGCTGCCGCTCCAGGTCTGGCAGTGCTGGCAATGGCAGGCATACACCGCCAGCGGTGCGTCGGTATTGAGGGTGTAGGTCACGTTGGCGCAGCGGCATTGGCCGGTGAGTGTCATCAAAAACGATCCTGTGCAAAGTGAGGGCGAAAGCCCCATCGGTTATGCTCGCCAGCATGCCGCAGCCCCCGAACAAAGAACATCCGCCAAAACTGCCCAGCGGCTCACAGGAAATGTATGAACGCCCCTCAACTCCAATGGGAAACCCAGCGCGCCTTCCTCGCCGTGCTGCGCACCGGCAGCCTGTCGGGCGCGGCCCGTTTGCTGGGGATCGCCCAGGCCACCGCGCGGCGACGGATCGAGGCGCTGGAGCAAAGCGTCGGGGTCAGCCTGTTTATCCGCTCACCTTCTGGGCTGTTGCCCACCGACACCGCCAAGGACCTGATCAGCCACGTGGAAGCAATGGCCGTTGCCGCCAACGCCTTCAACCGCGCAGCCTCCGCCGATGCGGCGTTGGCCAGTGGCACGGTGCGGCTTACCAGCGGCAAGCTGCTGGGGGTTGAGGTGCTGCCGCCGATGCTGCGCAGCCTGCGCCGTGATCATCCGCAATTGGCCATTGAGTTGAGCGTGTCCAACCGCCTGCAAGCCCTGGCCCGGCAGGAGGCTGACGTCGCCGTGCGCATCCGCCGCCCTACGGAAGCGACGGTGGTCGCGCGCAAGGTCGGCGACCTGCAAGTGGGGTTGTACGCCGCACCGGAGTTGCTGGCGGAGCAGGGCACGCCGGACACCGTCGCGCAATTGCACGGCTACCCGCTGATCGGCCCGGACCGCAATTTGCTGGAGATCGAGTTCCTGCGTGAGCGCGGTTTTGACTGTTCGGCGGCCAATACATTTATCCGCACCGACGATCACCTCGCCCAGTTGGCGGCGCTGCGTGCCGGGCTGGGAATTGGCGTGTGCTCAAGCCAGGTGGCGCAGCGTCACGGGCTGGTGCGCGTGCTGCCCGGGCAGGTGGATTTCAGCGTCGACGTGTGGATTGCGATGCATCAGGACATGCGCCGGGTGCAGCGCATCGCCTTGGTATTTGAGGCCCTGGGCGGCGCGCTGGCGGACTTCCTTCAACCGCGATAACGCAGCGCTTCCACCAGCAGCGCAAAGGCGGGTGAGGCCTGGCGACGGCTGGGGTAATACAGGTGGAAACCGGCAAACGGCGCGCACCAGTCATCCAGCACCTGCACCAGGCGACCGTCTGCCAGGTAAGTCGCCACCAGGTCGGCAGGCACGTAGCTCAAGCCGAAGCCGTCGAGCGCCGCCTTGAGCAAGGGGTACACGCCATTGAACGTCACCTGGCCAGACACCCGCACATTCAGGCTTTCCTCGCCTTTTTTGAACTCCCACACGTACAGGCCGCCATTGGTGGGCAGGCGCAAATTGTTGCAGGCGTGATCGGTCAGGTCGCGAGGTGTGCGGGGTATGGCGCGCTGGGCAAAGTAGGCCGGTGAACCCACCACCAGCATGCGCATATCGGGACTGATGCGCGTGGCAATCATGCCTTGGGCCACGTCTTCCCCGAGGCGTACGCCGGCGTCGAAGCCGTGGGCGGCGATGTCGACAAAGCCGTAGTCGCAACACACTTCCACGGCGATATCCGGGTACTGCGCGAGGAACGGTTTCAGCACCGGCCACAGGATGAACTCCAGCGCGTGGTCCATGGCATTGATACGGATGGTGCCGGACGGCCTGTCCCGCAAGTGGCTCAAACCCTCAAGGCCGACCTGGATTTCATCGAAGTGCGGCCCGATCGTATCGATCAAATGCTGCCCGGCTTCGGTGGGCGACACGCTGCGGGTGGTGCGGGTCAGCAGACGCAGCCCCAACCGCGCCTCCAGGCCGCGCAGGGTATGGCTCAGCGCCGACTGGGAAACCCCGAGCTTGGCCGCCGCCTTGGTAAAGCTGCGCTCGCGGGCTACCGCCAGAAACGCGAGCAGGTCATTGGCGTTTTCCCTGAGCATTGGTGAGTCATCCTCATAAGTATTTTCAGATTCTAGCGGCTAATTATCACAATTCGTAACTGTTAGATTGGAATCAGCCCCCTTACCCGGAGAACGATCATGCTCAAACGCACACTCGGCAACAGCCCACTCGAAGTCTCCGCCCTTGGCCTTGGCTGCATGGGCATGAGCTTTGGCTACGGCCCCGCGGCCGACAAACAGCAGATGATTGCCTTGTTGCGCAACGCGGTTGAACAAGGCGTGACCTTCTTCGATACCGCCGAAGTCTATGGCCCGTTCATCAATGAAGAACTGCTGGGTGAAGCGCTGTCGCCGCTGCGTGAGCAGGTGGTGATCGCCACCAAGTTCGGCTTTGCCCTGGACCCGTCCGGCAACGGCAAATGGTCGGGTCTCAACAGCCGGCCGGAGCATATTCGCCAGGTGGCCGAAGCCTCGCTCAAGCGCCTGAAGACCGATGTGATCGACCTGTTTTACCAGCATCGGGTGGACCCGAATGTGCCGATCGAAGAGGTGGCCGGCGCGGTGAAGGATTTGATTCAGGAGGGTAAGGTCAAGCATTTCGGTTTGTCTGAAGCCGGCGCCTCGACCATCCGCCGCGCCCATGCCGTGCAACCGGTGACCGCGTTGCAAAGCGAGTACTCACTGTGGTGGCGCAAGCCCGAGGCCGAGGTGTTGCCACTGCTGGAGGAACTGGGCATTGGCCTGGTGCCCTACAGCCCGTTGGGCAAAGGCTTTCTGACGGGCAAGTTCGACAGTCACAGCACCTTTGACAGCTCGGACTTTCGCAGCACGTTACCAAGGTTCACGCCCGAAGCCTTACAGGCCAACCAGGCCCTGGTGGAGTTGCTGCACCAGGTCGCCCGGCGCAAACACGCCACGCCATCGCAAATAGCATTGGCCTGGTTGCTGGCCCAGAAGCCGTGGATCGTACCGATTCCGGGCACCACCAAACCCTCGCGCCTGACGGAAAACCTGGGGGCGGTCGAGGTGCAGCTCAGCGCTGCAGAACTCAGTGAGCTGAACGTCGCCGCTGCAAACATCGCGGTGCACGGCGACCGCTATCCCGAAGCCCTGGAACGGATGACCGGCCTATGAACACTCGTCTCGCCGTCACCGCACTTTCATTGTCCTTGCTGGCACTCGAATCATCGGCACAGGAGACCCCCATGCTGACCATCACACCCAACGGTTCCCAACCCTCGGCCAAAGGGCCGGCGGACTATTTCACCGGCACAGTGCGCGTCGACTCACCTTTCAAGGGCACCGATGCCGCGCGTGTCACTGGCGCCGTTGTCACCTTTGAACCGGGGGCGCGTACCGCGTGGCACACCCATCCCCTGGGGCAGACATTGATCGTGACCGCAGGTCTGGGCCAGGTTCAGGAATGGGGCCAGCCCGTGCGGGCAATTCGCCCCGGCGACACCGTGTGGATTGCCCCCGGCGTCAAGCATTGGCACGGCGCCACGGCCAACACCGCCATGACCCATATCGCGATCAACGAGATGCTCGACGGCAAGGTGGTGGACTGGATGGAACAGGTCAGCGACGAGCAGTACGCGGCGCAGTAATCGGCTTCAGCGCCGCAACTGCGGCGCGCTTTCAATGCAACTCACCAAAAACTCCATCACCACCTTCACCGAAGGCGAGCGGCGCATGTCGGGGTACACCGTCAGCCAGATATCGCGAACCGGGCCTTCGGTATTCGTTGCCAGCCGCACCAATGCCGCGTCGTGGTCACCCACCAACGTGGGTAACACCACCGCGCCCACCTGGGACCGGGCGGCCATTTGCTGGGTGATCAGGTCGCTGGCGGCAAAGGCAATCGCGCGGCTGCCGCGTACCTGGTGCATCCATGCCTGTTGGGGCAGATGGTCACGGGTGGCGTCATAGGCGATGAACGCCCACTGTTCGGCGGGTAACCGTTTGAACTCGGGTGTGGCATAGAGCCCGAAGCGCACCGCGCCGACCTTCCTGCGCACCAGTGCCTCCTCATCGGGCCGCACCGTGCGCAGGGCAATGTCGGCTTCACCTTTGTCCAGAGCGGCAAGCGTGGTCGAGGACATCAGCACGATATTCAATTTGGGATACTGCGCCCGGAAGCGCGCGATGTGGGGCGCGATGCAGTGGATGGCAATCGACGGCGGGCAACTGACCCGCACGGTGCCGGCCACTTCGATCGAGGCCACGCGGGACAGGCGCATCACGTCGGTGGCCATCTCGCCCATGCCTGCCGCCAACCTGGCCAACGCCAGGCCTTCCTCCGTGAGTGGCCGGCTGCGGGGCAGGCGATCCACCAGTTTGACGCCGAGGGCTTTTTCCAGGGCATCGACGCGCCGGCCCACGGTGGCGTGTTCCACCTGCAGCTCGCGGGCGGCCGCCGACAGCGACTGAGTGCGCGCCAGTACGGTGAAGTAATACAGATCCTGCCAGTCGAACATCGGGTTATTTCCGCACGGAGGGTGGGAGGTGTTGGGGAATTCTCGTACAGAGTGGTGCCTTTTACCATGGCGCATTCCTACCGCAAACGGAGTTGTCCCGCGATGAAAGCCCTCACCCTTGAAACCTACGGCGGCCCGGAGGTCGTTCAACTGCGCCTTGATGTGCCCAAACCCCAAGTGATGCCCGGCCACGTGCTGATCAAGGTGGCCTGCGCCGGGATCAACTTCATGGATGTGCATACCCGTCAGGGCAAGTACGCCCAGTCGGTGACATACCCGGTGCGAGTGCCTTGCACCCTGGGCATGGAAGGCGCGGGTGTGGTGGTGGAAGTGGGCGAGGGCGTTAGCCATCTGGCGCCAGGTGATCGGGTGGCGTGGTGCATTGCCTGGGGTGCGTTTGCTGAATACGCCAGCGTGCCGGCCGCGCGGGTCGCGCAGATTCCGAATGCGATCGGCTTCGATCAGGCGGCTGCGGCGATGTTCCAGGGCTGTACGGCTCACTACCTGATTGAAGATGTCGCGCGGTTGCAGGCAGGCAACAGCTGCCTGATCCATGCCGCATCCGGCAGCATCGGCCAGTTACTGGTGCAAATGGCCCGTCGACTCGGCGCCACGGTATTCACCACCGGCAGCAGCACTGAAAAATGTGCGATTGCCCTTCAGCGCGGTGCTGATCACGCCTGGCCATATGACGGGTTTGCCGAGCGAGTCTTGCAGGCAACGCAGGGGCGGGGTGTGGACGTGGTGTTCGATTCGGTGGGCAAGGCCACCTTGCGTGAAAGCTTCAAGGCCTGTCGTACGCGGGGGCTGATCGTCAATTACGGCAACGTCTCCGGTTCGATCACTGATCTGGACCCGATGGAGTTGGGCGAAGCCGGCTCGCTGTTCCTGACCCGTCCACGGCTCAACGACCACATGGCCGACAGCCCGACCGTGCAACGGCGTGCCAATGCGGTGTTCGCGGCGATGCTTGAGGGTTCGCTGACGGTGGATATCGAAGGGCATTACACGCTGGAAGAGGTGCAGCAGGTGCACGCGCGCATTGAAGCCAGGCAGCAGATTGGCAAGGCGGTGGTGTGGCTGGATCGTGAGCGGTGTTAACAGCGAGCGGCGACTTACGTTGGCGAGAGCGTTTGTGTGGCGAGGGAGCTTGCTCCCGCTGGGCTGCGAAGCCGCCCCAAAACCTGCCAATGGGGTCTCCCTGAAGAAACGCGGTGTATTCATTGGGGCTGCTGCGCAGCCCAACGGGAGCAAGCTCCCTCGCCACAGGGTTTTGTGGCGCTGTTGGCGGTGAGTAAACAGCAGGCGAAAAAAAGCCGGCTGATCAGGCCGGCTGGGGGTGAACCGCGAGCAACCAGGGTTATGCGCGGTTTTCCATCAGACGCTCAGCACCACCTTCGGCTACACGGTTGCCTTGAAGACGCTCAGCACCACCTTCAGCTACACGGTTTTCTTGAAGACGGTCAGCGCCACCTTCAGCTACACGACGTTCCAGCAACCGATCAGAACCGCCTTCCGCCACACGACGTTCCAGCAAACGGTCAGAACCACCCTCAGCCACGCGGCTGTCCATCAGGCGATCCGCGCCGCCTTCAGCGAGGGCAGGTTGGGTAAAGGCGCTTACAGCAAGTACCGAGAAAGCGAGGCTAAGCAAGAGTTGGCGTTTCATGAGGGTGTGCTCCGGGATGTCATTGGTTGGTATGGATGTGATGGTACGCGGTGGATTTTTTTAGAGAACTTCATTGCGCTGATGGTGACTATCGACGTCAGCGATGGCCCGTTTTCCCGGGCCATCGTGCCGACCTTTACGGCATTTCAGGCAGTTCACGAGGGCGCAGGTCGAACACCAGCACCTCGGCATTCTCGCCATGGCTCAGGTGAATCTCCCGCTCATCGCGCACTCGGGCACCGTCGCCTTCGTGCAAGCGCTGGCCGTTGACTTCAATGCTGCCCCGCGCCACGTGGATGTAGGCGTAGCGCTCCGGGGCCAGGGCCAGGCTTGCGGTTTCAAAGCCGTTGAACAACCCGGCATACACCCGCGCATCCTGGCGCACGCCAAGGGAGCCGTCGGTGCCTTCCGGCGAGATGATCAGCTGCAACCGGCCACGCTTTTGCGCTTCGGTGAAGTGCTCCTGCTGATAGCGCGGCTCGGCGCCGGCCACGTCCGGCACGATCCAGATTTGCAGGAAGTGCACGCCCTGGGTGTGGCTGTGGTTGAACTCGCTGTGGGCCACGCCGCTGCCGGCGCTCATCAGTTGCACATCGCCTGGGCGAATCACCGAACCGGTGCCCAGGGTGTCCTTGTGTTCCAGGGCGCCTTCGAGCACATAAGAGAAAATCTCCATGTCGCGGTGCGGGTGTTGGCCGAAGCCCTTGCCGGCGGCAACCCGGTCATCGTTGATCACCAGCAGGTCGGAAAAACCCTGTTCCCTGGGATTCCAGTAGTTGGCGAACGAGAAGGTGTGGAACGACTTCAACCAACCGTGATTGGCGGCGCCGCGTTCCGAGGCTTTGCGAAGGGTCAGCA
Organism: Pseudomonas sp. 1912-s; assembly: GCF_029269205.1. Classification (NCBI taxonomy): domain Bacteria; kingdom Pseudomonadati; phylum Pseudomonadota; class Gammaproteobacteria; order Pseudomonadales; family Pseudomonadaceae; genus Pseudomonas; species Pseudomonas sp. 1912-s. The sequence goes on along the minus strand of NZ_JARIXR010000004.1, from coordinate 331,197 downwards.
TGGGGTGTTCTCCTCAAGGGAAGCTGGCTGCGAGATGCAGGGCTTCGGTGTGAGGAGAAGGTTACTGGTTAGTGATAGGTTGATTAAGAAGCTTAAATCGGAATGACTGTCCTGTATGGGTTGACAGTTGGTGGCGTGCCATAATGCAAGGATTTCTCTCCCCGAACGGACAGTTCCTAATAATGAAAACCGTGGCCATGGCGCTGTTTCCCGACTTTCTGCTGCTCGACATGGCCGGGCCGCTGGAAGTGTTCTCCATTGCCAATCGCTACCTTGCGCCGTCAGCTCACTATCAGATCCTGACGGTCGGTACCGAGCAGGGGCCACTGCAGGCCTCCAATGGCGTGGTGGTGCATCCCGATCTGCACCTGGACCAGGCCCTTGAGGCGTATGACTTGCTGTTGGTCCCCGGCGGCCCCGGCGCCTACAACGAATGCCATCCCGCCCTGTTGCCCTGGCTCAAGGCGGCTGTGCCTCGCGCCCGGCGATTCGGCTCCATCTGCACCGGTGCCTTCGTGCTGGGATACGCCGGCTTGCTGGACGGCCAACGCGTGACCACTCACTGGCATTACACCGAGCGGCTGATCAAGGCCTTTCCCAAGGCCACGGTGGAGACCGACCGCATCTACCTGCAGGACGGCCGGCTCATCACCTCTGGCGGCGTGACGGCGGGCATCGACCTGGCGCTGTCGGTTGTTGCCCAGGACCACGGCAAGCAGGTGGCTGTCGACGTGGCCAAGGTGTTGCTGGTGGTCATGAAGCGCCAGGGTGGCCAAGCCCAGTTCAGCCCGATGACCGCAGCGGTGGCCCCCCAGGAAACCGCGATTACCCGGGTGCAGACCCATGTGCTGGAGCGGCTGGACCAGACCTTTACCATCGAGTCCATGGCGCAACTCGCAGGCATGAGCGCGCGGCACTTTGCGCGGGTGTTTGCCAAGGAAGTGCAGATGACCCCGATGGCTTTCCTGCAAGGCGCGCGCATTGATCGCGCGCGGCACTTGCTGGAGAGCAGCGACCTGCCACTTAAGACCGTAGCCTTTCATGCGGGCTTTGGCAGCGTGCGGCATATGCGTTTTCTGTTCAGTGAAAAACTCGGCTTGAACCCGACCCAATACCGCCAGCAATTCAGCTGATGGCCGTCTGGCGCACCTGAATGTCCGTGTGGATCCCTGTGCCAGCATTGTCCTGTCACGGGTAGCTGGCAAGATAGCCGTCAGTCCCATGGAAAAGGATGCGCAGGCGCCCAAGACCGGGTGTTTCAGCGCTTTGACGAGCATGCATAGCCTTCATACGATTGAGCCTGAATGTGAAGTGCGCTTCGGCCCCTTCACCTTTTACCCCCAGCAGCGCCTGGTGTGCGAAGAGGGCCGGCCGCTGCCGCTGGGCGGGCGTGCCCTGGACATTCTCGCGGTGCTGGTGGAGCAGGCCGGGCAGTTTGTCAGCAAGGCAGACCTGATTACACGGGTGTGGCCCAGCAGCGTGGTGGAGGAGAACAACCTGCGGGTGCACATCGCGGCCTTGCGCCGTGCCTTGGCCGATGGCCAGGGCGGGCGGCGTTATATCGTCAACCTGCCGCTGCGCGGGTATTGTTTTGTCGCGACGCAACCGATGCAGGCAGCACCGGCACAGCCCTTGCCTCACCATAACCTGCCGGCACGCCTGGTACCGGTGTTCGGCCTGGACCCGCTGGCGCATGCCCTTGCACGGCGCTTGCCGGGCCAAACGCTGATGACGCTTACCGGGTGTGCCGGCATCGGCAAAACCACCCTGGCCCTGTACCTGGCTGCACAGGTGCTGCCGCGCTATCGCGACGGCGTGTGGCGGGTCGAGTTGGCCGGTGTCAGCCAGCTATCGGGCGTGGTCCGCCAGTTGTCCGGGGCGCTCGGGATTGCCGTTGAGCCGGGTGGCACCTTGCAAGGCTTTTGCCGGCAATTGGCGTCGCGGCATTTGTTGTTGGTCCTGGATGGGTGTGAACAGGCGGTGGCCGCGTGTCGCAACCTGGTGTTCGCGCTGCGGGAAATGGCGCCCCGGGTGACGCTGTTGTTGAGCAGCCGCGAAGCCTTGCATATTCCTGGGGAGTGGGTTCAGCGCGTGCCGGCGCTGGTCGTGCCGCCGCTGTCGGCATTGGCCGATGTCGAACAAGCGCTGGCTTATCCTGCGGTGCAGCTATTTGTCAGTCGCGCCCGGGCCAGTCAGCAAGGCTTTGGTTTGCGCAGGCAAGACCTGGCGCCCCTGCGGGATATCTGCCGACGCCTCGACGGCATCCCGCTGGCCCTGGAACTGGCGGCGGCCCAGGTCGATGCCCTGGGCGTCAAGGGCTTGCAAGCACAGGTGGCGAACGGCTTGCTGGTGCTGACTGGCGGGCGGCGAACGGCCGTAGGGCGGCACCAATCCATGAGCGCGGCACTGGACTGGACCTACGATCGCTTGAGCCTGCCGGAGCGTTGGCTGTTCCTCCAATTGGGGTTGTTCAAGATGGCGGTGACCTTGCCGACGCTGGGTGCGCTGATTGCCGGCACTGAGCTGGAGCATGCCGACTTGCCTTATCTGCTGGCACGGTTGGTGGACACCTCGCTGCTGACCGTCGAACCCGGCCCCGGACCTCGGCGTTATCGCCTGCTCAATTGCGTACGCGCCTACGCGTTGGCCCGTCTGGGTGACCCTGCGCAGGTGGGGTTGTTGCAGCAAGGCTACGGGCACTATCTGGGGGCGTTCTCAAGCCGGCAGTTTGTGGTGCAGTTCGTCGAGCAGGCGGCGCACGCTCACTAGGTCCGGCGTGGAAAACCCTTCGGTAAAGCGCCCATGAACGGCTTGCAACAGGTCGCGCGCGGCGGCGTGCCGGCCCTCGCGATGCCATAGCCGGGCCAGTGACAGGGCGCTTCGCAGTTCCCAGGCCAAGGCTCCCTGCTGATGCGCCAGCCCCAGCGCTTCCAGCAACAGGCTTTCAGCCGCCTGCACCGGGGGCGAGTCAGCCTGGTGCAGCAGGGATTCGGCCCGCACCCGCAGAATCTCCGCGGTGCACCAACCCGCATCGCCTTGCCTGGCTCGTTCGAAGCAGGCCTCATCCACGTCCCGAGTGTGCAGGGTCGCGACAATGTCCTTGATCAGGCCCAGGCCTTCGACGTGCTCCTCGTGCGCCACGCCGTCCAGTGCGTGGGCGTAATGCCTGGCCCAGGTGTCGAACAGCAGCACCGAGTGCTTGCGCGCCTGCTGCGACAACAGCTCCAGCATTGATCGGGCAGCCCCGTCGTCGCCGTTGTAGTGGGCGATGACGACACCCGCGAGGGCCAGTGTGTAGCAGATCGAGGTGCCGTGATTGATTTGCAGCGCCAGCTCCAGCGCCTGGCGGGCAGTGCGCCAGGCGCGCTCCGGGAACCCCTGGAGCCAGAGGATGCGTGCCAGTACCGTCAGCGACGCCACGCTCTGGTCGTATTGCACGCCGAATCCATGGGTAAACCGATTGAGGTGGCCGCTGTGGGCCATACGCTGCATCACCTGTTCGGCGTTATGCCGCGCCAGGGCCTGGTTGCCGGCAAAATGTTGCGCCAGCACCCGCAGGCGCTGTGCGCTCAAGGCCAGCAGCGGTTGGGCGTTGGGGTCCAGGCGGTCGAAATGCAGGCTTTGGCGCAGGGCCTGGCGGTAGTTGCCGTTGCACAGGTTGACCGCCATATGGCCGGACACGGCCCTGAGTTGGCCGGCGACATTGTGGCTGCCTTCGGCCAGTTGCCGTGCCTGCACGAACGCGTTGATGGTCTGTGGAGTTGCGCCCTGGGTGTGATAGGAAAAACTGCCCAGGGCCAATTGCAGTTGCAGGTGCAAGTGCGCGCAGGGAGCAGCCGATTGCTGAAGCAGGGCCAGGGCTTTGCCTACGTACAAACCATGCTCGGTGAGCAGCGACAACTCCTGCCACAGCGGCATCGCGCTGACCGTCAAACGGATGGCCAGCAGCGGCGCGCCGTCCTGGCTCAACCCCCAGTCGAGGGCGGCACGCACATCTTCGCGACAGCCTGCATAACGGTCGAGCCACTGCCGGGTGGACACTTGTTCCCAGTCGGCTTGCGCCTGATTCATCAGTGTCAGGCACCGGGCGGCGTGTCGCTCACGGCTGGCCTCCAGCTCGCAGGCAGCGCTGAGTTTCTCCAGGGCGTAGGTCCGGGTGATGTCCAGCAGCCGATAGGCCACCGCTTCATCGCCCACCTCAACGTTGAGCAAGGACTTGGCCACCAACTGCGTGATTGAACCCAGCACCTCGGTCGGCGCAATGTGCTCACCGCCTATCACCGCCGCCGCTGATTCCAGGGTGAAGCCACCCCGGAACACTGCGAGGCGCCGCAGGCATACCTGCTCGCAAGCGGTCAGCAGGTCGAAGCTCCACTCCAGGGTGGCGCGCAGGGTCTGGTGCCGGGGCAGGGCGCTGCGTCGGCCGCGGGTCAACAGGCGAAAGTTATCCTCCATCTGCACCCGCAAGCCCTGCAGGCCAAAGCGTTTGATTTGCGCCGCCACCAGCTCGATCGCCAAGGGAATGCCGTCCAGGCGTCGGCAGATATCGATGGCCAGGGGCAGCTCGCTGTCACTCAGTTCAAAGCCATCCCAGCACGACAGCGCCCGTTCTACCAGCAATTGCAGCGCGGGATACGCCATGGCTGCGGCGCGGTCGCCAGTGGCCGGTGGGCATGCCAAAGGCTCCAGGCGTTGTACGAACTCGCCTTCTGCGCGCAGGGCTTCGCGGCTGGTGGTCAAAATGTGCAGATGGGGGGCATTGCGCAGCAGGGTTTCACTGATCAGCGCAATATCGTCGAGCAGGTGCTCGCAGTTGTCGATCACCAACAGCATCTGGCGCTCGCGCAGCAGGCCGGCCAGGCTGGCCAGCGGCTCGTGACTCGGTGGCGGGAGCTCCAGCAGGGCTGCCAGGTTGGGCACGATCATCGAAGGCTGGCTCAGGGGGGCGAGGTCCAGCAGGCGAATGCCGTCGCGGTAACGCCCGATCAGCAATTCCGCTACCCGCAGGGCGACGGTGGTCTTGCCGATACCGCCTGCACCCGTGAGGGTGATGAAGCGGTGCCGAGGCAACTGGTGCACCAGGCTTTCGATCAGGGCCTGGCGTCCCAGCATCCGAGTGCGGCGCAGCGGCAGGTTATGCCCGGGATGGCCCACCGCGCTGTCGCCTTTCAATGCTGTGGGTTCGATACTCAGGGGCGCCACGAAACTGTAGCCGCGCTGGGCCACGGTGACGATATAGCGCTGCCCGGCCTGGCCGTCGCCCAGGGCCTTGCGCAGGGCCGCCATGTGCACCCGCAGGTTGCCGTCCTCCACCACGGTCTTGGGCCAGACCCGGGCGATCAGCTCCTGTTTGCTCACCACCTGGCCGGCGTGCTCCAGCAAAACCAGCAGGATATCGACCGCCCGACGGCCCAGGCGCAATGGCTGGCCACCTTCCAGCACCACGCGCTGGCGCGGGTGAATCCGGTAGGGGCCGAAATGCATGGCCTGGTCGTTGGGGTTGCTCATGCGCGGTCTCTGGAGCGAGGTCTGTGGTGCATATTCCAGAGGTTTGCGCCGGGGTGCAATCACCACTAGGCGGCGATCACGCGAAGCTGGTGGTTACGCCAGGTCATCGGGTTCACGCCTTCGCTGCGGCTGAATATGTGGCAGAAGTGTGCCTGGTCGCAAAATCCGCATTCCTGGCTGATTTGGGTCAGGCTCAAGCCAGAGCTGATGATCAGTTCCTTGGCCCGCTGGATACGTTGTTGCCGAATCCATTCCTGGGGAGAGAGGCCCGTGGTGCACTTAAAGGCGCGAGAGAAGTGGCTGCGGGACAGGGCGCAGGCGCGGGCCAGCTCGGTGACCTCCAGGCTTTCCCCAAGGTTCGCCAGGATCAGCTGTTTGACCATGCGTTCGCGGCGGGCACACAGGCCGCCGGTAGCGGAGGCGTGCGCGTGCCGGTCAAGTGCGATTTGCTCAAGTCGGGCCATGACAGATTCCGTGGTCGATGGGAGCGTTCCCGGTGAGTGAAAGTCCAGTGTAGACGGCCGTATTCTTGGCGCCGGGCTGTCTGGCTGGCGAGTTAATCGTTGTTAATTTCGCCAGGTGACTGCGGAAAAAAGACAGCACAGGCATGCAATTGCACATGCCTTGAACGTGGTTAGCTGACGGGGTCCTCACCTCCCGGGAAACCCTATGAATCGCAACGACTTGCGCCGTGTCGACATGAACCTGCTGGTGATTTTCGAGGCCCTGATGTTCGAAAAGAACCTGACCCGGGTGGCCGAAAAACTCTTCATGGGCCAGCCGGCGGTGAGTGCGGCCCTGGGCCGGTTGCGCGACCTGTTCGATGACCCGCTGCTGCTGCGCAATGGGCGCGGCATGGAGCCCACGCCACGGGCCGTGGCGATCCTCAAGGAGTTGCAACCGGCCATGGACATCATTTCCGGCGCGGTCAGTCGCGCCAAGGACTTCGACCCTTCCACCAGTTGCGCGGTGTTTCGCATAGGGCTGTCGGATGACGCCGAGTTCGGGTTGTTTCCCCTGTTGCTCAGCCAGCTGCGCGAAGAGGCACCGGGGATCATCGTGGTCGTGCGGCGTGCGAATTACTTGCTGATGTCGGCGTTGTTGGCCAGTGGCGAGATCTCCGTGGGGGTCAGCTACACCACCGAGCTGCCGGCCAACGCCAAGCGCAAGAAGCTGCGGGATATTCCGTGCAAGGTCCTGCGGGGCGACGATCGGCCTGAGCCGTTGACCCTGGATGACTACTGTTCACGGCCCCATGCCATGGTTTCGTTTTCCGGTGACCTGAGCGGCAATATCGACCTGGACCTGGCACGGATCGGCCGGGCCCGGCGAGTGGTGTTGGCGGTGCCGCAATTCAGTGGATTGCGGGCCCTGCTGGCCGGCAGCGAGATGATTGCGACGGTGCCCGATTATGCCGCGTGCGCATTGACGCAAGGCAGTGCATTAAGGGCCGAGGACCCGCCATTCACCATCGATGCCGCAGAGCTGTCGATGGTGTGGAGTGGGGTGCACGACAACGATCCGGCGGAGCGCTGGTTGCGATCACGCATTGGCGAACACATGTCCCGGGCGCTTTAACAGAGCACGTACATCCAATTTTTACCCAGCGCCACACCCCACACTGCGCCCATCGCTCACGTATTCAGGGGAGGAGCACGATGGACTCAGCAACGCAGCAAGGCGGGCCGGACGAGGTGGTCACCCTGGTGGTCAAACACCGCATCAAACCCGGCCGCGAAGCCGATTATGAAGCCTGGCTACGGCGCATCGTGCGTATCGCCGGCGAGCGCCCGGGCCACCTCGGCGTCGACGTGGTGCGCAGCAAGCAGGGCGGCCTCGCCCTGTTCACCTGCGTGCTGCGTTACCGCTCCACCGATGACCTGGAGCGCTGGCTCGATTCGCCGCAGCGCCTGGCGTTGATCAACGAAGCCGCACCGATGTTGGCCGATGGCGACCAGACCGAAGTCGGCGCGGTGAACGAGTTCTGGTTCTCGCCCCAGGCCGATACCGCTGCCAAGCCGCCGCGCTGGAAACAGGCGGTGGTCACGCTGCTGGTGATCCTGCCGCTGACCTTGCTGGTGCCGATCATCTGGGGCCCGGTCCTGCGGCTGCATCCGTTCCTGTCCAACTACATCGTTGCCACCTTTCTGGTCACCGTGACCATCGTCGTACTGGTGGTGTACCTGCTGATGCCGGCGGCCACCCGCCTGTTCGCTCCCTGGCTTGAAGCCTCTGTAAAGGAAACCCTATGAACGCTGATCTGATTCTGTTCAATGGCCAGTTCCACACCGTGGACCGTGAAAACCCCCGCGCCACCGCAGTCGCTATCCACCAGGGGCGCTTTGTCGCGGTGGGCACCGACGGCGAAGCCATGGCCCTGCGGGGCAGTGGCACCCAGGTCATCGACCTCAAGGGCCGCACCGTCATCCCCGGCCTCAACGACTCGCACCTGCACCTGATCCGTGGCGGCCTGAACTACAACCTTGAACTGCGCTGGGAAGGCGTGCCGTCCCTGGCCGATGCCCTGCGCATGCTCAAGGACCAGGCCGACCGCACGCCCACGCCGCAGTGGGTGAGGGTGGTGGGCGGCTGGAACGAATTCCAGTTCGCCGAAAAACGCATGCCCACCCTCGACGAGCTCAACCAGGCCGCCCCCGATACGCCGGTGTTTGTGTTGCACCTGTATGACCGGGCCTTGCTCAACCGCGCCGCCCTGCGCGTGGCCGGCTACACCAAGGACACACCGAACCCGCCCGGCGGCGAGATCGTACGCGACAGCAACGGCAACCCCACCGGCATGCTGGTGGCGCGCCCCAACGCGATGATTCTCTACGCGACCCTGGCCAAGGGCCCGAAACTGCCCCTGGAATACCAGGTGAACTCCACCCGCCAGTTCATGCGTGAACTCAACCGCCTGGGGCTGACCAGCGCCATCGACGCCGGCGGCGGTTTCCAGAATTACCCCGATGACTACGCGGTGATCGAGCAGTTGGCCAAGGACGAGCAACTGACCGTGCGCATCGCCTACAACCTGTTCACCCAGAAGCCCAAGGAAGAACTCAGCGACTTCAAGAACTGGACCGGCAGCGTGACCCTGCACCAGGGCGACGACTACCTGCGCCACAACGGCGCCGGCGAGATGCTGGTGTTCTCGGCGGCCGACTTCGAAGACTTCCTTGAACCGCGCCCGGACCTGCCGCTGACCATGGAGCAGGAACTGGAACCGGTGGTGCGCCACCTGGTGGAACAGCGCTGGCCGTTCCGCCTGCACGCCACCTACAACGAATCGATCTCGCGCATGCTCGACGTGTTCGAGAAGGTCAACCGCGACATCCCGTTCAACGGCCTGCCGTGGTTCTTTGATCACGCCGAAACCATCACCCCGCAGAACATCGAGCGGGTGCGGGCGCTGGGCGGCGGCATCGCGATCCAGGACCGCATGGCGTTCCAGGGTGAGTACTTTGTGGAGCGCTACGGTGCCAAGGCGGCCGAGGCCACGCCGCCGATCAAGCGCATGCTCGCCGAGGGCGTGCCGGTGGGCGCCGGCACCGACGCCACCCGGGTGTCGAGCTACAACCCCTGGACCTCGCTGTACTGGATGGTCAGCGGCCGCACCGTCGGCGGCCTGGAGCTGCACGCCGAAGGCTTGCCCCGCCTGACCGCCCTGGAACTGTTCACCCACGGCAGCGCCTGGTTCTCGTCGGAGCAGGGCAAGAAGGGCCAGATCAAGGTCGGCCAGTTGGCAGACGTGGCGGCCCTGTCGGCGGACTTCTTCAGCGTCGACGAAGAAGCCATCAAGTGGATCGAATCGGTATTGACCGTGGTCGGCGGCAAGGTGGTGTACGGCGCCGGCGACTTTGAACATTTTGCGCCACCCAGTGTGCCGGTGCTGCCGGACTGGTCGCCGGTGGTCAAGGTACCGGGCCACTGGCGCCCGACCTCAACGCTGCAGGCCCAGGTGCACCAGTGCAGCGGCCCGTGTGGCGTGCATTCCCATAGCCATGAACGGGCGCGTCTCTCGAGCGTACCGGTCAGCGACTTCCAGGGTTTCTGGGGCGCGTTTGGCTGCTCGTGTTTTGCCTTCTGAATCAACCCCCAAAGGAGTGTTCCCATGACTTACAAACGCCTGAACAAAGATGACGCCGTGGTGCTGCTGGTGGACCACCAGACCGGCCTGATTTCGCTGGTGCAGGATTTCTCGCCCAACGAGTTCAAGAACAACGTGCTGGCCCTGGCGGACCTGGCCAAGTTCTTCAAGCTGCCGACCATCCTCACCACCAGCTTCGAAAGCGGCCCCAACGGCCCGATGGTGCCGGAGCTGAAAGAGCTGTTCCCGGACGCGCCGTACATCCCGCGCCCTGGCCAGATCAACGCGTGGGACAACGAAGACTTCGTCAAGGCAGTGAAAGCCACCGGCCGCAAGCAACTGATCATCGCCGGGGTCGTGACTGACGTGTGCGTGACCTTCCCGACGTTGTCGGCCCTGGCTGAAGGGTTTGAAGTGTTTGTGGTCACCGACGCGTCGGGGACCTTCAACGAAACCGTGCAACAGGCGGCGTGGGCACGCATGACGGCGGCCGGTGCACAGCTGGTGAACTGGTTCTCGGTGGCCTGCGAGCTGCAGGTGGACTGGCGCAACGACATGGAAGGCCTGGCCAACCTGCTGTCGCCGCGCATTCCCAACTATCGCAACCTGATGAACAGCTACTCGGCACTGGCGGCCAAGTAACCTCAGGGCCGAAGCAACCTCCTTGTGGCGAGGGAGCTTGCTGTGGCGAGGGAGCTCCCTCGCCACAGGGGTATCGATATTTGATTGGTGGTGATGCGACAACCCGGTTATAAAGAGCTTCAGCGTCCACCGAGAAGCGACAATGAACCCCTTCGAAGACATGCGCCTGTTTTGACAGGTCATGGAATCCGGCAGCTTTACCGCCGCCGCCGAACACCTTGGGCTGTCCAAGCAATTTGTCAGCCGTCGCCTGATCCAGCTGGAAGAGCGCCTGGGCGTACGCCTGCTCAACCGCTCCACCCGCCGCCTGGACGTCACGCCCCTGGGCCAGAGTTACTACGAATCCGCCTTGCGCCTGCTCAGTGAAGTCGAGCAAGTGGAGCAGGGTATCGCCGGGCAAAACACCGACCCCCGTGGCACCATTCGCCTGAGCGCGCCGCTGTCGTTCGCCATGGCACACCTGGGCAGCCTGTTGCCGCTGTTCCTGCAACGCCACCCTCACGTCACCGTGGAAGTGGACCTCAGCGACCGCCCGGTAGACCTGATCAGCGAAGGCTACGACCTGGTGCTGCGCATCGGCATCCTCGAAGACTCGACCCTGATCGCCCGGCGCATCGCCAGCGTGCAACGCGTGTACTGCGCCAGCCCGGATTACCTGGCGCACCACGGTATACCGCAACGCCCCGACGACCTGGCCGACCACGAATGCCTGCCTTACGGCCATGGCCGCCAGGTGCAATGGCACTTCAAGGTTGACGGCAAACCCCACACCCGCAACGTCAGCGGGCGTATGCGGGTCAACAACGGTGAGTTGCTGTGCGAAGCCGCGATCGCAGGATTGGGCATCACCTACCTGCCGAACTTTATCGTCGCCCAAGCCCTGCAGGACGGCCGGCTGGTGACACTGCTGGAAGACTTCGCGCCCGAGTCCCTGACCCTTTCCGCCGTGTACCCCCAGCACCGCCAGAGCTCGCGCCCGGTGCAGGCGTTGATCGAGTTTCTGCGTGAACGCCTGGCCGGCGGTTGCTAAATCAGAACGCGTACTGCACCCGGCTGTAGTAATACCCGCCGGTAAACCCGAACGGCGAATAACTGCCCCAGTTGTCGCCGAAAGAAGAGTTCTTCACGCCGATGTGATCCGGGTATTTGTCGAACAGGTTCTGCGCACCCACCGCTACGGTCAGTTGCCGGGTGATGGCGTAGGCCACGTCGAGGTCGGTGATCCACTTGGCCGAATAAGTGCGGTCCAGGCTCGGATCGCTGGAGCTGTTGACCTCGGTGTAGGTGCCGTAGCGGGTCAGGCGCAGGTTGACGTCGAAGTCGTGGATCGCCCAGTCGGCAGAGAAGATCATCTTGCTGCTGGGTGAGGTCTTGGTGATCAGCGCCCGCGACTGGCGGCCCATCAACTGAAAGTTGCCCAGGGCGGCGAGCTGCGCCGGAGTGTCGTTGACGCTGAGGATTTGCGTGTGGTTGTAGTTCAGCGCCGCCGTCCATTTCACCGAGCCGTAGCGGTCGAGGTTTTGCCGGTAGTTGCCCACCACGTCCACGCCGGAGGTGCGGGTGTTGGCGCCATTGGTAAAGTACTGTGCGCCCGCCGTGGCCGGTACGCCGATGCCGTCCAGCAGCGCCGCAATGCCCGGGCCCTGGAAGCGTTCGCTGAGCACCAGGCGGTCCCGCAGGTTGATCACGTAACCGTCCACCGTCAGGCTCAGGTCGTCGCTTGGAGTCACGGCGAAACCGAGGCTGAAGTTGGTCGAACGCTCCGGCTTCAGTGACTTGGCGCCGAGTGCCTGGGCGCCGGCGGAATCCACCGGCAGGATCACGTAGTTATACGACTGGTACACCCCGTTGATGGTGTCGAACCCGGTGGAGCGCGCGGTGAAGATCTCGTTGGCCAGTGACGGCGCGCGAAAGCCGTTGCTCACGGTGCCGCGCAGGGCGAACACCGGGTTGAACGCATACCGGGTGCTGAGCTTGCCACTGCGGGTGCCGCCGACGCCTTCGTTGTAATGCTCGTAGCGCCCGGCCACGCCGACGTACCACTGTTCGGTGGGGTAGAAACCCAGGTCCACATAGCTGGCGAGGCTGTTGCGGCTGATCTTTTGCGCGTCTTCCGGGCGGATACCGTTGGTGACCTGAGCCCCCGGATCGGGGCGCTGCCCGGCCCGCGGATGGCCCGCCGGGAACACGTAGCCGCCATCGATATACGAGGCCTCGGAGCCGGCGCGGGTCTCGTAGCTTTCGCGCCGGTGCTCCAGGCCGAACGCCACGTCCAACGGCTTGGCCAGGCCGATCTCGTAGTTGTTTTTCAGGTCCAGGTTGGTGGTGAGCTGATCGGCAATGTAGATGCCGGAGGTAAACGTGTTCGGCGTGCTTTCACCCAGGGACGGGTTCTGGTTGTCGTAGGTGCGCTGCTTGGCGTAGTTGCGCCCGTAGGTGCTGCTCAAGTCCCAGGCCCAGCCGCCGCCGAGGTCGTTGCCCTTGGCACCGAAGGCCGATTGAAAGTCGGTCTCGTTGACCAGCCAGTACGGGCTGTAGCCGTCGGGGTAACCATTGGGCCCGGTAGTGATGGTGTTGCGGCCATTGGGCAGGCGGAAGTTCTGGCCGTCGTTGTTCTCCCGGGTGGCCAGGGTGGAGAACGAGTACAGCGTCAGGTCATCGTTCAGCGGCAGGTCGAGGTTGTACGCCACATCGGCCAGTTGGCTGCGGGGCGAACCATAGCCTTTGTAGGTATGGTGACTGGAGGTGGCTTCGCGCGGGTCGGGGGAGCCATCGGCCAGCGGGTAGTAATGGCTGCTGTAGCCGTTGCTGCCGGCCTTGTTGTCGCGCTCCTGGTAGCGGGTGTCGAGGGACACGTTGAGCACCCCGGCTTCGCCCACCTGGAAGCCATAATTCAGCGCCTCCTGGCCGGTGCCGCGCTTGCCGTCGTAGTTCTGGCCCAGGGTGGTGTCGGAACTGCCGCCGGTGGTCTGCTTGAGGATGATATTGATCACCCCGGAAATCGCATCCGAACCGTACTGGGCGGCGGCGCCGTCGCGCAGCACTTCCACATGGTCGATGGCAGCCACCGGGATCAGGTCCAGGTCGCTGGGGGCGGCGCCGCTGTTGATGCCGTTGATGTTCAGGGTGGCGCTGGTGTGCCGGCGTTTGCCGTTGACCAGCACCAGCACGTGGGAGGCGGTGAGGCCGCGCAGCGTGGCTGAACGCACCACGCCACTGGCATCCCAGCCGGCGCGGTCCGGCAGGTTGAAGGACGGAATGAGCTTGCCCAATGCCTCCAGCAGACTCGGCTTGCCCACCGCCCGCAGCTGCTCGCCGCTGATCACATCAATCGGTGTAGGGCTGGTGGTGACCGTGCGTTGTTCGGCGCCACGGTTGCCGGTGACCACCACGGTGTCGAGGGTGGGGGAGCGGTCTTCGGCGGATTCGACGCCGAAGGACGCCAGGCCGCACGCCAGCGAGAGCGGCAGCAATAAGGGACGGCTATGCATGAGAGTGAAGCTCCTTGGTCTCAGATGTTGCTTGCCCTGTGGAAGGAGAGGGCTTGTCCTGTGGCGAGGGGGCTTGTCCCCCGTTGGGCTGCGAAGCGGCCCCAATAAGCGCACCGAGTTCTACCAGGCAAACGTGGGCGCCTGGTTTGGGGCTGCTTCGCAGCCCAACGGGGGACAAGCCCCCTCACCACAGAAAGCACCTCGCCACAGAGATACCCAAGCCGAACAGGTTATTTGCGATGCCCGGGGGATCAGCGTTTGCGCGCGGCAACCGCTTCGATTTCTACCAGCCCGCCGGGCAACGGCAACGCGACGACTTGCACGGCAGTGCGCGCCGGCTTTTTCGGTTGCTCGGCACTGCCGAAGAACGGCGTGTAGCCTTCCTGCAAACCGGCGAAGTCCAGCTTGCCGCCCTTGGCCGGATCACCTACCAGGAACACCCGCAACTGCACCACATCCCCCAGATCCAGACCCTGGCTTTGCAGTACGCCCTTGAGCTTGTTGAGGATCGACGTGGTCTGGATCGCCGTGTCGCCATAGGCCGCAAACGAGTCTTTCGGTGCCTTGGGGTCGTGCACATCAGCCAGCAATCCACTGACAAACAGCAGCTCGGTTTGCGGTGGCACCGACACCGCCAGCGAGATCGGGAAGTTCGAGTTGGGCAGCGGCACGCGCTTGATCTCATCGGCGTGGGCGGCGAGGGTGGTGGCGGTCATCAGCAGTCCTGCAAAAAGAGTTTTCATCAGTTCATTCCTTGAGTGAGAAGGTTCAGGCGGCAACGCCCGGTTGCTGGCGTTCGGCATGGCGGCCGATCAGCGAGACGATGCGCCGTGCGGAGTCGGCGGCGCTGTTCTGCCAGATGCCGACACCGCCGTGGGCGAGGGCGTCGCTGGCCAGGTAAGTACGGCCCTGGGGCTCGTTGAGCAGGCGATAGGCACTCTCGCCAACCTCGTCGTTGACGATCCACGGGCCCTTGCTGTAGCTGACTTTCGACCAGTTGATCGCCACCGGTTTTTGCAGTTTGGCGCTGTGGCCGGGGTGCAACAGCTCCACCGCCTGGCGTGAAGAAGCGAACTGTTCGGCCAGGGCTTTTTTGCTGAAAGCCTGGGCCGACTCGCTGGTGTTGTAGGCCGCCACCAGAATCCCCTGGGCGCTGTTGAGACGGTCGCTGGGGTACCACAACCCTTTGACTTCATGGTCGAGGTACGACAGGCCGCCGTAGATGTTGAAGTCGGTTTCCCAGAAACGCGGTGCCTGCCACGCCACCTTGTTGGCCTGGTCGCTTTGCGCGGTCTGGATCGCCTGCTTGAACGGCGCGGTGAAGTTGCTCGGCAGCTTGGCCAGCAGTGGCAACGGCACGGTGACGATGGCGTAGTCGGCGCTCAGGGTCTGGGTCTTGCCGCTGAGGCGGTCGCGGTAGCTGATGCGGCTGCCTTGCTCTGAGGTCTGGATATCACTGACTTCAGCGTTGAAGCGCACCGCATCCTTGAGGTGCTCGTAGAAGGCATACGGAATGCGGTCCATGCCACCCACCGGCTGGAACATGGTGGAGGAAAACTCCGGTATTTCGTCGAACACCAGCGCGCCCCACAGATTGGGATTGAGCAGGGTTTGCAGCTCCAGCGGGGCGCGGGTCACGCCGGTTTGATCACCGGCACCGGGCACCCGGGTGTAGCCGGAACGCACCGAGCCCTTGTATTGCAGGTCGCCGTTGAGGTCGCCGTACACCTTGAGGAAACTCAGCAGGGCCTTGCGGTCGTCCACGCTCAGGTCCTGGTCCAGGGCCTTGCGGCTGACGGTACGGGCCAGCAGTTCCGAGAGCTGGCCACGGGTGTCGTTGACCGCCTGGCGCAGTTGAAACGCTGGTTGCTGGGTATCGGGGCGGGCCAGGGCGTTGCGGCTGCTGTTGACCAGCACTTGCAGCTCCACCCCCAGCTCGCGGCAGTAGCCGAGAATCGTCTGGTGGTGGCTGGGAATCCGCGCCGGGCCGGCATTGAAAAACTGCCCGGCGTCAAAGTCGACGGTCTGGCTGACACCGTCGTCGAAGTCGACTTTGGTGCCACGGCGCAGCGTCCAGTTGCGCCCGCCCACCCGGTCGCGGGCCTCCAGGATCGTCACGTTGAAACCGGCCTTGCGCAGCTCGTAGGCGCTGACCAGCCCGGAGATCCCGGCGCCGACCACCACCACGTTCTTGCCCTTGCCGGTGCTGCCCAATTGCAGCGGGGTAAAGCTCGATGCCACTGCCTGAGGCGTCAGCCCCAGTGCGCCCAGTGCGCTGACAGCGGCGGAATAACCGCCCACGGCGGCAATACGGGAAATCAGTTCCCTGCGGGTAAAAGCCATGATTCGCTCCTTGAGATAGCGGTGCTTTTGGAGGGGTAGCGTCAGAGGTCGTAGCGCACGGTCAGCAACAGGGTTCGCGGGTCGTTGACCGAGTAGTAGCGGGCGCCGCTTGAGGGCACGTAGCCCACCGACTGCGGGTAGGCGCGGTCCAGCAGGTTTTTCACCGCGAGGGTGGTGGTCCAGTGACCGTCGCCGCTGATGTAGCGGGTGTTGGCGTTCCAGAAGGTCTGTTGCGGGATTTCCTGGATGTCGTCGTTCAGCGCGTTGGCATAGGACTTGGTCTGGAACTGCGCATCGGTGCCCGCCAGCCAGGTGCCGGGCAACCCGGCAGGAATGGTGTAGTTCAGGCCCAGGCTGGCGTTCCAGCGCGGCGAGAACACCAGTTGCTTGCCGTTGGCATCCACCCCGGCACCGCTGGCGTTCTGGAAGTCGTCGTACTTGCTTTGCAGGTAGCCGACGTTGGCGGTCAATTGCAGGTCGCGGCTCAGGGCGGTGAGGGTTTCCAGCTCCACGCCGTAGGTGTGGGCGCGGCCAACGTTGGTGCGCAGGCTCACGCCCAGCGCCGGGTCATAGGCGTTGGTTTGCAGGTCCTTGTAGTCGTTGTAGAACACCGCGACGTTGGCCCGCAGGCGCTGGTCGAAGAAGTCGCCCTTGACCCCGGTTTCCCAGGTGGTCACGTCTTCCGGGGAGAACGCCTGTTCGGCGGCGGCCTGGGTCGGTGCGCGGTTGTCGTAACCGCCGGCCTTGAAGCCTTTGGCGACGTAGGCGTACTGGTTCAGGTGCGGGGTCCAGGCGTATTCGAAGCCGATTTTCGGGCTGGTGGATTGCCAGGATTTGCTCGACTCGGCGGTGAAGTTGGTGCCGGTGATTTCCCGGTTGGTGTTGATCGCGTAGTTGGTAAAGTCGAAATTCTTGTGCTCGCGGGTAAAGCGCAGGCCGGCGATCAGCGACAGTTGTGGCGTGAGCTTGTAGGTGCCCTGGCCATACAGTGCGTAGCTTTCGGTGTTGGTGGTGCTGTATTGGCCCTGGCCGATCACCCGGTTGCGGGCGATGGAGTAGGTGAGGTTGTCGCGGTCGGCGTCGAACTTCTCGCGGTACAGGTACACGCCGGTGCTGAAGCTGAAATCGTCGTAGTCGCCGTTGAGCTGGAACTCCTGGGTCGCATAGTTCTGCTTGTACAGGATCAGGTTGTTCTGGATCAGCGCGGCTTGCCCTGAGTTGTCGTAATCCACCGGTTGGTGGAACGCCGAATAGGCGGTCACCGACTTGAAATTCAGGTTGTCATTGATCGCATAGATCGCCCGCAACACCGAGCTGCCCTGGTCCAGGCGGTTTTTCGGGTCGAGGCTGCTGTAGCTCTTGAACTTGTCGAAATGCCCGTTGGCGTCGAAGGGCGTGTAGCTGGTGGTGTCGCCACGGTCGAAGGTGCCGGCCAGGGTCAGTTGCACATCCCAGGGCGAATCCACCGGCTTGTAGCGCAGCTTGCCGCGATAAGACTGGATGTCGACGTTGTTCACGTCCTTGCCACGGGTCGGGTCGGACACGGTGCCGTCGCGGCTCAGGCGAATCGCCGAGAAACTGCCGAACAATGCGTTGTCCACCAGCGGCCCACTGATCAGCAGGCGTGCGTTCTGCGCGTCGTAGTTGCCGGCGCCCAGCTCGACAAAGCCACGGGTTTCCTGGCTGGGGTCGCGGGTGATCACACGGATCGCGCCGGCGCTGCTGTTACGGCCATACAGCGTGCCCTGTGGGCCGCGCAACACTTCGACCCGCTCCACATCGTTGAAGTCGAGCATCGAGGAAATGGCGCGGGGGATGTACAGGTCATCGGCGTAGACGGCGACGGCGGCTTCCTGGATCGGGTCGGTTTCGCCGATGCCGCGGATGCCATAGGTCTGGGCGCTGTAGGAGATCGACTGGCGGCTGAGTGTCAGGTTGGGTACCTGGCCCGAGAGGTCGCGCACGCTGTTCATCTGCTTGTCTTCGAGGGCTTTTTCATCGAACGCGGAAATCGCCAGCGGGGTTTTTTGCAGGTCTTCGCTGCGGTGCTCGGCGGTGACGTTGACCACCGGCAGGGCGGTGTCGTCGGCATGGGCAGTGAGGCCGAACAGGGCGAGGGAGACGGCCAGTGTCAGGCGATTGGGTACGGCGGTAGGACTCATGATGGACCCCTGAGGTGGTTGACGGTTTAGGCAAAGTCGGGCCTCCACCTGGTCAGGGGTCGGTATTGGATGTAACAGTATTTGTATAAATGCCGGGCGTAAAAGTCCGATTAGTTATAAGTTAATTATAAAAAATAGGTATGTAGTGGTTAGGTTGTGATGCGTAAGGCTGATGATGTTTTTCAGCCAACAGAAAACAAATGTGGGAGCTGGCTTGCTGTGGCGAGCGGGCTTGCTGTGGTGAGCGGGCTTGCTGTGGTGAGCGGGCTTGCCCCGCGCTGGGCTGCGAAGCAGCCCCACCAATCTGTAGTGAACCCGACAGGGGACAAGCCCCCTCACCACAGCAAGCCAGCTCCCACATTTTTAATCGCGCCGGGCTTAGTAACCGCGTTGGGTATCGGCCAGGTTTTCCAGCGGCAGATCACCCAGGTACCTTTCCAGATTGCCCAGAAAGCTGTCCGCAATATCATGCCGGCTATGGGTCGAAATCGCCGACGTATGCGGCGACACCCTGACCCTCGGATGCCCGTACAGCGCATGCCCGTCGGGCAATGGCTCGGGCTCGGTCACATCCAGCGAAGCCAGCCCGATATGGCCGCTGTCCAGCGCTTCCAGCAGCGCCTCATGATCCACCAAACCACCCCGGGCAATGTTGATCAGGTGCAACCCCGGCCTGGCACTCGCCAGCACTTCACGATTCACGATATGCCGCGTGGCCTCGGTCAACGGCGCGGCGAGCACCAGGTGATCAGCGCGAGCGAACAGGTCGTGGATATCCCGCGCCGCTTCCACGCCGTCTACGTCAAACGGCGTCTGGCTTTGTCGCAACGCCACGACCTTGATCCCCAGCCCATGAGCCTTCTGCGCCAGGCTGCGGCCAATCGCGCCAAACCCGAGAATTCCCAGCGTCGTGCCCTTGAGCGGGCGCAACGCGGTGAATTGCCATTGCGAATCCTGCACCCAGATATCCGGTAAATGCTTGGCCGCGGCGAAGATCGCCGCCAGGGCAAACTCGGCGAGGTTCTCGGCGGCGCTGCCCCGTGAGGTGCTCACCGGCGGCCCGTTGAACAGCCACTTGGGGTAGAAATCGATGCCCGACGACACCACCTGAATCCACTGCACGCCATACGGCCAGCCCGGTGGCGGGGCGTCTGGCGCGGTGTAGCCACGCACATTGATCGGCCGCGCCAGCAGGATATTGGCCTGGGGCGGCAGGTCGCTGGGCACCCCGGCGGGTACACCGATGACCTCGGCACCGGGGTGCGTGAGGGCCAGGCGCTCGCGGATCACTGCGTTGAAATCTTCGTCCAGCTGGCTGGCGATAATCACCTGGCTCATGTGCGTTCCTTCTGTCGTTGAGCGAAGACAGCTTTGCCGACACCTTGCAGCACGGCGTCGTTCTGCGGGGTGTGCACGCGGCTGCAGAGTACGTCGCGGTAATGCCGTTGCAGCGGGCTGTGGCGGGACAAGCCAGGATTGCCGGAGGCCTCGATGGCCAGCTCCACGGCGCGGATTGCGTTGCCGGTCACCAGGTATTTGATTTGCGCGGCATTGGCTGCCGGGGTGTGCCCGTCGGCGGCGGCGTCCAGCAGGCTGCGGTTGGCAAACAGCAGGGTGTCGATATGCCCGACGGTCTCCTGAAAGCGCGGCAAGGTCGACAGCGCCGCACCGAGGTTGGACGGTTTGCGCTGTTCCAGCCAGTCCACCAGCCAGTCGCGCGCGGCCTGGGCCACGGCGTCGTACACCGATGAGAGCAACACCGACATCCACAGGAACCCGTCACCGTCGAGTTCCGCCTGCGGCGCGCTCCAGGGGCTGACGCTGACCGCATGGTCCAACGGCACCAGCACGTTATCGAACACCACTTCGTGGCTGCAGGTGGCGCGCATGCCCAGGTGGTCCCAGGTCTCGACAATGCTGATGCCGGGGCTGTCCTTGTGCACCAGCCAGGCGCCTACCAGCGGGTCTTCATCGCTGCTGCGCGCCCACACGCTGAGCCACGTCAGGCCATGGCTGCCGGTGGAGTAGATCTTGCGACCGCTGATGCGCCAACCGGCGGAGGTACGCCGTGCGATCGTCGCCGGCAGCCCGCCACGGGCCGGGGTGCCGAGGTCGGGTTCGACCCGCAGGGCGTTGATCAGCGCGCCATTGCGCACCGCGTCTTCGGCCACTTGGGTGCGCAAGGCCGGCGGCCAGGTTTTGCTGTCTTGCAGGCGGGTGTGTTGCAGGTACTGCATCACCAGGATCAACGCGGTGGAGGGTTCGCCCTTGGCGATGGCGCTGATGGCTTTGCGCGCCTGGGCCAGGTTGGCGCCACCACCGCCCAGCGCCTTGGGCACGGTCAGGGCGACCAGTCCGTGCTGGTGCAGCAGCGTGAAATTGTCATGGGGGAACGCGCCGCTTTCATCGTAAAGGTGGGCGGTGGCGGCGAGCTGGCTGCCGAGGCGTTCCAGCAAGGCTTCGAAATTGGCCACTTCCACGGAGCGCAGTGACGGTTGAGAAGAAAGGCTCATGATGGGTGTACTCGTTCAAAATGTGGGAGCGGGCTTGCTGTGGTGAGCGGGCCTGTTGTGGTGATCGGGCTTGCCCCGCGCTGGGCTGCGAAGCAGCCCCATCAATCGGGAGACAAGCCCCCTCACCACAGCAAACCCGCCCCCACATGGGTTATTCGGCGTTTTCGAAGGCGGGTTATATCGGCAGCAGCTTGAACTGCCGATCCCATAACGGGCTGACATCCAGCCGCTCGCTCAACACCCCGGCGTTAAAGAACAGATCCGCCACTTCCTGCTGCGAAGCGATGGCCTGGTCGTTCACCTCAATCACGCTGTAGGGCTGGCTGCGGTTGTTGTAAACGTCGAGGAACACCGCTTTATCCACCCCCAGCAACTTCGCTGATTTCTCGGCCCAGGGCTCGGGGTTGTTGTTCATCCATTCCAGGGTGCGCGCCTGGCGTTGCAGGTAATCCTGGATCGCCTGTTTGCGCAGCGGGTCTTCCAGGGCAGCGGGGCGGGCGCCGATCAGGTAGTTGCCGGAGAGGTAGCCGAGGGCGGTTTTCAACACCCGGGCACCGCTGCGGAATTTCGCCAGTTGGATAAACACCCCGTAGATCACCCAGGCGTCCAGCTGGCCGCTCTGGAACGCACTGAAACCATCCTGCGGCGTCAGTGCCACGGGGGTGATGTCGTTGAACGTCAGCCCTTGTTCCTTCAAGGCTTTGATCAAGAAGTAGTGGGACGTGGTGGAGCGCACGTAGCCCACACGTTTTCCTTTGAGCTGGGCGATGGATTCAATTTTCGAGTCCTTGGGAATCAGGATCACCTGGTTATTCACGTCGCCTTGCAGCACCGCGATCAGCTTCGGTTCGCGGTGGCTCTGGATCGAAAAGATCGGCGGGATCTCGCTCATGCCGCCAATGTCGAGGCTGCCCGAGGCCAGCGCTTCGACGATCAGGTTGCCGCCGGCAAACTCGGCGTAGTCGACCTTGTAGGGGGTGTCGGAGGTGCCGGCGTCGTCGGTGAAATATGAGTCCTGGCCACGGTAGGTGGCGACGGCGAGGGTCAGGTCCGAGAGCTTCGCCGGCCCCGCAAAAGCCCGTGGCACCAGCGAGGCGAGGCCCAGTGCGCCCAGGGCAATCGAACTGGCGCCCAGGAAGCCGCGACGATTGAACTGTCCCTGTTTGATCGTGTTCGTCATGGTCGTGCCCTGGTCAGATGGCGAGCTGTGTGGGTTGGGTTTCAAAGGCGGCGCTGTAGCGGTTGGCCGGTACGTCGAGGCCCAGGTTGTCGCGCAGGGTGACGCCGCTGTATTCACTGCGGAACAGGCCGCGCTGTTGCAGCACCGGCACCACCAGCTCGGTGAAGTACTGGAGGCCATTCGGCAGCAGTGAATTGATGATGAACCCGTCGGCAGCGCCGGCTTCGAACCAGGTCTGGATCGCGTCGGCGACTTGCTCCGGGGTGCCGACAAAATCCCGCTTGGGCCGGGAGAACCGCAGGGCCACTTCCCGCAGGGTCAGGCCCTCGTCGCGGGCCAGTTGCTTGATGCGGTCGGAGCCGCCTTTCTGGCTGTTGGAACCCAGGTCGCCGAGTTCCGGGAAGGGTTCGTCCAGCGGGTACTGGCTGAAGTCGTGGTCGTTGAACGGCCGGCCCAGGGCGACGATGGCATCCTCGACGGTTACCAGGTCCACCGCTTGCTGATAGCGGCTTTCCACCTCGGCCTCGTCGCGGCCCACAATCGGCCGGATGCCCGGCAGGATCGACAACTGATCAGGGGCACGGCCAAAACGCCGGGCGCGTTTTTTCAGGTCCTGGGCGTAGGCTTTTGCCTCGTCGAAGGTCTCGGCGTGGACGAAAATCGCGTCGCTGTTTTCGGCCGCAAAATTGCGCCCGTCCTCGGAGGTGCCGGCCTGGAAAATCACCGGTTGGCCCTGGCGCGAGCGGGCGATGTTCAGCGGGCCCTTGACCGAGAAAAACTCGCCTTTGTGCTTCAGCGCGTGCAGCTTGCCGGGCGTGAAGAACTCGCCGCTCTGCTTGTCGTAGGCGAAGGCATCGTCTTCCCAGGAATCCCACAGGCCCCTGACCACGTTTACGTGCTCCTTGGCGATGCGGTAGCGCACGGCATGGGGCGGGTGCTCGGCCTTGCCGAAATTGTCGGCGGTGCCGCTGAGCCACGAGGTGACCACGTTCCAGCCGGCGCGGCCGCCGCTGATGTGGTCCAGCGAGGCGAACTGGCGCGCCACCTGGAACGGTTCGGTGTAGCTGACGGTGACGGTCGCCACCAGGCCGATATTCGAGGTCAGGGCCGCCAGGGCTGAAAGAATGGTCAGTGGCTCAAAGCGGTTGAGGTAGTGCGGGCTGGATTTTTCATGGATATGCAGGCTGTCGGCGATGAACACGAAATCGAACTTCGCGCTTTCAGCCAGTTGCGTCTGGTGTTTGTAGAACCCGAAGTTGACGCTGGCATTGGGTTGCGCCTGCGGGTGGCGCCATTCGCCCCAGCCGTGACCGACGCCGTGCACCATGGCACCGAGTTTCAGTTGGCGTTTGCTCATGATCGATCTCCTGTTAGCGGGAAGCTTGGGTGAGGGGGGCACGCTTGGCGTTGAAGCTCTTGTCGAAGCCTTGGGAGACGTCGATGTGTTTGGTCAGCAGGCCTTCTTCCTGGTAGATGTCGGCGGTGGTTTGCAGGCCGCTGATCACCGTGTCGTCAATCGCGACCGGCTGCATGTGGGTGGCGTTGGCGACGGCCACGTGCACCTCCAGCGGCAAGCCGGTGATTTTCGCCATGGCCGCGGCGAATTCCTGCGGATGCTCGTTGCTCCAGCGGTAGGCACGGTCGACCCGGGCGACAAAGTCATCCAGTTGCACGCGCTTGTCGGCGATCGCCTTGCTAGTGGCGGCGAGGTACAGGTGATTGCTCAGCAGGTTGTTGCCGCTGGCAAGCACCCTGGCCTGGCTTTGGGAGGTGACGACGGTGGTGTAGGGATCCCAGGTGGACCAGGCATCCGCTGTCCCGTTGTCCAGTACCAGGCGTGACTCGCTGGGCAGCAGGAAGATGAACTGCACGTCGTGGGTAGACAGGCCGGCGCTGCGCAACGCTTTGATCGCCAGGAAGTGCCCGATGGAGCCACGGGTGGTCACGATGCGCTTGCCCTTGAGGTCGGCGAGGTCGTGGATCGGGGAGTTCTTGGGCACGATGAGCGCGGTGGTGTTGCGGCCTTCGGCGTGGATGATGCTGACCACCTTCAACGGTGCACCGGCACCGAGGGCGAACACATAAGGCGCATCCCCCAGGGCGCCGATGTCCACGGCGCCGGCGTTGAGTGCTTCGCCCAACGGCGCGGCGGCGGGGAATTCGGACCACTGGATTTCGTAGGGCACATCCCGGGTTTCGCCGGCGACTTCCAGCAGGGCCTTGATGGTGGATTTCTGGTTGGCCACCCGCAGGGGTTGCAGGTCGGCGGCCTGGCAGGTCGCACCCAGGGTGAGGGCGGCCAGTAAAAGGGCGAGGGTAAAGCGCATCGGGCGTGCTCCAGGCTAAGTCTTGCGTTCAGTCACCTCCGCCTGGAGAAGGGGTCGGCTGGTAATGGGAAGAGGAGCGAGCAGGCTCGCTCCAGGTGGGGTTCAGATCACATAGAACCCATGGGTACCATCGCGGGCCAATTGGTCCACCAAGCCGAACTCCCAGTCGAGGTAGGCCTGCATGGCTTCCCGCGGGTTGTCGGTGCCTTCATACGGGCGGCGGTAGCGGTCGATGCGGGGCGAGGCAAGGCGGGTTTCACCTTCCTCCAGGGGCAGTTGTGCGGCGATCCAGCTGGCGGTGCCGTCCTGCAGCAGGAACACTTGCTTGCCGGTCAGTGCTTCCACTTCGGCTACCGCGAGGCGCGCCAGTTGGCTGCTGCCGCAGGTCAACACGTAGCGTTCGGCGGCGGGCACCTTGCGCAAGGCGTCGGGCAGTTGCGCGCGCAACGCCCACCACGCACCGGGAATGTGGCGCTTGACGTAATTGGCGCTGCTGGTGAAGTCCAGTACCGCGGTGTCGCCGTGTGCCTGCCACTCGGCCAGGGTCCAGGGGCTGATCAGTTCGGCTTGTTGCGGTGCCGGAACCGGGGCGACCCAGGCTCCCTGCTCGCTGAAGTGCGCGGGTTGCAGGTCATCCAGCACATGCACTTCCCAACCCAGTTGCGCGAGCCAGGACGCAGACATATTGGCCCGCACACCGTCGTCATCCGCCAGCACCAGCCGGGCGCCACGCACGCTGGCGACGTGATCGGTTTCCTGTACCAGTTGGCCGCCGGGTGTAGAGCGCGCGCCGGGCAGGTGGCCGGCTTCGAATTCTTCCGGGGTGCGTACGTCGAACAGGTAAGTGGTGCGTGTCGCTTCCTGCTGCCAGCGGTGCAGATCGGCGAGGGTGGCGCGGCCTACGCGGGCCTTGTCGGCGACTTGGCGGGCGTCCCTGGCGGCAATCTGGCGATGTTCTTCTGAGGTCGGCGCAAAGCGTCGGGCCTGGCCGTGTTGCAGCGTCTGCCCGGCCAGGGTCCAGCCGATGGTGCCGTTGCGCAGGGCGGACACCGGGTTGGCGATGCCGGCGTTGATCAGTGACTGGGTGCCGATGATGCTGCGGGTGCGCCCGGCGCAATTGACGATGATGCGGGTGGCCGGGTCGGGTGCCAGTTCACGGGCGCGCAGCACCAGTTCAGCCCCCGGCACGCTGATGCCGGTGGGAATGCTCATGGTCTGGTATTCATCAAAGCGGCGGGCGTCGAGCACTACCACGTCGGCGTTGCTGTCGAGCAATGCCTGGACTTCTTCAGCCGCCAGGGACGGCGTGTGGCGCTGGCTTTCCACCAGTTCGCCGAAGGATTTGCTGGGTACGTTGACGTCGATAAACAATTCGCCGCCGGCGTTGCGCCAACCGTCCAGGCCGCCTTCCAGCAGGCTGACCCGGGTGTAGCCGAGGGCATCCAAACGCTGGGCGGCGATCTGCGCCAGGCCTTCACCGTTGTCGTACACGGTCACGTGGGTGTCCAGGCGCGGAATGCGCGAATACACCTCAAGCTCCAGTTTCGACAGCGGGATATTCGCGGCGAACAGCGGGTGGGATTCAGCGAAGGGCGCTTCCTCGCGCACATCCACGAGGGCGACTTCTTCATGGTCCAACAGGGCCTGGCGAATCTGGGCGAAGGTGCAGTTCGATGCAGTACTCATAGGGCAGGGCTCTCTTTGGACAAATCCCAGATGTTCGGGAGAAAGGCGTTGGAATAACCGGAGATAAACAGTTTCTCGCTGCCGTCCGGCTGATACACGGCGCGGCGCACGGCACCGATATTGGCGCCGTACACGTGAATGCTGATGGACACCTGGTCGTCGAAGGCATTGCTGACTTGATGGATGTCGCCGATCTTCGGCGACACGGCTTCCACCTGGCCGGGTTCCAGCTGGATGGGTTTTCCATCCGGGATCAAGGCGCCCTCGGCGTTGCGCTCAAACCCCTGGGAATACTCGGCGCCGCGCAGCATGCCGATCAGCCCCCACACCCGATGGTCATGGATCGGCGTGGTTTGCCCCGGTCCCCACACAAAACTGACAATGCTGAAGCGCTGGCGCGAATCGGCGTGCAGCAGAAATTGTTGATAACGCTCAGGGTTGGGTTGGGCAAATTCGTCCGGCAGCCAGTCATCGTGGCTCACCAGTTGCGCCAGCAGCTTGCCGCCGCGGTGCAGCAGGTCACCTTCGCGAGGGTTGCCGTCGATCAATTCCGCCAGGGCGCCAATGAATGCTCTGAGTCTCTCCGGGTGTCGGGCCTGGGTCATGACAATTCCATCGTGGGTGGTTCGTGGTGATGGGTTTATCTAAGCATAATGTTTATAGTTAATATGCTATTTTTTAATGATTAGGTTATAGCTGAAAGTAATTTAGAACCGGTTTGAATAGCGTTAGACGTTATCGATCGGGTGGCGGACTATCCAGCCACCGTTTATGGAACTATGCTTTTCACACATCTTAATGACTGTTCTCTATGTGCGGCCCAAATGAAAATTGACGATATCGATGCCTTTGTCGAAGTGATTCGTTGCCAGTCCATCAGCCATGCCGCCGAGTCGTTGCAACTGACCCAGCCGGCCATCACCCGTCGCGTGCAGAACTTCGAGCAGGCGCTGGGGGTGGAGTTGTTCGACCGCAACACCAAGCCGCTCAAGCCTACTTTGATCGGTACGCGGGTGTATGAACAGTGCCGTTCGATCCTGCGGGAAATGGACGCCCTGCGCGAACTGGTCGCCACCGACGCACCGCCCACCGGCCTGCTGCGCCTTGGCGTGCCGCAAACCATCGGCGACGTGGTACTGCTGGATGCCCTCAAGCACCTGCGCAGCGAATACCCCGAGCTGCGGGCCCAGGTGGCCACCGGTTGGGGCAGCCAACTGGTAGGCAAGATCGAGCGCGGCGAACTGGACGCAGCGGCGGCGCTGTTCCCGGCGGGCAAGATCTTCCCGGACAACATCGTTGGCGAGTCCATCGGCAAGATGGAACTGGTGGTGGTCTGCGCCAAGGCCCAGCTGCCGAAGAAGCCGTGCAAGCTGGCCGATGTGTACCAGAGCGGCTGGATCCTCAACCCGGATGGCTGTGGCTTCCGCGCCGGGTTGCAGCGCACCCTGTCGGACCAGGGCCTGGCCTTGCGGGTCAACCTGGAGACCTTTGGCACCGAGCTGCAACTGGGCCTGGTGGCTGACGGCCTGGGCCTTGGCCTGGTGCCACGCCCGCTGCTGGAACGCAGTGCCCATCGCGATCAATTGGCGGCCATGCCGCTGAAGGATTTCAAGCCAGTGATGGACCTGTGGCTGATCTACCCGCACTTCCTCGGCAACCTGCAAGGGCCGGTGGATGCCTTTGGCAAGCTGGTGGCGACGTCGTTGCACAAGATCCGGAACGCGGCGTGATATGAAAAAAAATAATAATTAGCTTAGATTAAAATGTGCTTTTTATTATTTTTTGGCATCCCCTAGGCTTGCCTGGAAGTCCTTAAGGCCATCCAGGAAGTTTTGCCATGAGCAGCGTCACCTCGATCTCCAGTGTCTCGAACAACGTTCGCCAGCGGGTTACTCCGGAAGAGTGGGAGGTGCGCGTCAAGCTGGCGGCGGCCTATCGGCTGGCGGCCTTGTACAAGTGGACCGACCACATCTACACCCACTTCTCCGCCCGCGTGCCTGGGCCTGAGGAGCATTTTCTGATCAACGCCTATGGGCTGTTGTTCGATGAGATCAGCGCTTCCAACCTGGTCAAGGTGGACATCGACGGTACGATCGTCGATGACCCTACGGGCCTGGGTATCAACTACGCGGGCTACGTGATCCACAGCGCCATCCACGCCGCCCGCCACGACCTGCAAGCGGTGCTGCATACCCATACCCGCGACGGCATTGCGGTGTCGGCACAGAAGGACGGGTTGTTGCCGATCTCCCAGCACTCCATCGGTTTTTCCGGGCGCGTGGCGTATCATGGGTATGAAGGCGTGGCCCTTGACCTGGACGAGCGTGAGCGGCTGGTGGCGGACCTGGGGGACAAGAGTGTGATGATCCTGCGTAACCATGGGTTGCTGACGGCGGGGGTGAGTGTGGAGCATGCGTTTCAGCAACTGCAGGGGTTGGAGCGGGCGTGCAATATCCAGATCGCGGCGCAGGCGGGGGGGAATGCCGAGTTGATCTTTCCGCCGGCCGAGGTGGTGGCCAAGGTGGAGAAGCAGGCTGAGGTGTTCAAGAGCGGGGATGGGCCCGGTGTGGCGCGGCACTGGAATGCGCTGATTCGGCAGTTGGAGCGCAGCGATACCGACTACAAGAACTGATCGGTGCGGTGAGAGAGACTGCTCTCTCACCGCAGGTCGGGTCAGAAGCTGTACTTGGCGGTCACCGAGAAATTGCGCGGATCGCCATACACATCATACGGACTCCAGGTGCTATTGCCGGCGATGCCCTGATAGTACTTTTTGTCGAACAGGTTGTTGACGTTCAGCCGGGTATCGAGGTGTTGATTGACCTTGTAGCCCACCATCAATCCCACCAGTGCATAGGCCTCCTGTTCGATATGGTAAGGGCCGAAACTGGAGTTGCTGCCCTTGTTGAACATGCTGCTCTGGCTATACAGGTTGGCGCCGACACGCCACTGATTCAGCTCCCCTGGCAGGGTGTACACGGTGTTCAACTTGAACATGTGGCGTGGCAGGTCGGTGTCGAACAGACGGCCTTCCTTGGTGCGGTCGGCGTCCTTGCGGTACTTGGCCTGGGCGAAGGTGTAGCCGGCGCCTACTTGCCAATCAGGGGTCAGGGCGCCGATCAGTTCCAGGTCGATACCCTGACTGCGGACCTTGCCGGCGGCTTCGTAGCAGTACACACCGTCGTTGCTGCGCGCGCACTGGGACTGGTTGTCGAGCAAGGCCGCGCGGTTTTCCTGGTCGATCTGGAAGAGCGCGGCACTGGCATTGAGCGCGCCGCCGAAGTATTCACCCTTGATACCTATTTCGTAGTTCTTGCCTTCGATCGGCTTGATTACCGAGTTGTCGTTGGCGATCTCGCTTTGCGGCATGAAGATGTCGGTGTAGCTGGCGTAGACCGAGTGGTGCTCGTCCAGTTCATAGATCACACCCGCGTAGCGCGTCAGGTTGCGGGTGACCTTGTACTGGCTGTTGGTGTAGTAACCGTCATTGATCTGGTTGTAGATCGAGGTGGTGTCATACCAGTCCAGGCGTGCGCCGAGGATGACTTTCAGCGGGTCGGTGATGCTCCAGCGGGTGGTGATGTAGAGACCTTCCTGGTCGACTTTTTCATTCAGGTCGTAGCTGTCCGGCACAGTGGGCTTGGGTACGCTGCGGGGGCTGAAGTTGATGATGTCGGCCACTGGAATGAACATGTTGCCGCCCTTGCCGCTGGTCTTGAGTTGGCGCTTGCTGGCACCCACCACCAGTTCATGCTGGCGCCCCAGCAGGCTGAACGGCCCGCTGGCGTAGGCGTCATAAGTGGACTGATCGTAGTTGCGGGTCTGGTTGAACACCCGTTGCTGATAAGCGCCGTAGTGTTCCAGTACGGCACCGGTCAGCGCGAAGTCAGACCAGTTCTTTGACGCGGCCAGGTGCAGGCGCCAGTCATTGTCGAAACGATGATCCAGCTCGGCAAATACGGTTTTGTTGTCGATGTCCTGGTGGCTCCAGCTGTATCCAAAGGTCTTGGCGCGGGAAAAATTGGCATGGCTGCCGTCGCTGTTGACCGGTAACCCACCCCAGTTGATGTTGTTGTTATCGTTCTGGTCCGACGCTCCCAGGGTCAGGGTGGTGCTGTCGCTCAGGTCGAACTCGCTGATGCCGTAGAACACCCCCCGTTCGCGGCCGGCGTAATCCTGGAAGCTGTCCTTGTCCTGATACGCCCCGACAAACCGTCCACGCACGCTGGCGCTGTCGTTGAGAGGGCCGGACACGTCCAGCTCGGAGCGGTAATTGTCCCAACTGCCGGCGCTGCCCGTGACGCTGGCCTGGAACTCCCGCGTCGGTCGCTTGCGCACCATGTTGATGGCCGCGGACGGGTTGCCTGCACCTTGCATCAGCCCGGTGGCGCCGCGCACGATTTCCACGTGGTCGTAGGGCGCCATGTCGGCAGCGGCTACCCAGTCGGCGTTGTAAGTGGTGGGCAATCCGTCGAACATCAGGTTGTTGATGGGGAAACCGCGGGAGAAATACTCACTATTAGCCGGCCGTGCTGCGGACATGCGCAGCCCTGGGGTGGCTTGCACCACATCGTCGAGGCTGCGCATGCCCTGGTCGTCCATGCGTTGACGGGTGATGACGGTCACCGACTGCGGCGTTTCACGCAGCGACAGCGGCAGCTTGGTGGCGGTCTGCATCGAGCCGGTGGCGTAGGAACCGGTATTTTCCGTGGTAGCACCCAGCCCCGTGGCATTGATATTGGTGGCACCGAGCTCCAGGGCACCCTTGCTTTCGGCCTGGGGCACCAGTACATAGCTGCCGTTGGTTTGCAGCGCGGCGGTGTAACCGCTGCCCGCCAGAATCCGCGCAAAGCCTTGGGCTACTGTGTAGGCACCCTCGAGGCCCGGGCTGTTTTTGCCGGCGGTCAGGCTCGCGTTGGCGGAAACCGCAATGGATGCTTGCAATCCGAACTGGCCCAGCACCTGGTCCAGCGGCCCTGCGCCGACCGCGAAGTGGATCTGCCTGTCCGCCGTTTGCGCCAGGGCGACCGGTGCTAGCACGCTTTGCGCAAGTACCGCACCGCTGAACAGGACCAGGCTGAGGGTTGATGCACAGCGATGATTGCTGCTGCGTGGGCGAGGGGCGGAGCGGTCGTTCATGGCAGGTTTCCGGAGTCAGGAGGAGGGCTTTCCCGCCACTGCAATGAGCGGGATTCGCCCATAAGCCAAACGAGAATGAAAAACCTGCCGCTTTTTTCAGTTTATTTTCACGACAGGCTCATCGCGTGGTGAGGGTGACCCAATAACGGGTGCGCTGTTGTACCTTCACCGGCAGGCTTTGTTCGAGCATTGCGAAGATCTGCCCAGGGTTGTTCAGCGGGTAAGAGCCGCTCAGTCGCAAGTCCGCGACTGCCGGTTCACAGCGCAAAATACCGGGCAGATAGCGGGTCAGCTCCTGCGCGAAATCCGCAAGTCGCATGCGTTCGGCCACGATGAATCCGTCGATCCATGCCGTTTCGTTCAGGCTGGCCGGTTGTGCCGGGTAGACGCGAGTGCTGCTGATCCAGGCCTGTGAGTGGGCGTCTACCACCAGCGCCTCGCCCCCTGCCTTGAGGCTCGCCGCGACCCGGCCGCTGCTGACGGCGACCCGGGTTCCGCGGCCATCGTCTTCGCGTCGCACAGTGAAGCGCGTGCCCAACGGTTGCAGGCGCGCTTCGGCCGTGTACACCAACAAGGGGCGCCGGGCGGGGTCGCTGGCGGTGAGGATGTCGACTTCGCCTTGACGCAGGGTCAGGCGGCGTTCCTGGGCATCGTATTGCGCATCCAGCAGCGTTCGGGTGTTAAGCCAGATTTGTGTGCCGTCGCTCAGGGTGTGGTGGCGGCGTTCGCCGGTGGCGGTGTGGTAGTCGGCCAAGGCGCTTTGAATCCAAAAGCTGTCGCTGGCCTGCCAGGCGGTACCGCCCAACAAGCCGGCACCCAACAGGATTTTCAGCACCTGGCGACGATCACGCTCCAGGGTTCGGGTCTGTTGCAAGGTCTGGCGTGCCAGCGGAGTGCTCAGTTGCTGGCTGCGCCGTTGCAACTGTTGGGTGAGGGTAGTGAAGCGTTGCCAGGCGCGTTCGTGTTGGGGATCGGCCTGGCGCCACTGTTGCAACTGTTCCTGCTGCTGCGGGCTGATTTCACCCGATTGCGCCAGGGTGAACCAGGCGACAGCCTGGTCACGCACGGATTCGGGGATGGGGTGTTCCTGAATATCCTGAACCGACACGGCGCTTACTCGAACTGGCTGGCGTAGCACAGCGTGAATGCCTTGCTCATGGACTTTTGCACCTTGTCGACACTCAGGCCCAACTGGCTGCCGATCTGCTTGTAGGTCAGCCCGTCGAGCTGCGACAGCAGGAAGATTTCGCGCATGCCGGCGGGCATTCCGTGCAGCAGTTCATCGACTTCCACCAGGGTTTCGATCAGCAGGTATTTGTCTTCCGGCGATATCTCCAGCGCTTGTGGTTGCTCGGCCAACACGTGTTGGTAAGCGCGTTCCACGGCCTGGCGGCGCCAGCGGTTGATCAGCAGGCTGTTGGCGATGGTGGCGAGGTAGGCCAGGGGCTGGCGCAACTCATTGACCGGACGCCGCGCACCGATGATTCGCACGAACGTGTCCTGGGCAAGATCATCGGCATCGGCGGTTTCGTGCAGACGTTTGCGCAACCAGTTTTTCAACCACCCACTGTGTTCAAGGTAGAGGTGTTCGACGTCCTGTTCGAAACTGCTGCGGTTGTTCATGGAGTGCAGGTGCCAGCTAGTGATTGATAATTATTCTCAACTTTAGCGTGGCGAGAGGGTTGGATGCAATCAGCGATTTTCTCTGCTGGAGCTGCGTGGGCAGCTCCAGCAGGTGGTGTCAGGCGACTTTTTCAGCCGCCTGCCGCTCCCGTTCAGCCACCAACTGGCGAGTCAGCGGAATCAGCCGCTTCCCATAGTCGATCGCATCATTCAGCGGATCAAACCCACGAATCAAAAAGGTCGTGATACCCAGGTCGTAGTAGTCGAGCAGGGCTTCAGCCACCTGATCAGCCGTGCCCACCAGCGACGTCGAATTCCCCTGGGCCCCCAGCAACCCGGCAATCCCGGTCCACAACCGCTTATCCAGACGCGACCCCTGGGCCGCCGCCGCCAACAACCGACGCGACCCCTCATTCGGCGGCTCCCGCCTCACAAACCCATTCTTCTCAGCCAACGCCGTCGCCTGCTCCAGGATGCGATCCGCACGCTCCCACGCCAGCGCTTCCGTCTCCGCCAGGATCGGCCGCAACGACAAACTGAAGCGAACCGTACGCCCATGTTTGGCTGCCTCAGCGCGCACCTGAAAGACCACTTCCTTCACCTGCTCGTAGGTCTCACCCCACAGCGCATACACATCCGCATGCTTGCCCGCCACCGCAATGGCGGCTGCTGAAGACCCGCCAAAATACAGCGGAATATGCGGCTGCTGCGGTGACTTCACCGTGGAAAACGCGCCCTCGTACTGGTAGTAAGTGCCGTGATGGTCAAAGGGTTTTTCACTGGTCCATTCCTGGCGCACCACGCTCAAGTATTCGTCGGTGCGCGCATAGCGCTCGTCCTTGTCGATATGGCTGCCGTCGGCCCGCAGTTCACGGTCATCGCCGCCGGTGATGATGTGCACGGCGGTGCGCCCACCGTTGAACACATCCAGCGTGGCGAATTGCCGGGCGGCGAGGGTGGGTTGGGCAAACCCGGGTCGATGGGCAATCAGGAACTTCAATTTGCGGGTCACGCTGGCCGCATGGGCGGCGATCAAGGTGCTGTCCGGGCTGTTGGAGTGGAAGGCCACCAGGGCGCGGTCGAAGCCGGCCTCTTCGTGGGCGCGGGCCACGGTTTCCACGTAGTCGGGTTGCAAGGTCGGGCCGCTGCGAGGGTGGATCTCCGAGGCGTGGTGGCCGCCGATATAGCCGATAAATTCGATGCTCATGGTCAGTCCTTGTTGAGGGCAGGAATAAAGCTGGTATCGAAAATAGGGGCAGTGCCCGGGCCTGTAAAATGCCGATTGGTTCTATCCTAATTATAAAAATACAGAATCATATTTTTATATAGTTATCAGTAATGCGCATTTTAATCGCATTAGGTTATTCCCAAATAGAATTTCACTGAGGTTTTTTATGCGAATAGCATGAAACCGCAGCGGCGCTCCTGGCCGTGTTCTTGATGAGGAAGGAAGCCCGATGACTGAAAAGTCCTTTAACGCCAGTTCGTTTTCCGTCGACAAGGCCGAGGGTCACGCCGGGGTTGCATCCCGGTTGATTCCGCGCGGGCTGCGCAACTGGCGCACCCCCGACGTGCTGCTGCGCCTGGTCAGCCCGATTGTGTTGCTGCTGCTGTGGGAGCTGGCCTCCGAGCTGGGCTTTATCCCGGCGCGGGTCATCGCCGCGCCGTCGCAGATTGGCGGCACCTTGTGGGCAATGATCGTCTCCGGCGAGTTGGGCAAGCACTTGCTGGTGTCCCTGCAACGGGCGCTGCTGGGCTTGAGCATCGGTGTGAGTATCGGGGTGGTGGCGGCGCTGATCACCGGGCTGTCCAGGCGTGGCGAGGTGATCCTCGACTCACCGATGCAGATGCTGCGTACCATCCCGTCCCTGGCGCTGGTGCCGTTGTTCATCCTCTGGTTCGGCATCGGCGAGTTCACCAAGATCGCGCTGATTGTCACCGGCACCACCTTTCCCGTTTACCTCAATCTGTTCGCCGGCATCCGCAACATCGACCCCAAATTGATCGAGGCCGCCAACACCCTTGGCCTCAATCGTCGCGAGCTGATCTGGCATGTGATCCTGCCGGGCTCGCTGCCGTCGTTTTTTGTCGGCCTGCGCTATTCCCTGGGCATCTCGTGGCTGGCCCTGGTGTTCGTCGAGCAAATCAACACCACCGCCGGCATTGGCTACCTGGCCAGTGATGCGCGCGACTTCATGCGCACCGACGTGATCGTGATCTGCCTGCTGATCTACAGCGTGCTGGGCCTGCTGATCGATGGCTTGATCCGCACCCTGGAACGTTTTGCGCTGGCCTGGCGCCCATCGTTTGTGAGGAACTGACATGTCGACTCTCGAAGCTTCAGCAGCACCGGTGCAGTTGCGTAATGTGGTGCGCCAGTTCGGCCAGCAGCGGGTCATTGATGGCCTGGACCTGGACATCGCCCCCGGGGAGTTTGTCGCGCTGCTGGGCGCCAGCGGTTCCGGCAAGACCACCTTGCTGCGCAGCCTCGCGGGCCTGGACAGTATCGACAGCGGCCAACTGCGCGTGCCCAAGGCTCGGGCGGCGGTGTTCCAGGAGCCCCGGCTGATGCCGTGGAAGCGCGCCTGGAAAAACGTGATCCTCGGCCTGCGGGTGCCCGACGCCAAGGCCCGTGCGGTGCAGGCCTTGACGGAAGTCGGGCTGGCCCATCGGCTGGAGGCGTACCCCGCAACGCTGTCCGGCGGTGAGGCCCAGCGCGTGGCATTGGCCCGTGGCCTGGTGCGCGAGCCCAAGCTGCTGTTGCTGGACGAACCCTTCGCCGCCCTGGATGCGCTGACCCGCATCAAGATGCATCGCCTGATCATCGAACTCTGGCGCAAACACACGCCGGCCGTGTTGCTGGTGACCCACGACGTCGACGAAGCGATCCTGCTGGCCGACCGTGTGATCGTGCTGGCGGATGGCAAGATTGCCGAGCAACTGAGCATTGATCTGCCCCGCGCACGGGACACCGGGCAGGACGGTTTCCAGGCGATTCGTGCACGCTTGCTGAGCCTGCTGGGCGTGGAGGTGGACGCCCCGGCCGCACAGCCCGCCAGTGCCACCGTGCGGCGGTTTGCCCATGGCTGAGTTCAGAACGGTTTTGCTGCTGGCAGCGGCGCTAGTGATGGGCGGCTGCGACAAAGTCGCCGAAGCCCCTGAGTCCGCTTCGGGCGTGACCTTGATCCTCGGTGACCAGGCCAAGGGCTTGCGCACCGTGGTGGAGGCCTCTCACGCCCTGGACGGCATCGACTACAAGGTTCAGTGGGCCAACTTCCAGGGCGCCGCGCCGCTGTTCGAAGCGTTGCGCGCCGGCGCCGTAGACCTCGGCCCGGCGGGTGATACGCCGGTGCTGGCGGCCGCGACCGGGGGCACGCCATTGCGTATCGTCGCCGTGCGTCGCAGCCAGGCACGGAGTATTGCGATCCTGGTGCCGCCCGATTCACCGATCCACAGCGTGGCAGACCTCAAAGGCCGCAATGTGGTGGTCTCGTCCGCCCGTGGCAGCATTTCCCAGTACCTGTTGATCCGCGCCCTGGAGAATGCCGGCGTGGATGAAAAGGACGTCAACGTCGGCTTCGTCCTGCCCACCGATGCGTTGCCCGCGTTCAATGCCGGCAAGATCGAAGCCTGGGCTACCTTCGGGGTGTATCAGGCGTTCGCCGAGCAAAAGGGCGCGCGGGTGCTGATCAGCGGGGAGGGCATCAACACCGGCCTGACCTTTATCACCGCCTCCGATGAGGTGCTGGCCGACCCGCTCAAGCGCAAGGCGTTGAGTGACGTCCTGCAGCGTTTCGCCAAGGCCTTCGAGTGGGCGCAGCAGAACCCCGAGGAATACACGCGGGTGTTTGCCAAGGTCAACGATATTCCGCTGGAGGTTTCACAGTTGCTGCGCAAATGGGGTGATGAGTCGCTGTTGCCGGTCGAGGAACGGGACGTGCAGGCGTTGCAGCAGGTGGATGATTTGTTTGTGGAAAAGAAGATTTTCCCGCACCGGGTAGAGGTGCAGGCATTGACCGATACCGAGGTATTTTCGCCGCAATCGTTGGCTGCCGCGCCCTGAAGTCGTTGTGTTTTGCCCGGGTCTGAGGTCTCATGGGCCCGGGAAAACTTGCGGGTAGGGAACAGCACGTGATACGGGAAGAACTTGCGCAATACGGCGGTATCACCGTCATGATTCCGGCCGCCGTGGTGATCGCCGTCTGGCTCTGGTATTCCCGGCCCCAGGCGGTCAAGTGGTGGCTGATGACGATCGCGTGCACCTATTCCATCGTGGCGTTCAGCAAATTGCTGTTCAAGGGCTGGGGCGTGTCGCTCCAACACCTTGATATTGCCGTGCTCAGTGGTCACGCCATGAATACCTCGCTGATGGTGCCTGTGGCAATGAGCCTGGTGGCGCGCCGCATCAATCCCGATTGGCGCTGGCCCGCGGCTATCGCCGGGATGTTGGTCACCGGCTGGTTCAGTGCGTATTGCGTCGCACCCTATATTCATCCGCTCAACGAGGCGCTGGCCGGTGGCTTTTTGGGCGGGATGGCGGCGCTGGCGTTTCTATGGCGCCTTGAGGTGGTTGAGGTGCGGGTTTCCCCGTCGTTGATCGGTGGGGGAATGGTGATTCTGTTGTTAAGTGCGATGGTGCCCAAGTACAACGCCGAGAAGCTGCTCAACCATGTGGCCGTCGCCGTTTCCGGGGCCGACCAGGCCCATCAGGAGCCTTCCTGGCGGGCCGCTCCCATGCCGCTGAACGCCGAGTAAGTGGCCAGGTCCATGGCCATGTTGCTTTCCACCAGCAGCCCCAGCAGCATTGTCTGGGAGTTGAAGCGCCGGGCATCGCCACGGCGCTGAGCACGCTTCATCTGCTTGAACAGCGTATCGGTAATGTCCAGCGGCGAGTTGCCGCGCAAATGATCCAGCCAGCGGGACATGACCTGGGTGTTGCGCGCATAGTGCTCGGTCGGCAGGTGTTCGTTGGGCGCCAGGCCCACAAAACCTTCAAAGGCGGTGGTTAGCCCCTTCAGCGCATAGGCACGTTTCAAATCCCCATAAATGCTCATGGTCGCTCCTCGGTGCAGGAGATATTGGCCAGTAATTCGGCGGTCTTGACCTGCATGAAATGGCTGTCGCCGCGGCTTTCCACACACAGGCAAACGGACAGGGGATTACTCACCTGTAACTTGAAGCGCCAGTCGGCGAATACCATTGAAAGCCCGGCACCGGATTCATCGCTGTCCAGCGAATGGCTGGCGTATAACACCTGCATGCGTTCTACAACGGTGGTTGAACTATTAACGTTGACGTGGATGTTTCCCGAAGAAGGAAACAGGCCGATACGCTCTACCAATAGCTTTGAACTTTTCATGGCTGTTCCTCGCTGTTTATTCAGGTATTACTCTATTCTGAAGAGGCGAAAAAGTAAGGCGATGTTATTTTTAGTCTGTTAGTAAGTTGATGGTTATTTTTGGTCTGTTTAGCGGGATATCAGCAAGTTTCCTGAACTCGGCTGACGTCGGTTAAAGGCAAACTGATGCGCTGTTCCCGTTGCAGGAAGTTCATCAGCAACACCACCCGTTGTTCACCGTCCATGGCCAGGAAGACCGCCTCCAGTTCGGCAAACGGGCCTTCATGGATACGCACGCTTTCGCCCGGCTTCAGCAGGGTGGCCACCACGGCCTGATGGTCGCGCTCCTGGAGTTCGTCCACCAGCGCATCGCTGATGGGCAGCGGGTGCGCGCCGAACCCGACGACCCGCGACACCCCGCGGGTCGAACGCAGTGAGCTCCAGCTGTCCTGCAGGCTCATTTGAATAAACAGGTACCCGGGAAACAGTGATTCGCGGGTGGTCCTTCGCTGGCCCTTCAACAGCCGTTCGCGTTTATAGGTAGACCGGAAGCAGGTATAGCCCTGGCGCTGCAGATGCTCCTCGGCGCGCTCATCCTGCCGGGATTTGCACTGGACCAGATACCAGGCCTTATTGGCATTTGCGCTCATGGGGCGTCCCTCTGTCTATATAAAACGATATGGCATGGTTGTTTAATTTAAAGCCGATGAACGCTGCAAAGTCACGAATGTTATAAATTGTCTGGTTAGTCGTACATAAAGCCGGGTGCTGTTATTTTTCGTCCAAAGATAATTTTGGGTGAGGTCAAAGTTCCGTGGTACTAAATACTGCCGTGAAGTTACTAGTTGTTTCATGGGTAATGGATGCCCCGGGGAATATCGCCTTGTTTAAAAGAGTGTTGATTGTCTGTATTGGCAATATTTGCCGTAGTCCCACCGCGGAAAGTCTTTTGCGTGGCGCACTCGCGCGCTCCGATATCAAGGTCAGTTCTGCAGGTATTGCCGCGTTGGTCGGCAAGCCGATTGAAACCACCGCGCGTGCGGTACTCGAAGCCCATGGCCATCCAGCCGACGAGCACCAGGCCACCCAACTGGCGCCACAGGCGATCAGCGACGCCGACCTGATCCTGGTGATGGAACGACAGCACATCAGTGCCGTACTCAGCATGGCTCCCGAGGCACGAGGCAAGGTCTTGCTGCTGGGGAAATGGCAAAACGAGCGAGAGATCAGCGACCCCTACCGTCAAGGGAAAGCTGCTTTTGTGCACGCGTATGCGTTGATCGAAGAAGCCGTAAACGCATGGGCGCAGCGTCTCGCACGCTGATCGCCACTACTTTTTGAATCGAAATAAGGCTAAGAATCCGACTTATGCAGCAAGCGCCAGCAGTCACCGCACGGGAAGACGAAAACGAGGAGATCGATCTCCTCGGTCTGTTTGGAACACTGATCGACCACAAGTGGTTGATCGCCGCGGTTACCGGCGCCTTTATGGTGACGGGCGCCGCGTATGCGGTGTTGGCGACCCCGGTCTACCAGGCGAGTGCCCTGTTGCAGGTCGAGGCGAAAAAGAACGACTTGCTGGGCTTTTCGGATATCGGCGGCATGCTGGGCAAGGAGTCTCCCTCGGCCACCGAGATCGAGCTGATCCAGTCCCGCTACGTGATTGGCAAGACCGTCGATAACCTGAAACTCGATATCGTCGTGCAGCCGATGTACTTCCCGGTGGTCGGTGAATTCCTCGCGCGCCGCTTCCAGAAGAGCAATCCCGGTGCACTCGCCGAGCCGTTGCCGGGCCTGGACAGTTTTGCCTGGGGCGGCGAGTCGCTGAAGATCTTCAAGCTGGATTTGCCGGACGGGCAACTGGGCAAGAAGTTGACCCTGACCGTGGGTGACAACGCGCATTACACCCTGGTGGATGAAGATGACCAGGTGCTGGCAGCCGGTGAGGTCGGGCAGCCGTTCGAGCAAAATGGCGTCGCGTTTCAGATTGAAGAGCTGCGGGCCAAACCCGGCACCCGTTTCCGGGTGATCCGTAATGCGCGCCTGACCAGCATCCTCGACTACCAGGAGAACCTGGATGTGGTCGAGCGGGGCAAAGAGTCGGGCATGATCGGGCTGGCGCTGGAAAGCACCGACCCGGACCAGGCGATCAAGATCCTCAATCAGATCGCGGCCATTTATGTGCGGCAAAACGTCGAGCGCACCTCGGCTGAGGCGGCGCAGAGCCTGGCGTTTCTCAAGGAGCAACTGCCGGAGGTCAAGAAGGACCTGGAGAAAGCCGGCAAGGCCTTGAATGAATACCAGACCCGCAGCAAGTCGGTGGACATCACCCTGGAAACCAAGGCCATCCTCGACCAGATCGTGGGGCTCGATACCAGCATCTCCGAGCTGAAGCTGCAGCAGGCCGAGATGGACCGCAAGTTCACCCGCCAGCATCCCGCGTATCGGGCGTTGTTGACCCAGATCGGCGAGTTGACCAGCAAGCAGCAAAGCCTGGCGAGCCGGGTAGAGAGCCTGCCTTCCACCCAGCAGGAACTGCTGAGCCTGACCCGGGACGTCGAGGTGGGTACGGCGATTTATACCCAGCTGCTCAACAAGTCCCAGGAGCTCGACGTGATGCGTGCGGGCACCGTGGGCAACGTGCGGCTGATCGACACCGCCGACGTCAATTACCTCAAGCCGATCAAGCCGAAAAAGATCCTGATCGTGCTGATCGCGACCCTGCTGGGCGGCTTCCTCGCGGTGGCGCTGGTGCTGCTGCGCAAGGCGCTGAACCGGGGTCTGGAAAGCCCGGAAGCCATCGAGCAACTGGGCTTGCCGGTGTATGCGTCGATTCCCTACAGCACGTTGCAAAAGGTCGAGGAAGACAAAATCACCCGGGGGCGTGGGCGTACCGATGCGGGGTCTTCATTGCTGGCCATCAGTCACCCCACGGACCTGGCGGTGGAGGCCTTGCGCAGTTTGCGCACCAGCCTGCACTTCGCAATGCTTGAGGCGCCGAATAACCGGATCATGATCTCGGGCCCGAGCCCCGAGGTGGGTAAAACCTTCGTCTCGGTCAACCTGGCGGCGGTCATCGCTCAAACCGGGCAGCGCGTACTGTTGATTGACGTGGATATGCGCCGGGGCTACCTGCACAAGGTGTTGGGTGTGTCCGCCAAGGATGGGCTGTCCGACATCCTCTCCAATCAATGCACGCTGGAAACCGCCATTCACAACACCGGGATTGAAAACCTCGACCTCATCAGCCGCGGGCAGATACCGCCC
Organism: Pseudomonas sp. 1912-s; assembly: GCF_029269205.1. NCBI lineage: Bacteria > Pseudomonadati > Pseudomonadota > Gammaproteobacteria > Pseudomonadales > Pseudomonadaceae > Pseudomonas > Pseudomonas sp. 1912-s. The sequence continues at coordinate 289,891 of NZ_JARIXR010000004.1, read as the reverse complement.
AATCCTTCTGAGTTGCTGATGCATCGCAACCTGACTGAGCTGTTGTCCCAGGTCAGCGAAAGGTACGACCTGGTCATCCTCGATACGCCACCTCTCCTGGCGGTGACCGACGCGGCGATCGTGGGACGGCAATCGGGGACCAACCTGATCGTCACGCGCTACGGCTTGAACCCGGCCAAGGAAATCGAACACACCATGCGCCGGTTTGCCCAGAACGGCATCGTGCTGAGGGGCGCCATTTTCAACGGGGTCGAGAAGAAAGCCTCCGCCAAATATGGCTACGGCAACTACGGGTATTACCAGTACGAGTACCAGGCTGATCGAAGCTGATTCAAGTCGTTACGCACCATCGTCCCAGGACGTATCAGCAGGATAGACGTCACGTTTTCAGGAAATGAACGAAAAATCCTGGGGCGGTAGCGTGCCAAATTCAAATCAGCATAAAGAATACCCAGCCATGTTTTACCTGTTATCTCTTATCGCGCTGTCAGCGGGTTTGCTTGCCGTCAAAAGCCCAAAGCACTCAATCGTGCTGTTTGGGGTGATGCTGTCGGTGATTCCTACCGGCAACTCCTACAGCGAAATAATCTCGCTCAAGGGCATCTTCTTCTTTGACTTCTACATCGTGGGCGGGCTGGGTGCGTTGCTGATCAGGCAGGTGCTGACGCAGAAGAGCCAACTGACGGCGCCGGGCGCGCTGCTTTTTGGCTGCGGACTGTATGTGGTGTTACTCGCCTTTGGCCTGCTGGAGTCCTCGAACAAGTACCTGCTCAAGGATGTTCGGCCTTTCATCATGATCCTGTCGTTTATCGTGCTGGCGAATATCGCGACCCTCACCGCGAAAACCCTGAAGCTGAAAACGGTTCTGATGCTGTTGATCGCGATGAGCGCATTCAATGTGCTGGACATCGCGTGGCTACGGTTGGGGCTGTACAAGTTTCAGGACGTCTATTACGAAGAAAACGCCTATCGATACCTGGATGGGGGCACCTACGCAGCCGTTGCCTACCTGATCTATTACTTCATCGATCCACGGCTGTTTGACCAGCAAAAAAAGCTCGCACGCCTCTGCCTGGCGACCTCGCTTATCTGTCTGTTTATCGCCAACTCGCGGTTCATTTTTGTGTCGGTGTTTGCGGCGATCATCATTCACCAATACCAAAAGCCTGCGCGCATGATCGGTGTCGCCCTGGCAGGGGCGGTGGTGCTGATGGCGTTTATCGGCATCAGCACTATGATCGGTGCCGATCGAATCAATGACGGCTTGTCGTCTGAAGGCATGGCCGCGCAACTGGCCACGCGCTTCAGCCCCGCGCTGGAGTTGATCCGGGGCATGAACCCCATGCATTACTTTGTGGGGTTGGGAGCAGGGACGCCGTTCGAGATTCCCTGGTTTGAATACCGTGGCCTGGATGACAAGAACTCGAATATCGACAGTGCCTACCTGACCTACTTTGTTAAGTACGGGCTGATCGGGTTGTACCTGTTGTATGTCTTCATCACCTCGATTACCCAGCACATGAACAGCCGGGTGGCGGTCTCGATCGGCATCTTCCTGGGGGTGATGTTCATCGTGTCGGCCACGCCTTATCAGCCGTACGCCATCGGCATCGCGTATGGCGCCATTGTCCTGCGGGTGTGTGCCGAACACACCGCCAGGCAACGCAAAAAAATCCTCAACCCTCGCCAGCCGCTGATACCCACGCCCCTGCAGGTGAATGCCGGATGAACAGCACACTGTTGAAAAAATTCGTGTCCAGTACGGCATGGAGCTTCATTTCCGCCGTCGCCACCAAAGTGTCGGTGGTGATCACCGGCATCCTGGTTGCGCGTGTATTGGGCGCGCAATCGTTTGGCGAGTACGGCCTGATCCAGAGCGCGATCGTGATGTTGGCCAACGTCACCGCCCAGGCCACCACCACGGCGACGGCCAAGCACATTGGGCAGTTCAAGGACACCAGCCCCGAGAAGACCGGCAGGGGCATCGCGCTGACGCTGATTTTCTCGATTTTTTTCAGCGCGATGATCATCGGGACAGCGCTGTTTTTCCCGGATTTCTTCTCCAGCGTCATCCTGGGCACAGACAGCCTGAACGCGGCGTCGCTGATCGTGTTGTGCACCATCACGCTGATTATTTTGTCGGGCTGGACCCAGGGCTGCCTGACCGGCTGGGGGCAATACCGCTCGATTGCGACGATCAACGGAATCATCGCCATCGTTGCGATCCCGGCCACGTACGGCCTGACCATCCAGTTCAGGCTTAACGGCGCGCTGCTGGGGTTGGCCGGGTCTCAATTGATGATCGTGTTTTTCAGCGCGCTGGCGTGCTGGAAAATACTGAAGGCGCAGAACACCACGCTGAGTTTCAAGGGCGCGATTGCAGAAAAGCACGCGGTGCTTTCGGTTGGCCTGCCGGTGTTGTTGACCGGGTTGATGGTCGCGCCGATGAACTGGTTCGCGAACAAGTTATTGGCGCAAACCACTAACGGACTTGCCGCCCTCGGCATGTACGCCGCCGCCATGCAGTGGAACGCGATCTTTTCCCATGTTTCCGTGGTACTGGGCTCGGTACTGGTGCCGATGCTGGCCGCCGCGCTGGGCGGCAAGAATCGCAAGTTGGACGCCTTGAACTTCCTGTCGGGCTGGTTAGTGGTGTTGGTGATTATCCAGCCGGTGATCATGTTTCCCGAGTTATTGGCGAAGCTTTACGGGAGCAGTTTCCTGGGCCGTGATTTTGAAGTGACGTTGGTGCTGGTGATTCTTGGCTCGCTGCTCAGTGCCTTCAAGTCCGGCATTTCTAGAAAGATGATCGTGATGAACCTCGCCTGGTTCAGCGTCATGAGCAACGTGCTGTGGGGCCTGTTATTCATCGCCGGGGCCTTCTGGCTGCGGGAAGAGGGCGCCGTCGGGATTGCCAAGGCATTCATTGGTTCCCAGTTCATCCACTTCCTGCTCGGCCTGCCTTATTTCGTCTACAAGAAAATACTCCCTTTGGAGTTGCTGGTTTCTCCCAGGATATTGATCTTGTGGACATTGCCTTTTGTCAGTTTTATCTCAAGTGCCTACGTTGAAAGTATGGTCTATCGATTGATGATACTGGCGTTGATATTTATCTACATTCTCGCAACAACGTTCGCTTTGAATACCGTGTTTAACGACCCCGTGGAAAATGGAAGCCCAGCATGAATGTCAGCAAAGTATATATCCGGGGGGCATACGGTCCTGGTAATTTGGGTGATGACGTATTAATGCTCTGCGTTATCAATATTCTGAAAAAACGCTTTAAAGAATCGGATATTGCCGTGGGTGTCGATCATCCGGAGATCGCCCGGAACTTCAACCCGCGTATCAAGTGGCTGCACATCAAGGAGCCGGTCAAGGCCGACCTGGTGGTGCTGGGGGGCGGGGGCCAGTTCTTCTCGTTCATCCCGCCGGCCAAAGCTGTCACCGCCCGTCAGGGCATCGTGGCGAAGCTGCACAAGAGCCTCAAGGCGCAAACCGACCTGAAGTCCACGCTTCTGCGCTTGTATGTAGGCATGCGCGGCGGTGTCGACAGGATCTATTTCCACCGTCGCCTGGCGGCGTTCTGTATCGGCCTGGGCCCGTTTGATGGCGGTGGCAAGTTGCTCGACCGCGCTGTCAGCGTGATCAATCGCTGCGACTACATCTCCGTGCGGGACGGCACCAGCCAGCAGCATTGCAACACCTTCGGCAAAACCGACGTCGAGGTGTACACCGACCCGAGCCTGCTTTCCGAGCTGTGGATCTCCAGCAAAGACCTGGAGATCGGCAGCCTGAAGAAGGGCAAGTACCTGTCCTTTATCCTGCGCGACTGGCCCCACGACGCGAACGGGCAGCAGTTCATCAAGGCGATGGTGCAAGCCGCTGAAGAGCTGGCCAAGCGCGGCGAGCAGGTGCGCCTGGTCTCGCTCTACAAAGAGCGGGACCAGCACCTGATCGACAAGTACCACCGGTTCGAATGGTTGTGCTGGGACGCGGCTGGCGACACCCCGGAAACGTTCATGGCGAAATTGATTGTCGAGTCCGACGTGATCATCAGCGCCCGTGCACACGGCGTGCTGCTACCGGCTTCCCTCGGGTTTCCCACCATCGCCGTTGCCATCGAGAACAAGCTGAAGAAAGTCCATGAAATGTTGCCTCAAGGCACCCGGTTGGTCAGCACCCCGGACGCTGAGGTGATCATGTCGACCATCAGCGAGTTCAGGCAATCCAAAACGCAGATGGCCGAGCACCTCAAGCAGGAGATCGCGCAGCGGTCGTCCCTGGCACAAAAAGCGGTCGACGACTTTTTGAAGTGGGTCGATGAAAAATAGAGTTGAGGGGCAACCGACGTGAAAAAGACAGCCTCGACGCTACTCACTTTGGCGTTCGCTTTGCAGATGGCTGCGAGCGGCGCATCAGAGACTAACGACCGTTGTGAGCAACCCATCAAAAACATCTATCCGTCACTGCCGGATGTGTCACAGATGCTCAAAGGTCCGCAGGCGCAGAACAGCATTAAGGGCAGCGCCAATCTGACGAACAAGGCCTATAGCCAGAAGATCAAGGACATCGCCGTGCACTTTCCGGCCGGCTCGTACGACCCGGGTTCGATGGTGCGCCTGGGTTTGCCCTATGGCGGCATTGAGTTCAAGTCGCCGCTCCCGCAACCCGGCCGGGAATGCCTGGTGCTGACCTATGAGTTGAAGTTCGACAAGAATTTCAACTTTGTAAAAGGCGGGAAACTTCCGGGCCTCTACGGCGGTACAGCCAATACCGGCGGGAAAATACCTAACGGCCATGATGGTTTTTCCACGCGCTACATATGGAAAGAAAAGGGCGCCGGCGCCATTTATGCCTATCTGCCCACCAGTAAAACCTGGGGAACGGCTGTAGGCCTGGGTTCCTGGATCTTTACGGTCGGGCAATGGCATACGTTGGAGCAACTGGTGAAGTTGAATACGCCGGGGGAGGCCGACGGCGTGATCTCCATTTGGTACGACAAAAAACTGGTGCACACCGAAACCGGGCTGACGTTTAGAGACACCCGGGATATCACCATCGATGGTTTGCTGTTTTCGACGTTCTTCGGTGGGAATAATCCGTCGTTCGCCACGCCGGTCAGTACCAATATCCGCTTCCGGAATTTTGTGATGAGCTCGCAGCGCGTGACGGATACAGCAGGGCAGGGTGAGTAGATGAAGAACCTCAAACTGAATATCAAGAAGGCCGCCCTTGCCTTCTTCAACACGCTGCTCAGCCTCGCCCTGTTTTTCAACGTGCGACGTTCACTCCTGCGGGCCACAGGGTGCCAGGTGGGCGCAAACACCACGGTTCACCGCAAGGTGGTTTTCTTCTCGTTCGGCAACTGCGCGATCGGCAAGAACTGCACGATCAATTACGGCTGCTACCTGGATAACCGCGCGGGTATCCGCATTGGCGACAACGTCAATATTTCCCACAACACCCGGATTTATACCCTGGGCCACGACATCGATGACCCGATGAGTTGCCTGGTGGGAAAACCCGTGGTGATCGAAGACGACGCCTGGATCTTTCCCAATGTGATGGTGATGCCCGGCGTCACCATCGGGAAAGGCGCGGTGGTGTATCCCGGCAGTGTGGTGACGCGCAGCGTTGAAGCCTATTCGATCGTGGGCGGCAACCCGGCCAAACCGATTCGCTTTCGAAATAAAAACATTCTGTACCGCGCCGACTTTCCTGTCTGGTTTGCCTTGTAAAGCACCCCGCGTGCCCACCCTTATTTATGCAGGATTCTTAAGTGAAATCATTAATGATTGCATGGATTGGCTATCAACGACGCGCCGATACCATGAAGCAATATTGGGCGTATGACATTCTGCATCTGCCCAACCGGTTCAAGAAAAAGTCTGCACGGCCCCTGGACTATTTGATCAAGTCGTTCAAAACCCTCAAGACGCTGTTGGTCGGTTCGCCCGAAGTGCTTTGGGTGCAACTGCCGCCGAGCCCGGTCCTGCATATAGCGCTGGCCTACAAGTGTGTATTTAACCGGCGCCTGAAGATTATTGCCGACGCCCACAACAGCCTGTTGCGCAAACAATGGATCGGCTTCCCGGGAACCGTGGCCCTGCTGAATCGCATTGATGCGGTGGTCGTGCACAACTTCAAAGTCAAAGAAGAATTGGCAAGCCTGGGCGTCAAGGAAGCCAGGCTTTTTATTCTGGAAGACTTGCCGTGCGACTTTCCGGTGCCGCCCGCCAGTGAACGCGAAACACCCTATGTGCTGTTTCCCTGTTCGTTTGATATCGATGAGCCGATCGAGGTTGTGATCAACGCCGCCAGGGAAATGCCCGGTGTCGACTTCCTGATCACCGGCAAGCACCAGGGCAAGCTCTCCGAGGAACTCGTGGCGTCACTGCCCGGGAACATCAAGCTGACCGGCTTCCTCAGCAAGGCGACCTTCGAGCAGTTGCTGTGCCACGCGAATGTGGTGCTCGGACTGACCACCCGCGACAACGTGCAGTTGAGCGTGGCCAACGAAGCGGTCAGTGCCGGCAGGCCAATGGCGCTTTCAAACACCACGGTCCTGCGCTCGTTGTTTTCCGAGGCGGCGGTGTTCGTGGACACGATGGACCCACTGTCCATAAAGGCCGGTGTTTCACAACTCATCGCCCATCAAGAAACCTATAAAGAAAAGTCAGCCTTGCTGAAAGCCAAGCGGATAAGCCGTTGGGAAGGGCAGGCTCAATTGTTGAAGACTGCCGCAGCTATTTAATTATGTTTATTAGTTCTGACAGGAAGGGAACCGTCATGAGTCAATCAAGTGATGTTTTGTTGATTTGTTCTGGAGGTGGGCACTGGGTGCAAATGAGTAAGTTGCTCCCGGCCTTCGACGGTCAAAAAGTTACCATTGCCACCGTCGATATCAGCATTGGTTCGCAGTATCCATTGCATGACTTTGCGCAAGTCCCGGACTTTAACCGCAGTGAGCCCATGAAGATCATCAAGGGGTTTTGCCAGATCTTCGCGATCGTCTACCGCAGTAAAGCCAAATACGTTATCTCCACTGGTGCCGCTCCCGGTCTGCTGGGGTTGATCGCCGGAAAACTCATGGGCAAAAAGACCCTGTGGATCGACAGCATCGCCAACCCCAAGAAACTCTCTTTGTCTGGCCGTATCGCTGTTTACTTTGTCGATGAGTTGCTGACCCAGTGGCCCACGCTTTCGCAAAACAGCCGGGCCCAATATAAAGGGAGGATTGTATAAATGATTTTTTGCAGCGTTGGCACTCAAGCACCGTTTGAAAGAATGCTCGGCTACTTGAATGAATGGAGCCATGCAAACCCCCAGGTCCCGATTGTGGCGCAGGTGGGCAACAACGAAAACGACCTGGGCCGCATTACGGCGTACAAGACCATTGCCGAGCCGCTCTTTTCCAAGAACTTCAACGCCTCGAAAGTGATTGTTTCCCATGCGGGCATGGGCAATATCATTCGTTCCCTTGAGCTGGGCAAACCCATCGTTATCGTCCCGCGCGATAGCCGGCGCGGTGAACATATCAATAATCACCAGTTCGACACCGCCGAGAACTTCTCAGACCTGCCGTCTGTGTTTATCGCCCACGATAAAGACGCTTTCTTTTCGGCGATTGATTCGGCCCTTAACTACAGCAGCGCAGAAAGTTCATTGGACTTTACCGAAAGAGATCGTTTGATCAGTTATGTAAAGTCGTTCACCTCTTAAGTTTCGGCTGTTTGTCAATACGCTCTTATTGCCTTTAATCATCGAGTAATCGCTATGATCCCAGTTATATTGTCTGGCGGCTCAGGCACGCGCCTGTGGCCGCTTTCAAGAGCACTTAAGCCAAAGCAGTTTATTGCCCTGCACGGTGACTTGAGTTTGTTTCAGGCCACGTTGGAGCGAATCAAGAACCTGTGCATAGAGGGCGAGAACGTCCGCCCTCCGATCATTGTGTGTAACGAAGAACACCGGTTCATCGTGGCCGAACAAAGCCGATCGCTGGACGTGATTCCGCAGAAAATCCTCCTGGAACCCACCGCCCGAAATACCGCCCCGGCGATTGCGGCCGCGACGCTTTCGGCGCTGGCGGACGGGGACGATCCGATCCTGCTGGTGCTGGCGGCAGACCATGTCATCGGCGATACCGACGCCTTCAACGCAGCGTTGACGTCGGCCACGGCGGAAGTCAACAAGGGCAAGATCGTCACCTTCGGCGTGGTGCCCACCAAGCCGGAGACCGGCTACGGCTATATCCGTACTCAAGCGGCTGCGGTCGACGGCGCGGCGCACGTCGAGGCCTTTGTCGAAAAGCCTGACCTTGGGACCGCACAAGGCTACCTGGCCCAGGGTAACTACTTCTGGAACAGCGGCATGTTCATGTTCCGCGCCTCTGTCATGAAGGCTGAGCTGGAGCGCCTGAGCCCGGACATCATGGTGGCCGCCGAACTGTCCCTCTCCAACGCGGCGCATGACCAGGATTTCACCCGGCTCAACCAGGTGGATTTCGTGAACGCGCCCAACGTGTCGATTGATTACGCGGTGATGGAGAAAACCGATATTGCCTCGGTGGTCATCCTCAACTCGCCATGGAGTGACCTGGGCGCCTGGGATTCGGTGTGGGAAGCGGGCGCCAAGGATGCCCATCAGAACTGCACCCAGGGTGACGTGTTGCTGCAAGACGTCACCCACAGTTATGTGCACGCCAGCCACCGGCTGGTCACGGTGGCAGGGATCAGCGATGTGGTGGTGGTCGAGACCGCCGACGCGGTCCTCGTGACCACCAAGGACCATGCCCAGGACGTCAAGAAGATCGTCACTGAGCTGACTGAAAAGCACCGGATCGAAAGCGCGAGCCACCGCGAAGTCTATCGGCCGTGGGGCAAATATGACTCGGTGGACCAGGGCTACCGCTACCAGGTGAAGCGCATCACGGTGAAGCCGGGGCACAAGCTGTCTGTGCAGCTTCACCACCATCGGGCCGAGCACTGGATCGTGGTCTCCGGCACCGCCAATGTGCAGATCGCCGACAAGCAGGTGCTGCTCACCGAGAACCAGTCCACCTACATCCCGATCGGCGTTGTGCACTCCCTCGAAAACCCGGGACGCATCCCGCTGGAGCTGATTGAAGTGCAATCAGGTTCCTACCTCGGCGAAGACGACATCATCCGCTTTGAAGACCGCTATGGCCGCCTCGAGCTTGTTTAAAGGAGTATTGAAATGAATGTAACTGTATTTGGAATCGGCTATGTGGGTCTGGTGCAGGCGGCGGTATTGGCTGACGCGGGGCATGAAGTCTGTTGTGTCGACATCGACGCCACGAAAGTCGAGAACCTCAAGAGCGGCATTATCCCGATCTACGAGCCTGGGTTAAGCGCGCTCGTCCAGAAGAACCATGATGCCGGCCGCCTGCATTTCACCACCGACGCCGCCCAGGGCGTGCGTCATGGCGAGGTGCAGTTCATCGCCGTGGGCACGCCGCCGGATGACGACGGCAGCGCCGACATCAAGTACGTGCTCTCCGTGGCGGCGACCATCGCCCACAACATGACCGAGCCGAAGATCATCGTGAACAAGTCCACAGTGCCGGTGGGCACGGCGGACAAAGTCCGGGCGAAAGTGTCCGAGGTGCTGAAGTCCCGTTCCCTTGAGGTGGAGTTTCACGTCATCTCGAACCCCGAGTTCCTCAAGGAAGGTTCGGCGGTCGCGGACTGTACACGTCCCGACCGAATCATCATCGGCAGTGACAGCAGCTACGCCGTGGACCGCATGCGGGAGCTGTATGAGCCCTTCAACCGCAACCACGAAAAAATCATCACGATGGACATCCGCAGTGCGGAGCTGACCAAGTACGCAGCCAACTGCCTGTTGGCCACCAAGATTTCGTTCATGAACGAAATGGCCAACTTTGCCGAACGCCTGGGCGCCGACATTGAAGCCGTGCGTAAAGGCATTGGTTCCGACCCGCGGATCGGCTACGACTTTATCTACCCCGGCTGCGGCTATGGCGGCTCGTGCTTCCCGAAAGACGTGCAAGCCCTGGAGCGCACCGCGTCGTCGATCGGCTACCAGGCAACCCTGTTGTCGGCTGTCGAGGAAGTCAACAAGCGCCAGAAGCAGCACCTGTTCGGGCATATCCACCATCACTTCGGTGGGCAACTGGAAGGCAAGACCTTTGCGATCTGGGGCCTGGCCTTCAAGCCCAATACCGATGACATGCGCGAAGCCTCCAGCCGCGTATTGATCGAACAGTTGCGCAGCGTAGGGGCCAGGATTCAGGCGTTCGACCCGGAAGCCATGGCGGAAACCCAGCGCATCTACGGCATGAACGAAGACTTGCTGCTGATGGGCACCAAGGAAGCCGCGTTGCAGGGTGCCGATGCGTTGGTGATCGTGACCGAGTGGCGCGAGTTCAAAGCCCCGGACCTGGACTTTATAAAAGAAAAACTGAGTACGCCGGTGATCTTTGACGGCCGGAATATATTTGATCCGCACCGCATGAAAGCCAATGGTTTCGAGTATTACGGTATCGGTCGCGGATTATCAGTGCGGCCAATCATTTGAACCTGACGATTATTAACATTGGTGGTTTGCCGTATCCACAAGTGAGATGATTCCTGAGAGGCTAATTGCATGATCCGGCAGGATCTATATGCAGTTTTCATGGCCTGTTTTATCTCCGTTCCATCACTACTCCCTTATTGCAAAGTTGTATAAGGGGTAAATATCGAGAAGGAGTCTGATATGAAGCAATTACTGTTGGCCGGCTTGCTGGCTTTCACAAGTACTGCGGCACTGGCGGCGGGTGAAGTCGCCGGCGCAGCGGTGAGCGATACGGCCGGCGCAGGCGAGTCCCTGTCGTTGAGCACCCCGGTCGTGGGCGGCGTGACGCTTGGTGAAACCGTGGGGGTCGGCACGGCTGTTGTCGGCGCTGCGGCGGCTGCTTCCAACTCGGGCGGCAGTTCCAATGGCGGTACTTCCGGCACCGGCGGCACAACCGGCACAGGTGGTACCACCGGTACCAACTAATTAACCCGCAATGTGTGTTGTTCAAGATCACTCAGAACTTTCTGGGTGATCTTTTTTAGACTCGCCCTCGACTAGCGTAGTGCCATTATGATTCGTAGGTTACCTGTTCTTTTGCTGGCAAGTATCAGCTTGCACGGCTGCATGTTTTCGCCTGGTCAACACATGGACACCGGTCAAATGTCCAGTGAGGGTTCTCTCGAAAGTACCCGGGTGGAGTTGATTCCGATCACCCCCAAATTGATCGCCATGGATGCCGCCACGCAAGTGCGTGAATCGGTGCCCTCGGAATTATTGTCTTATGTTCCGGGTGGCTATCGCGTAGGCGCCAATGACCTGTTGTTTATTACGGTCTGGGATCATCCCGAGTTGACGGCACCGTCGGGGCCGCAACAGCAGATTGATGCCAACGGGCGCCTGGTTCGCCCGGACGGCACGCTGTTTTATCCGTATATCGGTAACGTCCCGGTGGCCGGTAAAACCATCGAAGAGCTGCGCGCCTATATCTCCGGACGCCTGGCGCAATTTATTGAAAGCCCTCAGGTTGACGTCAGCGTGCTGCGGTTTGCCAGCCAGACGGTGGTGGTGACCGGTGCGGTGGTGAAAGCCGGCCAGCAGCCGATCACCACCACGCCACTGAGCGCTGTGGAGGCCATTGGCGCCGCGGGTGTCGACCCGACGAATGCCGACCTGTCGGGCCTGACCCTGACCCGCGACGGCCGCGAGTACAGGCTCGACCTGGACAGCCTCAATCGCCAGGGCTCGCAACTGCAGGGCATCTACCTCAAGGGCGGCGACCGGTTGTACTTGCCCTATAACGACCAGAAACGCGTGTACCTCATGGGTGAAGTCAATCAGCCCCGGGCACTGAGTTTCAAGGGCAAGTCGATCAACCTGACCGATGCCCTGGGCACGGCCGGGGGCTTGAACCAGACCACTTCCAATGGCAATGCGGTGTACGTGATTCGTGGCGTAGACAACCTGGAGGCCGAACCGGCCAAGGTGTTCCAGCTCGATGCCCAGTCACCTTCGGCGCTGGTGCTCGCCACGCGCTTTGACTTGCAGCCCCAAGACATCGTGTACGTCGGGCCGGCCGGCGTGACGCGCTGGAACCGCTTGATCAGCCAGCTGCTGCCTACCGCCACTGCCATTGGGCTGGGTGCCAGATCGGCCAATGACCTCAGTGAAGTCAACAGCAGATAAGGCGCTATCCCGTGGTGAAAATTTTGCCTAGCTGCGCCTGTCTGTCGATGGCGCTCTTGTTGTGCGGGTGTAACCCGTTGATGAGAGCGTCGTGGTACACCCTCGAAACGTCCGTCACCGGTCCGGCCTCCATCAACGTGACCCGCGCCCAGGTCGACGCGGTGCCGTATCCGCAGATCCTGGTCACCACCGCCGTCAGCGAAGGGGTGATGGCCATGCCCCGTCGTCGGGGCGACCTGGAGTTCTGGGTCGCCTCCGGCAAGCAAGTGCTGATGATGCGCAACGGCCTGGTGGTGCGCACCGTCGGGCTGGGGGTTTCCCTGGATGGCACCCGCTTCAGTGGCGAGTCGCCGTTCAAGCGCGGCCTCCAGCATCTGCCCGATGGCTATGCCAGCACCCGCTGGATCGACCTCTACGACGGCAACCGAATCGGTCTTGCGGTCAACAGCCGTTTCAGCCCCCACGGTATCGAGACCCTCCGCATTCTGGACAAGGATTACGCCTTGCTGCGCATCGACGAACAGGTGGAGGTGCCCACCTTGAATTTCCGCGCCACCAACCGTTACTGGGTCGATCCGCAGGATGGTTTCATCTGGCGCAGCGAGCAGCATCTGACGCCCCGGCTGGTGTTGAAAATCGTGCAGTTGCGCCCTGATCGGGGGGCCGTCCGGTGAAGTGTTCGAACCTTTTATGCCTTGGGCTGCTGTTGATCGGCCCAGGCGTTGGCCAGGCGGCCGTCACCGTCAGCGGTGATGTGCGCAGCCCCGGCCCATTCGACATCAAGCCCGGTGCGCGCTTGTTGGACGTGATTCGCGAGGCCCAGCCCAATGCCGAAAGCTACTGGTTGGGCGCCGCGTGGCTGCACCGGTCGCAGGCAGGCAAGCAGGCCCGTTTGAAGGCGGGCGTCCTGTTCGACCTGAAACTGCTGCAACGAGGGGCCTTGCTGGATAACAAGCACACGCGGGCGGACTTGAGTGCGCGCCTGTACCGGCAGGTCGAGCAGTTGCCCGTCACCGGCCGCCAGGTGGCCGTGCTGGACCCGATCGCCGTGGAGGCGGGGTTCGCCCGCAACGCGTTGCTCGATGAGGGCGACGAGCTTTTTTACCCCGCAAGACACTCCACCGTTGAGGTACTGGGCGCGGTCGCGCAACCCTGCAATGTGCCGTACCAGGCGATGAGGGAAATCCGGGATTACGTCCGCGACTGCACCGTCCTCGACGACGCCGAGCGCGATGACCTGTGGCTGATCCAGCCCGACGGCCAGGTACGACGTGTGGGCGTGGCGGCCTGGAATCGGGAGGAGGGTGTCGTGGCCGCTCCCGGCAGCCGGATCCTGGTGCCGCTGCGCAGTGATGATCTTGAGACGCCGACCCCTGATCTCAACCAACAACTGGCCGAGTTTTTCGCCACTCAACCGTTGGCTGAGGTGAACCCTTGAATTTACGTTTTGCAGCTGTATTGCTCTTGCCCTGTGGGCTGGTTCACGGTGAGCCCCGTTACACCCAAAATGATTTTGGCGGCGTGGGCCTGCTACAGACTCCCACCGCACGCATGGCCCCGGCGGGCGAGCTGAGCGCCAACGCCAACCGGACCGATCCTTACTCGCGCTACAGCTTTTCCTTGCAGCCGTTCGACTGGCTGGAGGGCTCGTTTCGCTACACCGCCATCAGCAACCGCAAGTACGGTGCCGAGGCGTTGAGCGGAAGCCAGAGCTTCAAAGACAAAGCCATCGACTTCAAGGCACGGCTCTGGGAAGAAAGCCACTGGGCGCCGCAAGTGGCCTTCGGCGCCCGGGACATCGGCGGTACCGGATTGTTTTCCAGCGAATACTTCGTCGCCAACAAGCGTTATGCCAACCTGGATTTCAGCCTCGGCATTGCCTGGGGCTACCTGGGCAATCGCGGGGACTTCAGCAACCCGCTGTCGGTGTTCGGCAGCAAGTTCAACGACCGGCCCAAGAGCACCGCAGTCGTCGCCAGGGCAGGGGACGTGAACTCCAACGCCTACTTCAGGGGCCGTCCTTCGTTGTTTGGCGGGATCGCCTATCAAACGCCGTGGGAGCCCCTGAGCCTGAAGCTCGAATACGAGGGCAACGACTACAAGCACGAACCGTTGGACAACCCGATCAAGCAGGACTCGCCGGTCAATATCGGTGTGGTCTACAAGCTGGCCGACAGCGTTGACCTGAGTGCGGCCTGGGAGCGCGGAAACACCGCGATGTTCGGCATCACCCTGCACACCAACTTTGTCAGCCGCAAGGCGCCGGTCAAGACCTATGACCCGCCCGCCGAACCGTTGCCCGCACGCATGCCGACTACGCCGCCCGACCAGGTCAACTGGGCTAGTGTCGCCGACCGGCTGCAGCAGAATGCCGGCTACAAGGTGGAGCGCATTGCCCAGCGCGGCTCGGAATTGATGGTGTATGGCGAGCAGCAGCGCTACTTCTACTCAGCCAAGGCCGTCGGGCGCGCCAGCCGTATTCTCGACAACAGCGCCAATCAGGACATCGATTGGTTCACCCTGGTGAACAAGCGTTATGACATGCCCATCGAAGAAACCAGCGTACCCCGCGACACCTTCCGCGCGGTGGTGAACAACGAGCAGCCGTTGACGGATCTGCACCGTGCCACCGAGGTCAATCCGGCGATTGCTCATCGGGAAACCACGCTTTACACCGGCAAGCAGGAGCCGTTCAGCTACGGCCTGGGCCTGGGTTACAAACAGAACATCGGCGGCCCCAACGGCTTGCTGTATCAGTTCACCGCCGATGCCGACGCGGAGTACCGGTTTACCCGCAACACCTGGTGGAGCGGTTTGCTCAGCGCCAACCTGCTGAACAACTACGACAAGTTCACCTACGACGCGCCCAGCGGGTTGCCGCGGGTGCGCACCGACCTGCGCCAGTACATGACGACGTCGGATGTGACGATGCCAAACTTCCAGTTCAACCATGCGGCGCGGCTGGACCGGGACCTGTATGGCATGGTCTACGGTGGTTACCTGGAGTCCATGTACGCCGGCGTGGGCGGCGAAGTGTTGTTTCGGCCGGCGGGCAAGCACTGGTCGGTGGGTGCAGACCTGAACGTCGTGCGCCAGCGCGATTTCAATCAGGGCTTCGGCCTGCGTGATTACCAGACCATCACCGGCCATGTCACCAGCTATACAGAGCTGCCCTATGACACCCTGGCGGCAGTCAGCGTGGGGCGTTATCTGGCGCGGGACTGGGGCACCACCGTCGACATCTCCCGGCAGTTCAAGAACGGCGTGAAATTTGGTGGCTGGGTGACACTCACCACCGCCTCGAAGGAAGAGTACGGCGAGGGCAGCTTCGACAAGGGGATCTACATTTCCGTCCCGTTCGACGAGTTGATGAGCACCTCGACGATGCGTCGGGCCAACGTCGTCTGGGCCCCCCTGACCCGCGACGGCGGCGCGCGCCTGAACCGTGCCTACTCGCTGCAGACGATGACCGATGGGCGTGACAGCGAGCTGTTCTACAACAACTTCGAGAAGATCACGGAGTGACGGTGCGGCATTTGCCGACAAGGTTGCTCACTGCCTGGTGCTGAATGCGCCAGGCAGTGAGAAAGCCTTGGCAACACAACGCCAGGTGCAATGTCGGCGAGCAACACTTCCCTGACTTCCCCTCTGTGAACCCTCTACGAATGGCGCGGGCCTGGACGCCCAGGCGTCGCTGTGGGCGTTATCTTTGCGGCTAATGGGGGAGAGTGGCGGGGAGCGAAGACGACGCCCCTGAGGGCGTCTGGTGCCCCGCGTCGCCGTTGCAGCGACACGGGGAAGGGAGGGTCAATAGATGTCTTTGGACAGCAGGGTAAACGGGGTCTTGAAGAGGATCTTGATGTCGAGCCACAGCGACCAGTTGTTGATATAGCTCAGGTCGATATCGACGCGTTTTTGCATCTTCTCCAGGGTCTCGGTTTCGCCACGGCAGCCGTTGACTTGCGCCAGGCCGGTGATGCCGGGCTTGATGCGATGCCGCGCCATGTAGGCGCGAATCTTGCCCGAGTAGTAGTCATTGTGGGCAACGGCATGGGGGCGCGGGCCCACCAGTGCCATATGCCCCTGCAGCACGTTGAATAGCTGCGGCAGCTCGTCGATGGAGGTGCGCCGGATAAAGCGCCCCACGCCGGTAATGCGCGAGTCGTTGCGGCTTGCCTGGCGCACCTCGTGGTCGTCATGTACACGCATCGAGCGGAACTTCCAGACCTTGATCACCTCGCCATTCCAGCCGTGACGGTCCTGCTTGAAAATCACCGGGCCGGGGGAGGTGAGTTTGATCAGCAGGGCGAACAGCAGCAGCAACGGGCTGAGCAGCACAATCGCCAACAGCGCCAGGCTCTTGTCCAGCAGCGACTTGCTCAGTGCCGCGGTCGGGCGACTGGTCAGCGGGCTCTCATTGAGGAAGATTGCCGGCAACCCATCCACCTCGGCCACGCTGTGGTTGAGCAGCAGCATGTTGTTGAGGTCGGGCACCCAGATCACGTCCACGCTGATCTCCAGCAGGTTGAGGTACAGCGCCTCGATATGCGTGGCTTCCTGGAGCGAATGAGTGATGTACAGCCGGCGAATACCGTGTTGTCTGATCAGTGCGGGAAGGTCGGGCAAATCGCCGAGAATCTGCGGTTGAGTACTGGTCTGAGGCAGGACGGTGTCTGGACCTACGAGCCCGACTAAGGGCGAGCGTTTTTGCCGGGCAAGAGTGTTGGCCAAATCGGTGGCAAGTTTTCCCGTACCAATAATCAGGGATTTCTGGCGCTCGTGAAGTTGCCGATGGTAGTACCTGGATAGACTGTGAATCGGAATGTAGCAAAGTGCTAGTATTGGATAGCTGACGGCGGCCCAGAGTAGCAGTATCTCGAAAGGAAACAGCGAGCTGGCATTACATGCGACGCCCACCGCCAACAATATGCCCAGGGTCAATAACCAACCGGTGAATAAACGTCCCAGCCCAACAAAAAAGTCGTCCTTTTTGCTATAGACATCACATAACATGTAGGCCGGGATAGAGGCCAGTATTGTAATGGCTGCCAATATCCGGTAGTGGGACTCCAGTTGTCCGGTCTTGAACAGTACCAGTGAAAACAAAAGTACAACGACCACACTCAAGGCAATAGCCCACTGCCCCCAGAAGGTGAGACCTTTGGGTGTAAGGTTACGATGCATTCTTCTGTTGTTAAGCATACTTCTGCTCCCTGTGGTATCCACTCACGTGCTGGCAGGTTAAAGCGAGGCGTGGTTTTAATGACTATCAAATGGCAGGCGCACGCGTAGGCGTGCGTATTGATAGTAATAAATGGCAGGGAGCAATGGCTGACGACTTATAACGCGGGCATGTTGTTATAAAATGGCAGATAGAAAAGGATTTTAATAGGCAGGGTGAATTGTAATTTTTATGAAATAATTATTGTTCGGCGACGCTGCTGCGACTGCTCAAAGGGCTTTTTATTTTTTGTGTGAGGCAGTAGCCGCGGTTGCGTACCGCTCGGAACAGGCGCTCGCCATCATTGACGCGCTTGAACTTGTCCTGCAGTCGGCTGAGGCACATTTCAAGCCCGCGATAGAGGTCGGGTTCACGCCCGATGTTCCGGATAAGTTCTTCTTTGCTCACCACGCGTTCTTCATGGTGCAACATCTTCTTGATCAGTGCCGATTCAATAGTCGTCAAGGAAATGCGCAGTCCGCCTTTGACCAGTGCCCGGTCTTGTTGGGTCAATAACCACACATCCGGGGTGCGCAAGGCGGGGGTTGAATTAACAACTTCCGCGGGGGTGTTATTAAGATCGGGGCCGCCGGGTTCTGATTTGAGTACGGCAATTTTCGGGTTTTTTGAAGCATCGTAAAGTTGTCGGGTTAGTCGGTTATTGGCCTCATAGAGTCTTTTGGCGGCCACATAATTGCTGAGCCATAGATTGAAATTCTGCTCACTGGTAACGGCGTAGGAACTGGCCGAGGACTCCGCTGTTTTCTCAGCGGTTTCGACCAGCGGGCCGCTGTCGACGTCGTAATGTAAAAATGCCACATTGGGCGTGAAATCATGCAGCGCAATTGACGGGTACGTGGATGTAAATGTGTGTTTCTTGAGAGAACTCATGGCATTCACCGATTCCAGGAAAGTACGGGGGTTCATAAACTATCAGCAGGGGAGAAGTAGGGGCCCTGAAAATAGTCAAAAGGCAAGCGTCTGGCGAGAAGTGCGCTGTCGGCATACTCGACGTTGTCGGCGATGAACGAGACCCGGGTGGTGCTCATCAGCCCCAGCATCTGGTCGTAAAGCCGGTCGAACAGGCCTGAGCGCGTGTTCAGACTGAGCCTGAGGGCCGAGTCTGGAAAGGGCATTTTTATATAGTCATAAAGACTCAAGTCGATCAGCAGGTCGGTGTTTTTTGTATGTAATGTGTAATTGTTATAGGCAAGCTTTATAGTGCTGCGGTCTTTCAGGCTATACAGTTGGCGGATCATGTTTCTACGCTCCACCGGGCCGGGGAGAGTATCCAGTGTATTTTCAACGCTGACAATAAGTTGTTGTTTGTGTTTTTCCAGTATGGCCGACGTGTTGATGATTTCCTTGAGCAGGTCTTCATTCATCAATAAGGATTGCTCTACCCGGAAAAACTTGTGGAGCCCCGGGCTTTTGTCCACACACAAACGTTTTCCTTCTCGGGCAAATGAGTTGGGTTTTGTGTGTTGCAGGGCTTCACTGTAGGCGTACTTAAGTTGCTCGGAATAAAAGGGGCGCACATCATCGGGCAAGGTGTCGAGAGCGTGCTCGGCATGAACCCGAATTTCACTGCCCCATAAGGTGCAACTTCGTTCAAGTATCGCCTGGCGCGAAAACTTGAAGTCGGCGGACGCTGCAAGCAATAGATTTCCGCTATTCACGGTTTGGCCGCTCCTTGACGGGTTGGACATGATTCACCGAAGCAAGACCTCTGCTAAGTTTGTAGCCGTAACCCCGAATGCTTTGAATTATATTGCTTCCATAGTGCGATTTTATTTTGCCGCGTAAACGGCTGATCGATTTTTCGAGCGCCCGCGAATCATAAAATCGGGCGTTAAGTCCCATGACAACTGCAATTTCATCGTGGCTGAGCAATCGATTATGAATGAGGGCTTCCAGTACTTTCATTTCGACGAAGGAGACTTCCAGCTTTTTGCCGCCGCCGTAGATGCACATGCGGTCCTGGTCGAGTAGCAAATCAGTATTACTTAGCCAGTATGTCTCGCTGAGAAACGCGGCGAAGAGCGCAAGTTTTTTTTCGGGCGAGCTCTCGACGACCTTTATGCAGTAGTCGGCGCCTGCGAGATAATATTTGGTTTTGCTTAGTGTGGTGGCGAAGGTGACAACCAGAAAAATGGTGCTGCCGGGGTTCTCGGATCTGGTTTTCTTTATGATGTCCAGCGTTTGGGTGCTGGCAGAGGGGGTGTCAATCTCTATGATGATGGCACGGTAATGTCCATGGCTTTCATAGGGACCAATTAGTTGGCCGTAGGAGCGTGTATCGACTTTTAGATTTTTCGGTACAGTACGAACTATAAGCTCGCTGAAGTCCTCGGATTTCGATGGGGTCCGTGCAATAGCGAGGACGTTGGAAAAATGCATCACGTTGCTCCCTTTTCCGGCATGCGAGGCCGTCAATTCAATCGCTGCAGGCGTTTAGATGTTAATCGAATTGAATACGCCAAAACGTGACAAATTTTAACATTCGGCACTTTATTTACGGGGGGTAAGGCGGTTTGCTGGCGGGTGTTGAAAGCGGATTTCTGGACGGGAGTACTCATATGCTAGTGCAAATTTTTTAGTGTGCGATAAGTATTTTAGGCTGGCTTGATTTTTTTGGCTGGAATGATTTAACCGTTCTAGTCCTTAAGCTCTAAAAATGCTTATACCTGACTATTTATAATAATCCAGCAAGGCGATAGCGGGCGTTGTGTGCTCGGATGTGCCCGCGCGGTCTGCCAGGTAGCGCGCCGGAGGTTTGCCGATGGCCTTGCGGAACATGGTGATAAAGCCGCTGGCGTTCTCATAGCCCAGGTCCAGCGCTACCCTCTGCACACTTTCGCCTTTGGCCAGGCGCTGCAGTGACAGGATCACATGCAGCTGCCGGCGCCAGCGCCCGAAACTCAGGCCGATCTCCTCCAGCAACAGGCGCGTCATGCTGCGTTCGCTCATGCCGATGCGTACCGCCCATTCGCCGAGGGTGGCCTTGTCGCCGGGGTTGGCCAACAAACTGTCGGCCAGGCGTCTCAACCTTGGGTCCTGGGGCATGGGCAGGTGCAGCGCCTCGACCGGGGCCAGTGCCAGCTCATCCAGCAGCGTGGCCACCAACCGTCCTTGCGCGCCCTCGGTGTCATACAGCGGCGGAAAGCTTACAGCCTTGCTGATCAACTCGTGTAACAACGGCGACACGGCCAGCGTGCAGCATTGCCGGGGCAGGGCGCTGGCGGCGTCGGGGTCTACCAGCAGGCAGTAGACATCCGCAGGCCCCGAACCGCGTGCCGCATGGGAGAGGCCACCCGGAATCCACAGCGCGCACTGGGGCGGCACGATCCATATACCTTCTTCGATGACGCAATGAATCACCCCGCGCAACGTGTACATCAACTGACCCTTGCGGTGCTGGTGCGGCGTGTGCTCCCAGCTGGCGGAAGTGCTTGAGGCGCTCACCGCTACCACGGCTCGGGGAATCGCATCGGCCATGGCCGGGCGCAGCGGGTCACGGGTTTCGAGGCGGTGGGTATACATGGCAGAGGTACGTCTTGGCTGGAATGCGAAACATTCTGGCTATTCTGTGCAATGGCGTCCAGTGATGGCATGGCTATTATGAGAAACATTCTCGTTAAAGGAGCTTCCCATGCAACTCGACAGTGCAATGTTCCCCGTGGTGAAAATCGTCTTCGACGCCCCGAGCGACACGCCCCCGCAAGACACCTTTGTCGCGTTCGAGGCCTTGCTGCGGCGCCAGGAGCCCTTCGTTTTGCTTCACGAAAAAGCCGTGGATGAAAGCGCTCACGAGCACTCCCACGAAGAGCGCAAACAAGCCTCGATCTGGATGAAGAAGAATAAGGTGGCCTTGCGCGCGTTCGTCAAAGGCATGATTCAGGTGGAGCCCAGCGCGGCCAAGCGCCTGGCGCTCAAGCCGTTTGCGGTGATGTTTGGCAAAGCGTGGGGCTACCCGCTGCTGGTGGTGGAATCCCGGGATCAAGCCTGGGCTTTGGCGCGGGACGTGCTGGACACCCAGGTGTCGGACGTGGCGCACTATTGAGTGTTGGGCGCTGCCGTACTGCCACGCAAGGTGAGTTCGAACGGCAACACCACCTGGCGTTCCGGCAGCGGGGTTTTCTCGATCAGGGCGATGAGCATCTCGACCGCCTTGCGCCCGAAGGTTTCGGCTGGCTGGGCGATGGTGGTCAGCGGCGGGTCGCAATAGGCGGCGAAGGGGATGTCATCAAAGCCCACCAGGGAAATATCCTGGGGCACGCGCAGGCCCTGTTGCTTGATGCGCTTCAAGGCGCCGATGGCCATTTCGTCGTTCTCGCAGAACAGCGCGGTGGGGCGCTCGGGCAAGGCAAGCATGCTGCCTGCGCCTTCGAAACCGGCGTGCAGGGTGAAGTCGCCGTGGCAGATAAGCGCCGGGTCGCGGGGGATGCCGGCCGCGAGCAAGGCATCTTCATAACCGGCCACGCGGTCACGGGTCAGCGGGCTGCTTTTCGGGCCTTTGATCAACCCGATGCGGCGGTGGCCGAGGTCGATCAAGTGTTGGGTCATGGCCCGGGCTGCACCACGGTTGTCGAGGCTGATGGTGGGATGGCGACCGTCCTGGATCACCTCGCAGGCGTTCACCAGTGGCGGTGAGTCGCTGCAGTCGCTGAACGGGTCAGAGGCCCGCAATTGAATCACCCCATCGGCCTGATGGGCGTGGACCAGTTCGGCGAACTGCTTTTCGATTTCAGCGTGGCCCCGGGTGTCGCACAACAGCAACCGGTAACCCGACGCCTGCGCCGCCTGTTGTGCACCGCTGATGACCCGGGCGAAAAACGTGTTGGCAATCGCCGGTACCAGGATCACCAGGTTACCGGTGCGCCGCGAACGAAATTGCACCGCCATGCGGTTCGGCCGGTAGCCGGTCTGTTCCACGGCGGCGTTGACCTTGTCGCGGGTCTCGGGGAGCACGCGTTCAGGGCTGGCCAGGGTCCTGGACACGGTGGCCACCGAAACCCCGGCCAAGCGGGCGACTTCGCGAATATTGGACAAGACAACCTCGTTATCAGAGCAGCAGCCGCCAAGTTTACCGCAGTCGGGGTTTGACACCGCGAGCAACTGGGCCTAAATTTCCGGCACGATGTAACCGGTTACATCATGATCCGTAATAGCCCAAAAAGAGAAGACTTGCGATGACGGCTGCAGTGCAAAAAATAAGAATGGGCTTTGTTGGCGGCGGCGCGGGCGCCTTCATCGGCCAGGCCCACCGCCAGGCGGCGGGGCTGGATGGCGGTTATGAACTGGTGTGCGGGGCCTTCAGCCGCGAGCCCGAGAACAACCGGAACACTGGCAGCGCCCTGGGCTTGTCCGCGTCCCGTTGCTACAGCGACTGGCAGCAGATGCTGACGGCGGAACAGGCATTGCCGGCCGATCAGCGCATGCAACTGCTGGTGATCGTCACCCCCAATCATCTGCATGCTCCCATCGCGACCCTGGCGTTGCAGGCTGGCTTTCACGTGTTCAGCGAGAAGCCTGCCGCGTTGAATCTCGCCGAGGTGCAGGCGTTGGCAAACGTCGTCAACACCAGTCCCGGACGTTATGGGCTGGCACATACCTACCTGGGCTATCCGATGGTGTGGCAAGCACGTGAGATGGTGCGCAGCGGTGTCATCGGCACCCTGCGCAAAGTCATCGTCGAGTACCCCCAGGGCTGGCTCAGCCAGGACGCGGCCGGGGAGGGCAATAAGCAGGCTGACTGGCGGAGCCGGCCCGAGCTGTCGGGGCTGGGCGGCTGCATCGGCGACATCGGCACCCACGCCTTTTCCCTCGCGGAGTTCGTCGCCGACCAACCGATCGAACAGCTCTGCGCCAGCCTGGGCACCCACGTACCCGGCCGCCAACTCGATGACGATGCCGCCATGCTGTTCAAGATGGCCTCCGGTGCCAGCGGCGTGCTGATCGCAAGCCAAGTGTGTGCCGGTGAAGAGAACCCGCTGAAGATCCGCCTCTATGGCGACAAGGGCGGCCTAGAATGGCGCCAGGAAGAACCCGCCAGCCTGATCCATCGCTCCCTCGATCAACCCCTGCGCATCCTGCGTTCCGGCCTCGGCCAGCCCTGGCTGTGCGACGCGGCCTTGCAGCGCATGCGCCTGCCCGCCGGGCATCCCGAGGGTTATCTGGAAGCCATGGCCAACCTCTACTGCGACTTCGCCACAGCCATTCGCCAAGGCACTGAAGCCGTCGGCGTGCCCGGCATTGAAGTCGGCGTACGCGGCATGGCCTTTATCGAAGCCGTGATCGCCAACCATCGCGGCGACGCGAAGTGGACGACCCTGGCCAGCCACTTATGAAGGAGATCACACACATGCGCGGCCCCGGCATTTTTCTCGCCCAGTTCATCTCGGACGAAGCGCCTTTCGACACCCTGGCCAACATCGCCGAATGGGCGGCCTCCCAGGGCTACAAGGCAATCCAGTTGCCCACCCTTGGCACACGCTACATCGACCTGGCCCGCGCCGCAGAAAGCCAGGCCTACTGCGATGAACTCAAGGCGACCTGCGCCCATGCCGGCGTCGAAATCAGCGAACTGTCGACCCACCTGCAAGGCCAGTTGGTGGCCGTGCACCCGGCCTTCGACACGCTCTTCGACGACTTCGCCCCGGCCCACCTGCGAGGCCAACCCCAGGCACGCACCGAGTGGGCCATCGAGCAACTGAAACTCGCCGCCCGCGCCAGCCAACGCCTTGGCTTAAGCGCACACGCGACCTTCTCCGGCGCGCTGCTCTGGCCCTACATCTACCCGTGGCCACAACGCCCCGGCGGCCTGGTGGAGCAAGGCTTCGCCGAGTTGGCCAAGCGCTGGCTGCCGATCCTCGATTGCTTCGAAGCGGCCGGTGTCGACCTGTGCTACGAAATCCACCCCGGTGAAGACCTGCACGACGGCGCCTCCTTCGAGCGCTTCCTCGAAGCCGTCGACCACCATCCCCGGGCCAACATCCTCTACGACCCCAGCCACCTGCTGTTGCAGCAAATGGACTACCTGGGCTTCATCGACCGCTACCATGCACGCATCCGCATGTTCCACGTCAAGGACGCCGAGTTCCGCCCCGATGCACGCTCCGGCGTGTATGGCGGCTATCAAGGCTGGGTCGACCGCCCCGGGCGTTTCCGCTCGTTGGGCGATGGCCAGATCGACTTCAAGTCAATCTTCAGCAAGCTCACCCAATACGACTTCAACGGCTGGGCCGTGCTGGAGTGGGAGTGCTGCCTGAAGGACGCGCAACAAGGCGCGGCAGAAGGGGCGGCGTTCATCCAGCAGCACATGATCCGCAAGACCACCAAGGCGTTCGATGACTTTGCCGGCGTGACGTCCGACGAACACTCCAACCGACGGCTGCTGGGCCTGCCCGACGCCTGAACACCGCTTCGCTTACCAAAATAACAATAAACCGGTGACCACAATGAAAGCGCGACTGAGCGTCATGATGTTCCTGCAGTTCTTTATCTGGGGCGGCTGGTTCGTCACCCTGGGCACCTTCCTCGCCAGCAACCTGGGGGCCAGTGGCGGGCAAATCGGCATGGCGTTTTCCACCCAGTCCTGGGGGGCGATCATCGCGCCGTTTATCATCGGCCTGATCGCCGACCGCTACTTCAACGCCGAGCGCATCCTGGCGGTGCTGCACCTGATCGGCGCAGTGCTGCTGTACCAGCTGTACCGCGCGCCGGACTTTGTCGGCTTTTATCCCTACGTGCTGGCGTACATGGTCATCTACATGCCGACGCTGGCACTGGTGAACTCGGTGGCGTTCCGGCAAATGAGCGACCCGGCCCAGGAATTTTCGCGCATCCGTGTGTGGGGCACCTTGGGCTGGATCGTCGCGGGGTTGGTGATCAGCTTTGTGTTCGCCTGGGATTCCCAGCAGTCGATCACCACCGGCGCGTTGCGCAACACCTTCCTGATGTCTGCCATCGCGTCACTGGTGCTGGGTTTCTACAGCTTCACCTTGCCGCCTACCGCTCCGTTGAAAGCCGAGGCGGGCAGTGGTGGTGTCAAGCAACTGCTGGGGCTGGATGCGCTGGGTTTGCTCAAGGATCGCAGCTACCTGGTGTTCTTCATCGCCTCGATCCTGATCTGTATTCCCCTGGCGTTCTACTACCAGAACGCCAACCCGTTCCTCGCGGAAATCGGCGTGACCAACCCCACGGCAAAAATGGCCATCGGGCAAGTGTCCGAGGTGCTGTTCATGCTGCTATTGCCGCTGTTCATCCAGCGCTTCGGCATCAAGGTCGCGCTGCTGGTGGGCATGCTGGCCTGGGCGCTTCGCTATGCGCTGTTCGCCTACGGCAACAACGGCGAACTGGCCTTCATGCTGTTTACCGGGATCGCGCTGCATGGCATCTGCTATGACTTCTTCTTTGTCTCGGGGCAGATTTACACCGACGCCAAGGCCCCGGAGCGCTTCAGGAGTTCGGCCCAGGGGTTGATTACCCTGGCGACCTACGGCGTGGGAATGTTGATCGGGTTCTGGGTAGCAGGGCAGGTGACCGACCACTATGCAGCGGCGGGTGGCAGCCATGACTGGCGCAGCATCTGGCTGTTCCCGGCGGGGTTTGCGTTGCTGATCTTTTTTTGTTTTTCGGTGGCGTTCAAGGGGCGGGAGCGGGCGTGACAGGTACAGCATGGGCATCGGCCAAGCCAGCTTTCTGGTAACGTCGTTGCCCCAGTCCCCTGTTCCGGAGTAGATACCAATGGCTTATGAGATCCACATCGAGAGAGTCGAAAGCAGCACAATCGCGCCTGAAGAATGGCATTCGTTTTGCGCGAATGACCCCTCGATGAACCTCGAAAGCGAGACAGTCGGAGTCAATCCAAAGACTGGTGAAACCATCACCGTCAGCGGCAATGAAACCGCGTTCTGGACCTCTCCGGTGACGCAGCAGCAGTACTACTTCGATTACCGCCGTGGCTCCATAGCGTTTGTCTACAGCGATGAGGCCCTTGCAAAAGCCAGGGAAATAGCCCGCGCCTTCTCTGCCAATATTCGGGGCGACGAAGGCGAGGCCTATTAACCCAAGGCCTGCCTGGGCCTGATGTTTCAGGTATCCTCCGCGCCCGCCAATCACTATTTTCCAAACCATGCCCGAACAAAACATGCAGGCCCTGTTGGAGTCGATCCTCGACGAAGTCCGTCCACTGATCGGCCTCGGCAAAGTCGCCGACTACATCCCCGCACTCGCCGATGTGCCGGCCCAGCAACTGGGCATTGCCGTGTACGGTAATGACGGCTCGTTCTACTGCGCGGGCGATGCCCACACCTTGTTCTCCGTACAGAGCATCTCCAAGGTATTCAGCCTGGTGCAGGCCATCGACCATGGCGGCGAAAGCATCTGGGAGCGCCTGGGCCACGAACCCTCGGGGCAGCCGTTCAACTCCATGGTGCAGCTGGAGTTTGAGCGTGGGCGGCCACGCAACCCGTTTATCAACGCCGGTGCGCTGGTGATCTGCGACATCAACCAATCGCGCTTTGCCGTGCCGATCCTGTCCATGCGCGACTTCGTGCGACGGCTGTCGGGCAACCCGCAGATCCTGGTCAACAGTGTCGTGGCCGAATCCGAAGCCCAGCACGGTGCGCGCAATGCGGCCATGGCGTACCTGATGAAGTCGTTCGGCAACTTCCACAACGATGTGGACGCGGTGCTGCACAGCTACTTCAACTACTGCGCGTTGCAGATGAGCTGCCTGGACCTGGCCAAGGCGTTTTGCTTCCTGGCGAATGAAGGCGTGTGTACCCACAGCGGTGAGCAGATTCTGACCGCGCGGCAAACCAAGCAGGTGAACTCGATCATGGCCACCAGCGGGCTGTATGACGAGGCGGGGAATTTTGCGTATCGCGTCGGGTTGCCGGGCAAGAGCGGGGTAGGCGGCGGAATTCTCGCGGTGGTGCCGGGGCAGTTTACGGTGTGCGTGTGGTCGCCGGAGTTGAATGCGGCGGGGAATTCACTGGCGGGGATGAAGGCGCTGGAGTTGTTGAGTGAGCGGATTGGGTGGTCGGTGTTTTGAAGAGACTTGATCGCTCCCACGCAGAGCGTGGGAACGATCATTAGCGTGGGCTGGTTTCCGCGCATCGATCCAGCGCTTTGTCGACCAGCATCTGCACACCTTCCAGCATCCTGCAAATGCCCAGCGCCACATTGCGTTGAGTCCCGTCGACTTCGAAGGCCAGGTGAGCGGCGATGACATTGATCGACGCCAGGTCTTGCGAGGCATTGGCCAGCAAGGTTTCTGTGTCCAGGTCCTTACGCACGGTAAACAATCCATCGAACGGTAGCTCGGCGGGTTCAGGCGGTTGGGGTTGGGCGTCAGGTTTCAGATAGTGATGAATGGCGCGGTAAGCGGCTTCTTGAAGCCGGTCGGCATGATTTGGGGGGGTGGACTGTCTTTAATCATGGTGAAGCTCCGTCGATAAGTGGAGCTACCACCGTTCGCGGTCAAACGAGGAGGGTGGCAGCTGTACGCGGATTGACCGACCGGTTATCAACGAACCCGGCATACCCGAAGGTATCCCGCGTACAGCCGCCGCGACACGATAACTCAGGCACAAAAAAAACGCCTGGAATAGGTGTTGGGCGTTGCGGTCGTTGATGGGTCGGACGGTCAAATCCGGCCGCTGAATGGGCAGCGACTGCGGGAGGTTAGTCAGCCCGAGTCCGACCGACAACCTGAAACAGTTGTCGGAAAAATCCGCGCAGGCCTCCCTGTCATTGAGGAGGGTGCTGATACTATCGACGCAATCACCCATCAGTCAGAGACGGTCCATGTTGCCCAATCGTGTCGTCCAGGCCGCCGCCAAGTCGGTATTGCAGCAGCTCGTTACGCGAATCACCCCACATTCAACCGAAGCGTCCATCGCCGAAATGGCAGCGCAGATGCTTGCGGATTCCGGCTATCCGAAGACCTGGTATTACGACTGCCCCGCCTTCGTATTACTGGGTTCACGCAGTGCACTTTCGGTGTCGGGCCGCGACTATCGTCCCAGTGACGAAGCGGTCGGTTTGCACAATCTGATTACGGTGGATTTGAGTCCACGCTCCGGCAATGTGTGGGGCGATTGCGCGCGCTCTTTCTATGTGGAGGAGGGCGTGTGCAGGGCGGTGCCAACGGGTGCGGAGTTCAGCAAGGGCTATGAAGTGGAGCACCGGTTGCACGCGATGATGCGCACCTTCGCCCGCCCCGGGACCACGTTCAACGACCTGCATGCGTTCGCCAATGAACTGATCGCATCCGAGGGTTTCGAGAACCTCGATTTCGCCGGCAACGTCGGCCACAGCATCTGTGAGCAGCGTGACCAAAGGCTCTACATCGAGGCGGGCAATCATCGGCGCCTGGAGGAGGTGACGTGCTTTACCTTCGAGCCGCATGTTCGCGAGCGGGGCGGTCGCTGGGGCTACAAGCATGAAAATATCTATTTCTTCAGTGATGAGGGAGAGGTTTGCGAGCTTTGACGAAGGCGCCGGTCTCCTGAGGAAACGCGGCGCCTTCGGGTTTTTCGCGAGCAGGCTCGCTCCTACAGGGATAGGCGGTCCAGCAGGCTGTACCACGCAACACCAGCGCCGATGTAGAAGCGTTGCAAGCCATGCAGTGGCAACCGCTGCAAAAGCGTTACCGGGTACGCGAAGTCGGAGCGGCTGTCACACAGGCGTCCGGCCAGTTGCTGGCCGAGGCTGGTGCACAGGGCTATCCCGCGTCCGTTACAGCCCAATGCCAGGGTCAAGCCGGGTGCGGGTTCGTGAACGTGAGGCATAAAGTCCCGGGTGATCGCGATCCGGCCCGCCCAGCGGTACTCGAATTCCAGCTTGCCCAACTGCGGAAACAACAACGCCAGCGAGCGTTCCAGGTGCGCAAAATCCGCTGGCCCGGTGGGGTCTTCGAACAACCCGCGCCCGCCCATCAGCAGGCGACCGTGGGCGTCCTTGCGAAAGTACAGTAGCAGGCGTTGGGCGGTTGAGACGGTTTCCTGCCCCGGCAAAATGCTCTCGGCCGCAGGCCCGCTCAAGGGCCGGGTAGCAACGATAAAGCTGTTGGCCGCCAGCACGCTCTGAGCCATGCCGGGCCACAGGTCGCCGCTGTAGCCGTTGGTGGCCAATACCACCTGGCCGGCCGACACCTGTGCGCCGCTGGCGGTCTGCAGCTTCCAGCCGGCGCCCGCCGGTTGAATCGCGGTCACTGCGCTTTGTCCGTGAATGCGCACGCCCGCCGCCTGCGCTGCACGCACCAGGCCGCGCGCATAGGCCAGCGGTTGGATGGCGCCAGCGCGGCCATCCAGCCAGCCGCCGGCAAACGCCTGGCTGCCCATGCGAGCGGACACGGCGCCGGCATCCAGGCGCTGCACCGGCACCCCTCGACGCTCCCATTGTTCGGCCCGGGCATGCAGGCCTGCCACGCCTTTTTCGGAATAGGACACCTGCATCCAGCCCTTGCGAGTGGGCGCACAGTCGATGGCGTGGCGCTCGATCAGGTTGAACACCAGGTCGGCCGAGTTGGACACGGTATCGATCAGCGGCTCGGCACGCTCGGCGCCGTACCTCTGCACCAGTTGATCCGGGTCGTATTTGAGCGTCGGGTTGACCTGCCCGCCATTGCGCCCGGACGCGCCCCAGCCGGGCTCGTTGGCTTCCAGCACGCACACGCTCACGCCGCGTTCCGCCAGGTGCAGGGCCGTGGACAAACCGGTGTAGCCGGCACCGACGATGGCCACGTCGACCTTGATGGATTCAGCCAGCGCGGGTGTCGGCGGTGCGGCGGGGGCTGTCGCTGCCCAGAGTGACTTCATGACAGGCTCCGGGTGTTGGCCGTCGGGTGCAGCACGCGGCGCAGGAAGTCCTGGGGGCGCGGCTGTTGCGGGTTGCCCAGCACTTGCTCGGCGGGTCCGCTTTCCACGATGTAGCCGCCGTGCAGGAAGCACACGCGGTCGGCCACTTCGCGGGCAAAGCCCATTTCGTGGGTCACCACAATCATGGTCATGCCTTCATCGGCGAGGGTGCGCATCACTTCCAGCACATCGCCCACCAGTTCCGGGTCGAGGGCCGAGGTTGGTTCGTCGAACAGCATCGCATCGGGCTTCATCGCGAGGGCGCGGGCGATGGCGACGCGTTGCTGCTGGCCGCCCGAGAGTTGTTCCGGGTAGGCATCGGCCTTGGCCGACAGGCCGACTTTATCCAGCAGCGCCAGGGCTTCTTCCCGGGCCTGTTGCAGCGGTTCGCGTTTGACGTACACCGGGCCCTCCATCACGTTTTCCAGCACGGTGCGATGGGGGAACAGGTTGAAGCGCTGGAACACCATGCCCATGCGGCTACGCAATGCATGCACGGTCTTGCTGCCACGTTGCACGGTTTCGCCGAACACGTTGATGGTGCCGCCGTCGTAGGCTTCCAGGGCGTTGATGCAGCGCAGCAAGGTGGATTTGCCCGAGCCGGACGGGCCGATCAGGCACACCACTTCGCCCTTGGCCACGTCCAGGTCGACGCCGTGCAGCACGCGATGGGTGCCGTAGTGTTTTTGCAGTTGGCGAATCTCGATCATGCTTTTTTCCTCCGGCCCAGGTGCTGTTCCATGCGGCGCAGGCCATACACCAACGGCAGGCTCATCAGCAGGTAGAGCAGGGCGACCAGGGTGTAGACGGTCATGTTCTGGAAGGTCGACGAGGCGATAAGCTGGCCCTGGCGCGTCATCTCGGCCACGGTGATGGTCGACACCAGCGAGGAGTCCTTGAGCATCATCACCAGGGTGTTGCCGTAGGGCGGCAGGGCGATGCGAAAGGCCTGGGGCAGGATCACCCGGCGCATCATCAGCACCGAGCGCATGCCCAGGGCTTCGGCGGCTTCACGCTGGCCTTGTTCGACCGCGATGATGCCGGTACGAAAGTTCTCCGCCTGGTACGCCGAATAGGCGATGCCCATGCCGATCACACCCGCCTGGAACGCGCTGAGGTGCACGCCCATGTCCGGCAGCACGAAGTAGATGTAGAACAGCTGCACGATGATCGGCAGGCCGCGAATCACGTTGATCACCGTGCTCGCCGCCCACGACAGCGCCTTGATCGGCGACAGTTTGAGCAGCGCCAGCACCAGGCCGATGGCGCTGCTGAGCAGGAACGACAGCACGGTAATCTGGATCGTCACCCAGGCGCCCTGAAGCAGGATCGGCAGGAAGTCCCGGGCGTTCTGCAGGAATTCAGCCGGGTTCATGGCTGCACCTGGGCATCAAGCCCCCACTTCTTCAGGATCGCCTCCAGGGTACCGTCAGCCTTGATGCTGGCGATGGCCTGGTTCAGGCGTGCGAGGGTTTCGCTGTCGCCCTTGCGCACCACCAGGCACACCTCGCCGACGTTGACCGGCTTGTAGTCGGCGGCGAGTTTCACGCCTTTGAACAGTTTCTGGCGGATCTGGTACGCCACCACCGGCTGGTCACCCACGGCGGCCTTGATGCGGCCCAGGCTCAGGTCCCGGACCATTTCACCGATGGAGTCGTAGGTGCGGATTTCCTTGAAGATGCCCAGCTTGTTGAGCATGTCGTAGAAGATCGTGCCAGCTTGTACGCCCACCACCTGGTCCTTCAGGGAACTGAGGTCGGGGTAGGCGGCGTTGTCATCGGCGCTGATGATCAGGCCTTCACCGTAGGCGTACACCGGCGCGCTGAAGTCCACCACCTGGGCGCGCTCCGGGGTCTTGAGCATGCCGGCGGCGATGAAGTCGAGCTTGCCGGAGGTCAGCGAAGGAATCAGCGCGGCAAAGTTGGTCTGCTCGATTTCGCTGGTGAAACCACCGGCCTTGCCCACGGCATTGGCCACGTCGACCATCACGCCCTGGATGCTGTTGCTCTTGATGTCGAGGAAAGTAAATGGCGAGCCACTGGCGGTTGCACCGACTTTGTACGAGGGCGCACCGGCGGCGTGCACGGTGGCCACGCAAAGGGTGGCGCAAAGACCGAAGGCGAGGCGGCGAAACAAGGGCGAAAGACTGTTCATCGGGTTACTCCAGAAGGAAAACGGATCGTCAGTACCGCAAGCGGCTGGAGAGGAAACCGCAAGCTCTGTGCCATTTCGATTCAATAAAATCGTTTAGTGGTGCAGAAAATCGACAAAATGAACCGTTCGTATCGGTATGCGATTTTAAGTGGTCGAATTTCGCAGTTTGGTGTAGAAATATCGCCACGCTTGATCGACCTGACCGCGAGTCCGCCATGTCTGAAGAACGCAACAGCTTGCACAACCAATCCCTGGAAAAAGGCCTGTCGGTGCTCAAGGCGTTCAGCGCCCAGCGCCGCAGCATGAGCCTTGCAGAGGTGGCCGAGGCCGCCGGCATGACCAAAAGCTCGGCCCAGCGCATGGTGTTTACCCTGGAGAGCCTGGGTTACCTTCGGAAACACTCGCGCACCCGCCATTACCAACTCACACCCCGGGTGCTGGAGTTGGGCTTCAGTTATCTGGATGCGCATTCGTTGATTGAAGTGGCCAACCCGTTCCTCTCGGAGCTGACCCGCCTGACGGGAGAAACCTCGTGCCTGACGGAGCCTGCGGGTTACGACATGACGTACATCGCGCGCTTCGTCAGCTCAGGCTTTGTGCCGGTGCACATGCCGATTGGCTCGCGGGTGCCGATGTACTGCACGGCGTCGGGCCGGGCGTATTTGAGTGCGTTGCCGCAGGAGGAGGCACTGGCGTTGATCGAGCACAGCCAGCGGGTGGCGCACACCAGCCAGACGTTGACGGACGTCGACAGGATCATGGCGTCGTTGCAGCAAGTGCGCGAACAGGGCTACGCGGTGAATGGCCAGGAACTGTTCCTGGGCGACATGACCATCGGCGCGCCGGTGCTGGGGGCGAACGGTCGGCCGGTGGCGGCGGTGCACGTGGTGGCGCCCACCAGTCGGTGGAGCCGGGCGGATGCGGAGAAGCAGTTGGCGCCGGCGTTGTTGCAGTGTTCGAGGGCGTTGAGCAATTCTGCGCGCAATCTTGAATAGCCCCATTCTCAAGAACACAGCAAATCCAATGTGGGAGCGGGCTTGCTCGCGAAAGCGCTGGGTCAGCCGGTACATGTGTGACTGCGCCACCGCTTTCGCGAGCAAGCCCGCTCCCACATTTTGATCTTCAGTATTCTTTGAAATTTATGGGTGCCTGTAGGAAAGCAAACATCTCTGTCAGTTAAATCTTAATAAGGGTAGGGGTCCTTCACATTCTCAAGGCATTGCTCGACAATGCGCCCACTGTTCCGGAGTAGTTCAGCGGTAGAACACTCGGCTCTTAACCGGGTGGGCGCTGGTTCGAATCCAGCCTCCGGACCCATCCATTACACAGCAGTCTGGACATACTTCCAGATCACAC
Organism: Pseudomonas sp. 1912-s; assembly: GCF_029269205.1. Lineage (NCBI taxonomy): Bacteria > Pseudomonadati > Pseudomonadota > Gammaproteobacteria > Pseudomonadales > Pseudomonadaceae > Pseudomonas > Pseudomonas sp. 1912-s. The sequence continues at coordinate 256,063 of NZ_JARIXR010000004.1, read as the reverse complement.
GGAGTGACTAGCATGGATGCAGGTTATGCAGTCTTCCAGTTGTCCAGGGCACTGCTTGCGCACGATCAAACTTGTAGCCCTCTCGCCCGTTTTAATGCCCGCAGACGCATCTCGCGCTGGAAACAGGTTATTGCGCACATTCTGCAAAGCACTGCAGAGTATGGCTCTCGTACCCCGATTGCTGAGGTTCCCGCCTGGGTTACGCTGGAAGTAACTACAGGGGGGTTCGCTACCGGTAATCTGTTGGCAGGTGGCGAATTGACCGACTATGAGCGTGAACTGGCCGCCTCCCTCCCGGGGATTCGTCGAGGGTTTGAGCGGTTGGATATCAATGCCTGGCATCTCACAGATGACGGTCTTGATGCGCTGCAGCAGCTCCTGGCCAGTTGTGACTATCGAGTTGATGTGCCGGAAGAGGCAGCGTTACTGACCGTGGCTTGGTTGTCAGGCCAGCGGCGTACTGACGAGGCGCGTGCCCTCATAGAGGCCATTGTTCCTTTTTTTGACCGATTGCGTTTCTTTCCGTCGATCTCTACGCAGCTTCCGATCTCCGCCACGCAGGTACATGTCGTTGACGCGGGTGAGGTGAAGCAGTCTCTTATAACCTTGCCTGCTCAGACTCAGATCGCTGTGCAGAAACAGGCGATCACAAGACGGTTACCCCTTTATGATTCGGCCATCGCACATTTCCTCCTGACTTATCAGGCTGGCTGGCCTTGCCGTCATTACCCACCTCAGTGGCACGAGCAGGCGGCCGAACTGGAGGAAAATTATAAAAAACTTGGCATCGACAGGTGCTCCCCTGACCGCTTGGCGGAACTGTTTTCTTTACTGGAGCAATGCTCCCGCAATGCTGAATCGCTCACAGGGCGTCAGGTAGGTCGTATACGACGAATTGTCGATGACTTCGTGCGCAAACATGGCACTCCGGACTCTGCCTCTCACTTAGCGTTCCGCGCGAACCAGCTTCGCCAGGTGGCGGGGCCAGAGCATCATCTAATTGCGCGTGTCGTGGCAAAGCGTCTGTCCAGGTATCCAGCGCAAAGTGGCATTTCGGATTTTGTCGATTTGGCCGCGCCGCTCACTGCTGCGGAGGCATCGGAATGTGCACAGGCCGAGGGTGTCGCGATACCAACGGCGATCCTGCGCCGTATTCAACGCTGTCGCAGCGGGACGATTAGCGAACTGATCAAGCATGGGCTGATCACTTCGGGTGACACAGTCGCACGGGTGCTGCCCGCGATGACCGCTCAGCTTAGTAGCTCGGGGTTGCGGGACGAAGCGTTGAGGATGGTCTACGCCTCGACCTACCGGGCGTTCCGTCGGCGGCGTTCATTATTACTGTTGAATCTTGAGCGTCAGGTTGGCCTGAGTGAGTTGCCCTGGATTGCTGCAATTGAGCGCGACCGTCAGTCAGGCATTGGTGCAGCCAGTGTCGCCAGACAATCCCTCGTTGAGTCAGCGGCATTAACGCTTCATGCCTTCCCTTACGCTATCCTTCCTAACAAGCTTCTCAAGGAGTATGGAGCACTGGCGGACACTGCGGAACTAGATCTTCCCTTCGTGGAAGAGGTCGCTGCAGATATCTTCATGGGGCAGTTTTCCAGTAAGTTCGCTGACGCTGCCAGGCGAACGGGGCCGGTGATAGCAGGTTCACTTTATATACGTTACTACGCCATTGATACCGACGAGCTGGCCGGCCTCGTCACTCGAGGGCGGCGACAAGCGCGAGTGGCGAGCGATGCGTTCGCGGCCTTGTGCGCGAGGCGTGCGGAAGCTGAGTTAGGCACTTGGCATCCGGCAACCAATGGCACCATTCTTGAGCAGCAGCAGATTTTAACCACGCAGAACCTTGCGGTATTGTTTGAATCGCTTGGGTTGAAGGTTTTGCTACGGTCTAAATTAGGCAGCATGGTGCAGGCGTGTTTTGAGTGGATATGTAGACGGCATCAGATGAAGATCGAGCATTATCATGCTCGGTTGATAATGCTCAAAAATACCGCCTATGCCTGGCGCCAGATGGTGTTCTACCTGGCGATGCTCGATGAAGATGATCGCAGAGAAGCCTTGGCGTCTATTGAGGCTTATTTCGCCATTCAGCCAGTGGCTTTTCGAGAAAGATTCCTGCCGCTGATGAGCGGCTTGCGCAAGGCTTGTGCTGGCGAAGTATTGCCTCAGCGCGCTCCAACTGAGGATGGTGCGAGAGTTTTTCTGGGATGGACAACGACGCGGCATTGGTTACTACCCCCGCAGGAAGTTACTTCAATCCGAGCTGTTGAGCAGTAGTGACGCTAAAGATTCAAGTGTGGGAGCGGGCTTGCTCGCGAAAGCGCTGGGTCAGCCGGTACATGTGTGACTGCGCCACCGCTTTCGCGAGCAAGCCCGCTCCCACATTTTGATCTTCATTGTTCTTTGAGATTTATGTGAGCCCCAACAAAAAATGCGCCCCTTCGGGCGCATTTTTTTGTTCAGTCAGCTATCACCCTCAGGCAATCGCATCCCAGGCACGGTCACCGTTCTCGTCTTTGATGCGAGTCGGCAAGCCCATCACGTCCAGCGCTTTCAGGAACGGCTCAGCCGGCAGTTCCTCGACGTTGGCCATGTGCTTCACATCCCACTCGCCACGGGCAACCAGCAGCGCTGCGGCCACGGGTGGTACGCCGGCGGTGTAGGAGATGCCCTGGCTGTCGGTTTCGGCAAAGGCTTCTTCGTGGCAGGCCACGTTGTAGATGAACAGCTCGCGCGGCTGGCCATCCTTGGTGCCCTTGACCAGGTCGCCGATGCAGGTCTTGCCGGTGTAGCCCGGTGCCAGCGACGACGGGTCAGGCAGCACGGCCTTGACCAGTTTCAGCGGCACGACTTCCAGGCCTTCGGCGGTAGTGACCGGTTTTTCGGAGAGCAGGCCGAGGTTTTTCAGCACGGTGAACACGTTGATGTAGTGTTCGCCGAAGCTCATCCAGAAACGCACGTTGGGCACGTCGAGGTTTTTCGACAGCGAGTGCACTTCATCGTGGCCGGTCAGGTACAGGTTCTGCGAACCGACCACAGGCAGGTCGTCGGTGCGTTTGACTTCGAACATGGTGTTGCTGGTCCACTGGCTGTTCTGCCAGCTCCACACCTGTCCGGTGAATTCGCGGAAGTTGATTTCCGGGTCGAAATTGGTGGCGAAATATTTGCCATGGGAGCCGGCATTGACGTCGAGAATGTCGATCGAATCAATGCGGTCAAAATGCTTTTGCTGCGCCAGCGCTGCATAAGCGTTGACGACACCCGGGTCGAAGCCCACGCCAAGAATGGCCGTGATGTTCTTCTGTTTGCACTCTTCCAGGTGGTTCCATTCGTAGTTGCCGTACCACGGCGGGGTCTCGCAGACCTTGCCCGGCTCTTCGTGGATGGCGGTGTCGAGGTAAGCCACGCCCGTGTCGATGCAGGCACGCAGTACCGACATGTTGAGGAACGCAGAACCTACGTTGATGACGATCTGCGATTCAGTCTCGCGGATCAGTGCCTTGGTCGCTTCCACGTCCAGAGCGTTCAGCGCGAAGGCCTGGATATCGGCGGGTACCTTGAGGCTACCCTTGGCCTTGACGCTGTCGATGATGGCCTGGCATTTGGAGATGTTGCGCGACGCGATAGCAATACGACCGAGTTCGTCGTTGTGCTGCGCGCACTTGTGGGCCACCACCTTGGCGACACCTCCTGCACCAATGATAAGAACGTTCTTTTTCAATTGCTTTATCTCTCCTTTATCTGTCCGCTTTACGAAAGGCTGGACAGGTAGTCGTCGTAACCAAATTCACGAACCACTTCGACTGTACCGTCGAGTTGTTTCACTACGATGGACGGCATTTTCAGGCCGTTGAACCAGTTTTTCTTGACCATGGTGTAGCCTGCCGTGTCGATGAACGACAGTCGATCGCCGATGGCCAGCGGCTGATCAAATTGGTATTCACCGAAGATGTCCCCGGCCAGGCACGACTTGCCGCACACCATGTAGGTGTGTTCACCGTCGCTCGGTGCCAGCTTGGCGTTGAGGCGGTAGATCAGCAGGTCCAGCAGGTGGGCTTCGATGGAGCTGTCTACCACGGCGAGGTTTTTGCCGTTGTAGAGGGTGTCGAGCACGGTCACTTCCAGGGAGGCGCTGTTGGTGATCGCCGCTTCGCCGGGTTCCAGGTACACCTGCACGTCGTACTTCTGCGAGAACGCCTTGAGGCGCTGGCAGAAGGCGTCGATGGCGTAGCCTTCACCGGTGAAGTGGATGCCGCCGCCGAGGCTGACCCAGTTGACCTTGTGCAGCAGCGCGCCGAAGCGTTCTTCGATGGTGTTGAGCATCTGGTCGAACAGGTTGAAGTCACCGTTCTCGCAGTTGTTGTGGAACATGAAGCCTGTGATCTGCTCGATCACGCCTTCGATCTTCACCGGGTCCCACTCGCCCAGACGGCTGAACGGGCGCGCCGGGTCGGCCAGCAGGTAGTCGGAGCTGCTCACCTGCGGGTTGACACGCAGGCCGCGGGTCTTGCCTTCGCTGCGTTCGGCAAAGCGCTGCAGCTGGCTGATGGAGTTGAAGATGATCTTGTCGCAGTTATCCAGCATCTCTTCGATTTCATCGTCGGCCCAGGCCACGCTGTAGGCGTGGGCTTCACCTTCGAACTTCTGGCGACCCAGCTTGAGCTCGTACAACGACGACGAAGTGGTGCCGTCCATGTATTCCTGCATCAGGTCGAACACGGACCAGGTGGCGAAGCATTTAAGGGCCAGAAGAGCCTTGGCGCCGGACTGTTCGCGCACGTAGGCGATCTTCTGCATGTTGACCAGAAGCTTCTGTTTGTCGATGAGGTAGTACGGCGTTTTGATCATTTTCAGAGCCTGCGGCGGTGCCTGCCAAAAAAGGACACGCATTGTGCCCGCACTTGGGACAGATCGAAAGGTTAGTCAGCGGAATTTGCTGGCCCGGTTATAAGCTGGCCTGTGAATATGACAGCCTGTGGGTATGATGAGCCGCATTGCAAACGGATCCCGGCTTTGGCGACGAGAGGTGAGAATGGACGCATGGACACTGCATTGGCTGGAAGCTTCGGGGAGCCTGGCGGAGTTTCGCCCTGAGCTGATCCGTGAATTTGAGGCCGCCTACGGGGCAATTGCCGAGCTGATGCCGCCGCCGCGCCTGGATGTCCTGATCCAGCGATTGCCTGGGGAAACCCTCCCGGAGCTGGGCCTGGTCGGCCGCGCTTATCGCAGCACGATGTTCAGCATGACGCTTGACCCCGACAATCCGAATTTCCTGGCCAGTTTGCGCAGTGGCTCGCTGCGTCGGCATGTGGTGCATGAGGTGCATCATTGCCTGCGCATGGCGGGGCCGGGATATGGGTGGACGCTGGGTGAGGCGATGATCAGCGAAGGGCTGGCCGGACAGTTTGTGCGGCGGGTGCTGGGCAGTGAGCCGGAGCTGTGGGAGAGGGCGCTTACACCCGAGGAGCTGCTGAGTTCGCCGGTAGAGCTCCAGCTTCTGGAGGCCACGTATTACGACCACAGCGAATGGTTCTTCGGCACCGGGGCAAGGCCCAGGTGGTTGGGGTACACGCTGGGTTATCAGATGGTGGGTGACTGGCTGGCGAAGCAAGGCGAGGTGGACGCCGCCACATGGGTCAACGTGCCCGCAAAAGACATACTCGCCAACGCTACCAGGGAAGGGCTAGTGACCCAGCCTTGAAACACAAAACCACCAAGCAACCCCCATCCCCTGTGGGAGCCGTCGAGCTTCAGCGAGGCCGCGAAGGCGGCGGCACAGCCGATAAACACGCTGCCTGACACCCCGCTATCGCAGCCTCGCTAAAGCTCGACAGCTCCCACATAAGACTTTCAGCGGATGACAAAACGCATCCACGCTGACATCAAACCGTCATCTCCCCATCGCCTGACTGCCACATTCCCCCGTTACTGTCCTCGCCAATGAGATCGATCTCAAGCGAGTGACAATGACTGATTTGAAAGACGTAGCCCGGCTCGCTGGCGTATCCCGCGCCACCGCCGCGCGCACCTTTGCTTCCCCGGAACAAGTGCGCCCGGTCACCCGCGAGCAGGTATTCGCCGCCGCCCGCGAGCTGGGTTTCAGGCCCAACCTGCTGGGCCGCCAACTGCGCCTGCAAACCACCCAGCTGATTGGCGTGGTGGTGCCCAACCTGCTGAACCCGGTGTTCGCCGAGCAGTTCCAGGCCATGGAGCGCGCCGCACGCCTGCGGGGCTATAACCTGCTGCTGGCGACCACCGACTACAGCGCCGAGCGCGAAAGCAGCGTGGTGGAAGAACTGCTGCGTCAGCGCGTCGATGGCCTGGTGCTGACCGTTACCGACGCCGAAAGCAACAGCGTGCTCCACAGCCTGGCCACGGAAGAAACCCCGTTCGTGCTGGCCTACCACCAACCCGACAACCCCAACTACAGCGCCGTCTCGGTGGACAACCGCGCCGGCATGGCGCTGGCCACCCGTTATCTGCTGGAAGCGGGCCATCGCCGCATCGCCATGGTCGCCGGCCCCGCGTTGCAGTCCGACCGGGCGCGCCTGCGTTACGCCGGGTATTGCGATGCCATGGGCGAGTACGGCCTCGACAGCCAACCGGTGATCGAAATGCCGGCCCACACCCAAGCCGAATTCGCCGCCATCGAACCCTTCCTGCAAGGCTCGCAGGCGCCCACCGCGCTGGTGTGTTCCAACGATTTTCTCGCCATCAGCCTGATCGCCGAACTGCGCCGCCATGCCTGGAACGTACCAGAACAACTTTCGGTGATGGGCTTTGACGGCATTGCCCTGGGCACCCAGATGCACCCGACGCTGTGCAGCGTGGTGCAGCCCATCGCGCTGCTGGCCAGCACCGTGATTGACCAACTGCTGGCGCAAATCGCCGGCAACGCCCCGGTTTCCCATTGCCTGCCGTGCCATATCCGGCCGGGCGAAAGCACCCAACCCCATAAAGGAGACGCTTGATGAGCATGCTCAGTAAAACCCTGGCGGCATTGCTGCTGTGCGGCGCGGCCAGCCTGGCCCAGGCCGCCGATACCGCGATTTGCTACAACTGCCCGCCAGACTGGGCAGACTGGGGCACGCAACTCAAGGCCATTGCCACGAGCACCGGCGTGCAGGTACCGCTGGACAACAAGAACTCCGGCCAGTCCCTGGCGCAGCTGGTGGCCGAGAAAGCCGCGCCGGTGGCGGATGTCGTCTACTACGGCGTGACGTTCGGCCTGCAAGCGCAAAAGGCGGCGGTGGTGGAGGGCTATAAGCCCAAAGGTTGGGAACAGATTCCCGCCGGCCTGAAAGACCCGGACGGCCAATGGTTCGCGATTCACTCCGGCACCCTGGGCATCATGGTCAACGTCGACGCCTTGGGAGGCCTGCCAGTGCCGCAAAGCTGGGCTGACCTGCTCAAGCCCGAATACAAAGGCATGGTCGGCTACCTCGACCCATCCAGCGCCTTCGTCGGCTACGTCTCGGCGGTGGCGATCAACCGCGCCATGGGCGGCGACCTCGACAACTTCGCCCCGGCCATCGACTACTTCCAGAAGCTCTCGAAAAACGCCCCCATCGTGCCCAAGCAAACCGCCTATGCGCGGGTGCTTTCCGGTGAGTTGCCGATCCTGCTGGACTACGACTTCAACGCCTACCGCGCCCGCTACAAAGACAACGCCAACGTCGCCTTCGTGATTCCCAGGGAAGGCAGCATCAGCGTGCCTTATGTGATGAGCCTGGTGGCGAACGCACCGCACCGCGCCAACGGTGAAAAGGTCCTGGATTTCGTGCTCTCCGATGAAGGCCAGGCACTCTGGGCCAAGGCCTACCTGCGTCCGGTGCGGCCGGTGAAGATGCCGGCGGACGTTGCCGCGCAGTTCCTGCCAGACAGCGACTACGCCCGCGCCGGTGTGGTGGACTACCAGAAAATGGCCGCCGTGCAGGAAGCTTTCGCCGCGCGTTACCTGAGTGAGGTCAAGTAAGTGAAGGCACTCTTGCGGCCAAACCCCGCCTGGGCGCTGGCCCCGGCGTTTGCGGTGCTGCTCGCCTTCTGGCTGTTGCCGCTGGCGCACTTGATCGTGCTGGGTGGCGAAAGCCGCGACAGCCACGGCAGCGGTTACTGGCAAGTGCTGGGCAGCGCGCAATACCTGGGCAGCCTGGCGCAAACCTGCGTGCTTGCGGTGCTGGTGACGTTGGCGGCGCTGCTGGTGGGCGGCATCACGGGCGTGTTTCTCGCGCGCCAGCACTTCTTCGCGCGTTCGGCGCTGGTGGCGTTGCTGACATTTCCCCTGGCGTTTCCCGGTGTGGTGGTGGGCTTCCTGGTGATCCTGCTGGCGGGCCGCCAAGGCTTGTTCGCCTCGCTCGGGCTTCAGCTGGCCGGTGAGCGCTGGATCTTTGCCTATTCGCTGGCGGGGCTGTTTGTCGGCTACCTGTACTTCTCGATTCCACGGGTCATCCTTACGGTGATGGCGGCATGTGAAAGCCTCGACCGCAGCCTGGAGGAAGCGGCCCATTCACTGGGAGCCGGGCATTGGCGGGTGGTGTGCGATGTGATTGTGCCGGGGCTGGCGCCGGCGTTGGCCTCCTGCGGGGCAATCTGTTTTGCCACGTCCATGGGCGCTTTCGGCACGGCGTTCACCCTGGGCACGCGGCTGAACGTGACGCCGGTCGCCATCTACAACGTGTTCACCAACTACGCCAATTTTGCGGTGGCGGCGGCGCTCTCGGTGGTGCTCGGCGCGGTGACCTGGGCCGTGTTGTTGCTGACGCGGCGCCTGGTGAAAAACGCGGGGACGGTCCTGTGAAGCGCTCATCGCTGTTTGTCATCCAACTGCTGTTTACCTTGCTGGTCTGCGCCTTCATGTTGGTGCCGGTGTTGATGTCATTGCTGGCGGGGCTGACGCGCAATTTCTTCGTCGGCCTGTCCAGCGGCCTGACCTTCGACTGGTTGATCCAGGTGTGGCAGGCCTACTCACCGACGGTCTGGCTCTCGCTGCAACTGGCCCTGGCCTGTGCGGTGTGCGTCTGCGTGATCGGCGTGCCGGCGGCATACGCCCTGGTGCGCATGAACAACCGCTTCAGCCGCGCCTTCGAGGAATTGATGGTGCTGCCGGTGGCGATGCCTGGCCTGGCCAGTGCGCTGGCGTTGTTGCTGACCTACGGCCAGTTCGGCGGGTTTCGCAGCAGTTGGCTGTTCATCCTGGTGGGGCATGTGTTGTTCACCTTGCCGTTCCTGGTGCGCCCGGTGATGGCGGTGATGCAACGCCAGCAACTGCCGGTGCTGGAAGAGGCGGCGGCCAGTCTGGGTGCGGGGCCGATCAAGCGCTTTTTCAGCGTGGTGGTGCCCAACTGCCGGGCGGGGATTCTCGCCGGGGTGTTGATGGTCGTCACCCTGTCCCTGGGTGAGTTCAACCTGACCTGGATGCTGCACACGCCGATGACCAAGACCCTGCCGGTCGGCCTCGCTGACAGCTACGCCTCGGCGCGCCTGGAAATCGCCAGTGCCTACACCCTTATCTTTTTGCTGATGATCGTGCCGCTGCTGATTGCGTTGCAGGCCATCAGCGCTCGACTGTCCCGTGGAGAGCGTCGATGACCGCTATCACCCTTCGCCTGAAGGGATGCCGCAAGGCATTCGCCGACGGCACCGTTGCCGTGCAGAACCTTGACCTGACCATCGAAGGCGGCGAAACCCTGGCCATTCTCGGCCCGTCCGGTTGCGGCAAAACCACCACCTTGCGCCTGATCGCCGGCCTTGAGCGTCCCGATGTGGGCCAGGTGTTTTTCGGTGACCACGACGTCACCCGCCTGCCCATCGAACGGCGTGACGTGGGCATGGTGTTCCAGAACTACGCGTTGTTTCCCAACCTGGATGTGGCCGGCAACATCGTCTACGGCTTGAAGATTCGCGGCATCGCGCCGGCGCAGCGCAACAAGCGCTGTGACGARCTGCTGGAGTTGGTGGGCCTGCAGAATCACGGCAAGCGCAGCATCCATGAACTGTCCGGCGGCCAGCGCCAGCGTGTGGCACTGGCCCGCGCGTTGGCGCCACGGCCCAAAGTGCTGTTGCTGGATGAGCCGTTGGCCGCCCTCGACGCACAGTTGCGTGAGCGCCTGCGCAGCGAACTGGACCAGCTGTTGCGCGGCCTGGGCATCACCTCGGTGTTCGTCACCCACGACCAGGGCGAAGCCATGGCCCTGGGGGATCGCATCCTGGTGATGGAGCAGGGGCGTATCGCGCAACTGGCCAGCCCCCGGGAGATCTACCAGCAACCGGCCAACGCGTTTGTCGCAGGCTTTGTGGGCAACCTGAATGCCTTTTCGGTGCTGGATCGCACGGCCCATGGCTTGACCGTGTGCGGCGGTGAACTGCCGTGGCACGAACCCCATCTGCCGGCCACCGTGTACTGCCGCCCCGAACACCTGCGGGTGATGGAGCGCGAAGGGCACCTGCACGGGCACCTGCTGGCGCAGTTTTTCCAGGGCGCGCAAAGCCGCCTGCTGGTGGACGTCGGCGCCCCGCAACCGCTGCTGGTGGACAGCAACGACAACCTGCTTCATGCCGTCGGCGCGCCGATTGCCCTGTCTATCGCCCCACACAAGCTGTTCACCCTGCATGCCTGAATTCAGAGAGCCTATTTTGAATCGTCCGTTTCTTGTTGCGCAGATCAGCGATCTGCACCTTAAAGCCGGCCAGCGCCTGACCTACGGCGTGGTCGACACCCTCGGTGCATTGCGCCGTGCGGTGGACCATTTGAATGCCAGCTACCCACGGCCCGATATCGTGGTGGTCAGCGGCGACCTGGTGGACTTCGGTCGCGCCGATGAATACGCCGTGCTGCACCCCGAACTGGCCCGTTTGCAGATGCCTTGCTACCTGGTGCCGGGTAATCACGACCACCGCCAGCATTTGCTTGATGCGTTCCGCGATCACGCTTACTTGCCGCATGGCGCGGAGGGCCCGCTGGACTGGGTGGTGGATGACTACCCGGTGCGCTTGATTGGCCTGGACTCGACGATTCCCGATGCCCATGGCGGCCAGTTACTGGACAGCCAATTGCAGTGGCTTGATGAGCAACTGGCGCTGCGCCCGAACGTGCCGACCCTGATGATCTTGCACCACCCGCCGTTTATCAGCGGCATCGGCCATATGGACCGCGAGCCGTTCCGGAACGCCGTCGCGCTGGAAACGGTCATCGCCCGTCACCCACAGGTGGAGCGCCTGCTGTGCGGGCATTTGCACCGGCCGATGCAGCGACGTTTCGGCGGCAGTGTGAGCTGTGTATGCCCGGGCACGTCCCATCAGATCGTGCTGGATTTGCAGGAGGCCGCACCGGCCCATTTCAACCTGGAACCGGCGGGTTATCTCTTGCACCGTTGGGATGAACAGCAAGGGCTGGTCAGCCACAACGGCGTATTCGGGGACTACCCGGGGCCGTATCCGTTTTATGACGCTGATGGGTTGATTGACTGAAGTCTGTTAATGCTTCTGGGCACTTAATGGTTTGGCATGAGTTGCGTGCTCATCCATTACCGGCTCAAACCCGCAGCGCAGGTAAAAGGCGGCGCCTTCTCGGGTGTCGGTAGACAAGCGCACAACACTGAACCGCTGCGCAGCGTGTTCCAGAAGCCGACTGACCAGGGCCTTGCCCACATTGCGCCCCCTGGAAGCCCGGGCGACGTACACCCGGCGTAGTCTGCCGACGTCCGGCCCGGCGTAAGGGTCATGGGACAGCCCGCCAATGGCGATCAACTGCCTGTTGCTGAATACGCCCAACAGACATTCGCCGGGTCGAGCGAAACGGTTGGTGCCGCTATGCCATTCTGCAATCAGGCGCGTTAGAAACCTGAAACCTTCAGCTATCGCCTCTGTTTCCAGTGCCTGGATTTGTTCGGGCAATACCGAGATTGCGCGTATCGACAACCCATTCGTTGGTTCACCCATTGCTATTTTCCAGCTCAAACCACCCCGCCTTGGATTCAACGCAGGAGTGCTTCTGCTTGCCAGGAAGGAAGGGTGTATCGAGTGTGGCGATCGCTATCGAAATCCAGTCGGGGTAAGCGCCGTTGGCATCAGACCAGAACAGCGACGAGCCGCAGTGTGAACAAAATTCACGAAACACACCCTCGGAAGATTCGTAAGCCTTGAGCGTTTGCAGCGAAGACGTGATGTGCACCGACGATTTCGGGGCGCTCGCGTACGTCGCAAACGCGGCGCCATGAACCTTCTGGCACTTTTTGCAGTGGCAATGAGTCACGGCTTTCAGCGGTGTGGATACTCTGTAGCTGACTGCGCCACACAGGCAGCTACCTTGGTGAAGTCCTTCCATGTTGATTCAATCCCAAGCTCAATGGAGTGACTATAACGCTCTCCCATGAGCCTGGAGCAAGTCCGGTCTCACGTATTGGTCTTCAACTTCGTCCACAACCGCGTCGCCAACCGCGCGATCGCCGGCGGCAGGTCCTCGACGATAAACAGCTTGTCCATCACGCTCTTCGGCGGGTAGATCGCCAGGTCTTGTTTTACCTCCGGGGTCACAAACTCATCCGCCGCGCTGTTGGGGTTGGCGTAGTGAATGCTGTTGCTGATGTTGGCAATCACCTTCGGTTCCAGCAGGTAGTTCATGTAGGCGTAGCCGTTCTTCTCGTGGGGCGCGCCCTTGGGCATCACCACCATGTCCAGCCACAGGGTCGAGCCTTCATCCGGGATCGAGTAGGCGATGTTGATACCGTTTTTCGCCTCCTTGGCGCTGGCGGCGGCTTGCACCACGTCACCGTTGAAACCGATCACCGCGCAGATATTGCCGTTCGCCAGGTCGCTGATGTACTTGGAGGCGTGGAAGTACTGGATGTAGGGTCGGATCTTCAACAGTGCCTGCTCGGCCTTTTTGTAGTCGGCCGGTTCGTGGCTGTGGTGCGGCAAGCCCAGGTAGTTGAGGGTGATCGGCAGGATCTGCGTGGGGTTGTCGATGATTGCCACGCCGCAGGCGCTGAGTTTTTTGATGTTGTTTTCATCCAAAAACAGGCTCCAGGAATGGGTGACGTCGGTGTTGCCGAAGATCGCCTTGATCTTCTCGACGTTGTAGCCAATCCCCGCCGTGCCCCACATATAGGGGAAGCCGTACTGGTTGCCGGGGTCGTTGGTCTCCAGCTTCTTCATCAGCAGCGGGTCGAGGTTTTTCCAGTTGGGCAACTGGCTTCGGTCGAGTTTCTGGATGGCCCCGGCCTTGATCAGCCGCGACAGGAAATGGTTGGACGGGCTGACCACGTCATAACCGGTGTTGCCGGTCATCAGCTTGGACTCCAGCACCTCGTTGCTGTCGTGAATGTCGTAGGTCGCCTTGATCCCGGTCGCCTGGGTGAAACGGGTCAAGGTGTCGTCGGCGATGTAGCCGTTCCAGTTGGAAATGTTCACCTCTTCGGCGGCGTAACTGGCTGCCGGGAGCGCGCTGAGGATGACTGCCAGGGACAGACTGTTGATGTGCATGTGAATCACCTTTGTTGAGGTTTTTTGTTCTAGATTTCGGTCCGCGCTCGCACCGTTTCCACGCCCATACGCAGCAGGGCACCGATGTCGAACAGCGGGCGGGGAGGCAGCCAGCCGGGTTGCGCCCGGTGCATCACGGATTGCAGCAGCGAGGAAGCCTGGCCCGACGCCCATTCGGCGAGCAGCCGCCCCCACAGCGTGCCGCGGGCGACGCCCGAACCGTTGCAGCCGGCGACGGCGTACAGGTTGTTTTCGACCTTCGCGAAATATGGTTGCCCGCTGCGGGATGCGCTCAGGTGGCCGGTCCAGGTGTAGTGGATGTCTTGTTCGGTGAGCCACGGGAAGCGCCGTTGCAAGCCCTTCACATGGTGTTGGCGCCGGTGCAGCAGCTCGCCGTTGGACAGGTCGCGGGTGCGGTATTCCGCCGTGTTGCGGATCATCACCCGGCGGTCCGGCGTCAGGCGCACGGTAGCGCCCAGTGGCCGGGTGGACAGCACGCCCCACGGTTCCACCGCGCCGATACGGCGGTATTCCTCGTCGCTCAGAGGGCGGGTGAGGCTGGCGCTGAGTTCCATCGGGAACGTCGCGCTGGCCTCAAGGCCCACCCGTGGAATAAAGGCGTTGAGGCACACCAGCACCTGGCCGGCTTCAATGCAGGCTTCCAGGCCGTTGGCACGAATGCCGCCGTTGGCCATGCGCTCAAGGCTGGTGATGTCGGTGTTCTCAAAAAGCGTGACGTTGTCGGGCAGGGCTTCCAGCAAACCCTTCACGTACTTCGCCGGTTGCAGCAGGGCGTTGCCGTTGCCGCACCAGATGGCGGCCTGGTAATGCTCGGTGCCAAGTGTTTGCGCGAGCGCCTCACCTTCCAGGAAGTGCGCTGAAGCGCCGACTGCCCGCAAGGTCGCCAGCTTGGCCTCCACATGATTGAGCTTGTCGGGATCATGCACGGCGAAGAAGTAGCCGCTGTCCCGGAAATCGCAGTCGATGGCATGGCGGGCGATGCGCTGGCGCACCTCGTCGCTGGCGGCGCGGGAGATCGAGGTGTCGACTTCGAAATCCGTGAAGCCTGCGTTGCCCATCAGTTCACTTTCAGCAGGGTGCTCATGGGCCACCACAAAACCCGAATTACGCGCCGAGGCGCCTTGGGCTGCACGCTGGCGGTCGACAATCACGATGCGGGCCTCGGGGTGCATCTCCGCCAGGTGATGGGCTGCACATAAACCGGTGATCCCGGCGCCGATCACCAGCCAGTCGGCTTTCTGCACGCCGGTCAGTCGGTCCCGGGCGGGGAGGCTTTCAGTCTGGGCAATCCAGCCACAGGTGTTTTCCATGATGATCCTCGGCTGTATGCGTGGTTCGCATGACTAAGTTCGGGCGACAGCTGGAATCTATAGGGCCCGTGGTGATACAACCAACGTTATAAAATCATCCAGCCATTCGGAAAACGCATGGATAACATCCGTCATGTGCCCTCGTTGCAAGGCTTGCAGGCGTTGGTGGAAGTCAGCGACTGCGCCAGCTTCACCATGGCGGCACAGAAGCTGTGCCTGACCCAAAGCGCGGTGAGCCGCAAGATCCAGCAACTGGAAAGCCACTTCGGCGTGCCGATGTTCACCCGGACCAGCCGCAGCCTGCGCCTGACCGCCGAGGGTGAACAGGTGCTGGCCAGCGCGCGGAGCATCCTGGCGCAACTGAAGGGTCTGGAGGACCGGCTTTCGCCGCACAAACGCCCGTTTCGCATCCGCCTGCATGTGTCGCTGGCGGTGCGCTGGCTGCTGCCCAAGCTCAGCGACTTCTATCGCAACCATCCCGATATTTCCCTGGCGATTGAGACCGTCGCCACGGAGGTGGTTGAGCCGGCCAGTGACAGCGACGCCTATATTCTTTACCTGCCCAAACCCGACAACGACCCTGCGCGCCTGACCTTGTTCCACGAGTCGCTGGTGCCTGTCTGCGCGCCGGGGTTGGGACCATTGGTTTCCATGGAAGAGCTGGCGAACTTTGCGCTGCTGCATCGCTCGGCCGACAAACAGGACTGGATGACCTGGCTGGCCGCCAACGGTGCGCGGTCGCTGGATGATTATCGGCACATCCCGTTCAACCTCGACGAGCTGGCACTGGACGCCGCCGCGCGCGGGCTTGGGGTGGCGATGACCGACCTGACGCTGGCGGCGGAGTCGATCGAGCGCGGTGTGCTGGTGGTGCCGTTTGGAGAGCCACTGACGACTGGCGGGGTGTATGCGTTGTGCTTGCAGCCATCGGCCGCCTCGCACCCGGGCTGCGGGCTGATCATGCAGTGGTTTGGGCAGCAGGCGCGGCATGCTAACGTCACCGCTTAACTTTCCAGCGTCAGCCTATCCATGAAAATGCCCGATATCGACGCCATCCAGGCGTTCGTCCTGGTCGCCGAACTCCAGAGTTTCACCCGCGCCGCCGATGCCATTGGCGGCACCCAGGCCGCTATCAGCCTGAAGATCAAACGCCTCGAAGACAACCTCGGCCGCAAGCTGCTGGAGCGCACGCCGCGGCGGGTCACGCTGTCGGCCCATGGCCAGATGTTCCTCGCCAGCGCCCGGCGTTTGCTCGACAACTACCAGGATGCAATGAACTGTTTTGGCCCGCAGAAACGCACCTTGCGCGTGGGCGTCAGCCATCACATTGTCGGCGCCGACCTCAGCCTGTGGCTGCGACGGTTGGCCACCACCGACCCGGACGTCATCGTCGCGTTCAGCCTCGGCACCTCGCGGGACATGCTGATGAGCTACGAGCAAGGCAAGCTGGATGTGGCGATGATCTTGCGCCACGACAACCGTCGCCAGGACGGTGAAGTGGTGGGCGTCGAACGCTTTGGCTGGATGGCTTCACGGGATTTCGAATTGCGCCAGGGCGGGGCGTTGCCCCTGGCGATCCAGCCGGAACCCTGCGGCATGCGCAGCATGGTGATGGCGGCCTTGGCCGAGCAGAACCGTGCCTGGGAAGAGGCGTTTGTGGGCAGCGGCATCCTGGCGATCGGTGCTGCGGTGGTGGCGGGCATTGGCATCGGTGCGATGGTGGGGCGGATGGCGCCCAGTGGCTGCGTCGACGTGGAACAGCGTTTCGACCTGCCGCCGCTGCCCAGTCGCGAAGTGGTGCTGTATACCGCGCAGCGGGACGCTCAGGCGCAGGCGCTGATCCGCGCCTTGAGCGCCGATATTGCGGCCGACTGACCTAGAAAATCAGACGCCCGGCCCAGGCCATCAACACGGCCAGGCTGCCGATGCCGAGGATGGCCACGCCCAGGGCGACGAAGTGAACGAGGAGGGTGGTCAGCGGCGGATGCTGTTCCATGTGAGGGCTTCCTGAGGAGTTCGGGAAGCAAAAGTATGCTGAGCGGGCAGGCGTCAAAACAGACGCTGCCGGCTATTTCAGTGATAAGCAAAACCGAAGACTCATCCGGTCATCATGAGTGGAACTTGTGATCATCTGGAATAAAATGAGTTTGTCTCACTATCACCTCGTCTCGACAATGGCTCCCATACTCACACATTGGAGCTTTACGTCATGGCCGTTGCCCATTCCCTTGGATTCCCGCGCATTGGTCGCGATCGTGAACTGAAAAAAGCGCAGGAAGCGTTTTGGAAGGGTGAACTCGACGAAGCCGGGCTGCGCGCCGTAGGCCGCGAGCTGCGCAAGGCGCACTGGGACCTGCAAAAGACAGCCGGCATCGAGCTGCTGCCTGTCGGTGACTTCGCCTGGTACGACCAGGTGCTGACGCACTCATTGATGTTCGGTGTGATCCCTGAACGCTTCCGCCCGGTCGACGGCAAAGCCACCCTGCACACGTTGTTCGGCATGGCCCGTGGCGTCAGCGACAACCGCTGCGGCGGTGCCCACGCCCAGGAGATGACCAAGTGGTTCGACACCAACTACCACTACCTGGTCCCTGAGTTCAGCGCCGACCAGCAGTTCCAGCTGGGTTGGGATCAACTGTTCGAAGAGGTCAAGGAAGCCCGCGACCTGGGTCACACCGTCAAACCGGTGGTCATCGGCCCGCTGACGTACCTGTGGCTGGGCAAGGCCAAGGGCGGCGATTTCGACAAGCTCGACCTGCTGGACCGCCTGCTGCCGCTGTACGGCCAGATCTTCCAGCGCCTGGCGGACCTGGGGGTGGAGTGGGTGCAGATCGACGAGCCGATCCTGGTCCTGGACCTGCCACAGGACTGGAAAAATGCGTTTGAGCGCGCCTACAACCTGATCCAGCGCGACCCGCTGAAGAAGCTGGTGGCCACCTACTTTGGCGGCCTGGAAGAGAACCTCGGCCTGGCCGCCAACCTGCCGGTGGACGGTCTGCACATAGACCTGGTGCGCGCTCCGGATCAGTACCCGGTCATCCTGGATCGCCTGCCGGCTTATAAGGTGCTGTCCCTGGGCGTGGTCAATGGCCGTAACGTGTGGCGCTGCGACCTGGAAAAAGCCCTGGCCACCTTGCAGCACGCTCATCAGCGATTGGGTGATCGCCTGTGGGTGGCGCCGTCCTGCTCCTTGCTGCACAGCCCGGTGGACCTGGGCCGTGAAGACAAACTGGATGCCGAGCTGAAAAGCTGGCTGGCGTTTGCGGTGCAAAAGTGTGAAGAAGTCGCCGTACTGGCCCAGGCCGTGAATCAGCCTGAAGCGCCAAGCGTGGTGGCCGCCCTGGCCGAAAGCCGCGCCGTACAAGCGGCCCGTGCCGCTTCCCCGCGCATCCACAAGCCGGCTGTGCAAGTGCGTGTGGCGGCGATCACCGCCAAAGACAGCCAGCGTCACTCGCCGTTTACCCAGCGTATCGAGAAACAACGTGCCGGCCTGAACCTGCCGCTGTTCCCGACCACCACCATCGGCTCGTTCCCGCAGACCGCCTCGATCCGCCTGGCGCGCCAGTCGTACAAGGCCGGCAAGTTGAGCGAAGCCGAATACGTCGAAGCCATGCACAGCGAGATTCGTCACGCGGTAGAAGTGCAGGAAAACCTCGGCCTGGACGTGCTGGTGCACGGAGAAGCCGAGCGTAACGACATGGTCGAATACTTCGCCGAGCAGTTGGAGGGTTATGCCTTTACCCGCTTCGGCTGGGTGCAGAGCTACGGTTCGCGTTGCGTGAAACCGGCGGTGATTTTCGGTGACCTGAGTCGCCCGAACGCCATGACCGTGGCGTGGATCCGCTATGCCCAGGGCCTGACCAACAAAGTGATGAAGGGCATGCTGACCGGCCCGGTGACCATGCTGATGTGGTCGTTCCCCCGCGAAGACGTGAGCCGCGAAGAGCAGGCCCGCCAACTGGCGCTGGCGATTCGTGACGAAGTGCTGGACCTGGAAGCGGCCGGCATCAGGATCGTGCAGATCGACGAAGCCGCCTTCCGCGAAGGCTTGCCGTTGCGTCGGGCGCAGTGGCAGCACTACCTCGACTGGGCCACCGAAGTGTTCCGCCTGTGCGCCTGCGGTGTGCGTGACGAAACCCAGATCCACACCCACATGTGCTACAGCGAGTTCAACGATGTGATCGAGTCCATCGCCGCCATGGACGCCGACGTGATCACCATCGAAACCTCGCGCTCGGACATGGAGCTGCTGGACGCGTTCGAAGCCTTCGCTTACCCGAATGACATTGGCCCGGGCGTGTACGACATCCACTCGCCCCGGGTGCCGGACGCCTCGGAAATGGCCAACCTGCTGCGCAAGGCGGCCAAGCGTATTCCGGCTGAACGCCTGTGGGTCAACCCGGATTGCGGCTTGAAAACCCGCGGCTGGCCGGAGACGGAAGCGGCGTTGATTCACATGGTGACGGCGGCGCGTCAACTGCGGGCTGAACTGGCCTGATCCAGGCACCCGGTATAACACGCCGGGTGAAGACCAGAAATGTGGGAGCTGGCTTGCCTGCGATAGCGGCGGACCCGCTTGCATCGTTGGCGACTGATACACCGCCATCGCAGGCAAGCCAGCTCCCACAGGAATCTCCAGCGCTCAAAAAACCGTGAAATTGCCAGCACCGCCGATGCAGATTAGAATGCGATCAATTCTTAATTACGCTTGAGCCTCCCCGCTCCGGCGCGCCCCGGTGATCGGCATGTCGTCTCCCCTCAATCTGCATATCCAGGACCTGTACTGCGAACACCATGGATGGTTGCACCGCTGGCTGGACCGCAAGCTGGGCAACGCCAGCGATGCCGCCGACCTGGCCCACGACACCTTTATGCGCCTGCTGACCCGCCAGGCCAGCAGCAACCTGGGCGCCGAACCACGGGCGTTGCTCACCCACATCGCCAAGGGCTTGATGATCGACAGTTGGCGCCGCCAGGAAGTCGAGCGCGCCTACCTGGAAACCATCGCACACCTGCCCGAGCAGCATGTACCGTCGCCGGAAACCCGCTGGTTGATCCTCGAAGCGCTGTACCGCATTGAGGCGATGCTGCGGGACCTGCCGGAAAAGACCCGCCAGGCGTTCCTGATGTCGCAGATCGACGGCCTGACCTATCAGCAGATCGCCGATGCGTTGGGCGTGTCGCTGATCTCGGTCAAACGCTACATGCGCGACGCCTTCCTGGCCTGCCTGAGCGTGGCATGAGCCAGTCGATCGATCCGCTGATCCTCGGTGAAGCCGCCGACTGGATGGTGCAGTTGCAGTCCGGCAGCGCCACCGACGAAGACCGCCGCGCCATCGCCCAATGGCAGGGCCGCAGCGCCCAGCACGCGCAGGCCTGGCAACGGGCGCAGGCGATTCTGGGGGATTTCAACACGGTGCCGGCGGCGATTGCCGGCGATACCCTCAAGCGCATCGGGCGCAAGAAGCCCCTCGGCCGACGCCAGGCGCTCGGGCTGTTGCTGGCGGCAGGCCCGGCGACCTGGCTGGCGTATCGGCAGTTGCCCTGGCAGCAATGGACCGCCGACCAGCACACGGCGATCGGCGAACAAAAGAACCTTACTTTGCCCGATGGCACGCGTTTGCTGATCAACACCGGCAGCTCGTTGAATATCGCGTTCTCCGAGCAGGTACGGCGCATCGAGTTGCTCAAGGGTGAAGTGTTGATCACCACCGCCAAGGACGCAGCTCACCGCCCGTTTATCGTCCAGACCCGCCACGGCACCGCCCGGGCCTTGGGCACGCGGTTCAGTGTGCGGGTGGGTGAGCAGCGCAGCCGAGTGGCGGTGACCGAAGGTGCTGTGGAGTTGCTGCCGGAGCATGCCAGCCAGGGCGTGATCGTCAAGGCGGGCGAGCAGGGCGCCTTCAGCGCAGACGGTGTGGCTGCTGTGGAGCCGTTGGACGTCAGCGCCCTGACCTGGGAAAACGGCATGCTCCTGGCCCAGCACATGCGCCTGGCGGACTTGCTGGATGAGCTGGGGCGCTATCGCGCCGGCGTGCTGCGCTGCCATGACTCGGTGGCCAACCTCACCGTGTCGGGGGCGTTTTCCCTGCGCGATACCGACGCCAGCCTGCACCTGTTGCAGGAAACCTTGCCGGTTAAGGTCAGCAGCGTCACCGGGTATTGGGTGACGGTCGAGCCGCGCTGAACTTTTTTCAACGTTCGCTGATACCTTTTTCGTTGTCGTTCGGTGTAGGGGAGAACCCTCAACTTTGCGCCGCGCCGACAGGAATGCCCATGACCGCCAGATCGCTCCCGAACTGCCCCCGCCCCCTGAAAGCACTGAGCCTGGCAGTCGCCCTGGCGGCCATCGCGCCGCTGCAAAGCGCGCAGGCAGAAGACGCGGCGCAAAGCAGTGCGGCGCGCAGCTATCACCTCGCGCCGGGGCCGCTGGGGAATGTGCTGGCGCAGTTTGCAGCACTGTCCGGGGTGCCGTTGTCGTTCGATTCCACGCTGCTCAACGATCAACAGAGCCCGGGGTTGCAGGGCAGCTACAGCGCGCAATCGGGCTTTGCCCAGTTGCTGCAGGGCAGCGGTTATACCCTGCAGGGCACCGGCGCCAATGGCTATACCGTGGTGCCTCAGGCCAGCGGTGGCGCGTTGGAGCTGGGCGCCACCACCATCAGCGGCGAGGCGAGCGGGGCGCAGGCGGACACGTACGGCGGCGGCCAGGTGGCACGTTCGGCACGCCTGGGCGTGCTGGGCAACCGGTCCATCAGCGACGTGCCCTTCAGTGTGGTCAGCTACACCTCGAAAACCATCGCCGATCAGCAGGCGCGAACAGTCGGCGACGTGCTGCTCAACGACGCCTCGGTGCGCCAGTCGGCCGGGTTCGGTAACTTCTCCCAGGTGTTCACCATTCGCGGCCTGCCGCTGAGCACCGATGACATCGCCTTCAACGGCCTGTACGGCGTGTTGCCCCGGCAGATCATCACCACCGAAGCCCTGGAGCGGGTGGAGCTGTTCAAGGGACCGAACGCGTTCGTCAACGGCGTGTCGCCCTCGGGCAGCGGGATCGGCGGCAGCGTCAACCTGGTGCCCAAGCGCGCCGAAGCTACGCCCACCCGCAGCGTGACGCTTGATTACACCAGCGACAGCCAGACCGGCGGCCACCTGGACCTCGGCCAGCGCTTTGGCGAAGACAACCGCTTCGGCGCCCGGGTCAACCTGGCCAGGCACGGTGGCGACACCGGCGTGGATGACGAAAACAAAAGCTCGCAGTTGATTGCCGTCGCGCTGGATTACCGCGGCGAGCGCCTGCGGGTTTCCACCGACTTTGGCTACCAGAAAGAGCGCATCAATAACGGTCGTGCGGTGGTGTACCCGACCGGTACCCAGGTGCCCCATGCGCCGTCGGCCAACGACAACTACGCCCAGAACTGGAGCTGGTCGGAGCTGGAAGACACCTACGGCATGGTGAATGCCGAATATGATTTGAACGATAACTGGACGGCCTACGCCGCAGGCGGCGCCAAGCACACCCGGGAGAACGGCCAGTATTCATCGTTGTATGTCGGCAACGATGGCAGCGCCAAGGTGGGCTTCCTGTATTCGCCCCACGACGAAGACAACAAAAGCGCAATGGCCGGCTTGAACGGCCACTTCGCTACCGGGCCGGTGACCCATCAGATGAACCTCGGGCTGTCGGGGATCTGGGGCGAGCAACGCTCGGCTTATGAGGCGATCCTGGTGGCGAACCGTCAACCCGGCAACCTGTACAACCCGACGCAAACACCGCGGCCGACCAACACCTATTTCGGCAGTGATATTCACGACCCGCGGGTTGTGGGCAAGAACCGGATCAAGAGTGCGGCGGTGTCCGACACCCTGGGCTTTATTGATGATCGGGTACTGTTGACCCTGGGGGTGCGGCGCCAGACGATCGAGGTGGACAGCTGGAACACCGCCTCCGGTGTGCGGGGCACGCCGTATTCGGAGTCCATCACCACGCCGGTCTATGGCCTGGTGATCAAGCCGTGGGAGCACGTGTCGTTCTACGCCAACCGCATTGAAGGCCTGGCCCAGGGCCCGACGGCACCGCTCACGAACGTCACCAACCCCGGCGAGGTATTCCCGCCCAAGCGCAGCAAGCAGACGGAAGCCGGGGTCAAGCTGGACTGGGAAAACTACGGCGCCACCCTGGGCGTGTATCGCATCGAACAGCCGAACAATGCCACCACCCGCTTCCCGGGGCAGCGGCTCGACACCTTTACTGTCGACGGTGAGCAGATCAACAAAGGCGTAGAACTCAACGTGTTCGGTGAGCCCATCGACGGCCTGCGCCTGCTGGCCGGCGCCACCTGGATGGACACCGAACAGAAGAGCACCTCCAACGGCGCCACCGACGGCAACCGCGCCGCCGGCGTGCCGCGCTTCCAGTACAACGTCGGCGCGGATTGGGACGTGCCGGGCCTCCAGGGCGCGGCGGTCAGCGCACGGATGCTGCGCACCGGGGGCGAATACGTCAACGCCGCCAACAGCCTGAGCATTCCGGCCTGGACCCGCGTCGACCTGGGCGCGCGGTATGGCTTCAAGGCCGACGACAAGTACATCACCTTGCGCGCCAACGTGGAGAACGTGGCGAACAAGGCGTATTGGTCGTCGGCGTCGACGGCCAATAACTACCTGACCCAGGGCGAGCCGCGGACCGTGAAGTTATCGGCGACGGTGGATTTCTAAGCCGCCCAAACCTATGAATATCTTGTGGCGAGGGAGCTTGTTGTGGTGAGGGGGCTTGTCCCCCGTTGGGCTGCGCAGCGGCCCCAAAAAAGCTGGGAGCGCTGCGCACTCCAACGGGGGACAAGCCCCCTCGCCACAACAAGCCCCGCTAACCACAACAAGCCCCCTTTGCCACAAAAGTCCCTGCGCCACACCTCCAGCTTGAGCGGGCTGCACAGCCAGAAGGTCAACCCGCCTTCACTTCAATCCGGTCAAACCCCTTGAGGCGATATAGCATTACCGAGATCGCCCAACTGGCCACAAAGATCCCGATGATCATGTAGCCCAGCATCCCGAAGCTGTCGTTCAGCGCGCCGATAAAGCCCCAGAACGCCCCCTTCAAATCCAGCTGGTCACCAATCAACCCCAGCGCTTCAATACTGCCGATCACCACCGCGACCACCACCGACACCAGGGTGATGGTCATGTTGTAGTAGATCTTGCGGATCGGCTTCATATACGCCCACCCATACGCCCCCAGCATCAGGTGACCGTCGAGGGTGTCCACCAGGGACATGCCGGCACTGAACAGCAGCGGGAACACCATGATCGCCCACGGCGAAAGACCCTGTGATGCCTGTGTTGCAGAAATCCCCAGCAGGCCGATCTCGGTGGCGGTGTCGAAACCCAGGCCGAACAGGAAACCCAGCGGGTACAGGTGCCAGCTGCGGCTGATCAGGCGAAACACCGGGCGGAACAGCCGCGCCATAAAGCCACGGTCTGCCAGCAACAGGTCAAAGTCATCCTCCACGTACGCGCCGCCCTGGCGCACATGACGCCAGGCCTTGTAGATCGCGTGCAGGATCACCAGGTTCATCAAGGCGATCACCAACAGGAACGAGGCCGAGACCGACGTGCCGATCACTCCGCCGATGGCCTTGAAGCCTTCAAACCGGTCCTGCATCGCCGACGCCGCAAACGCGACGCCAATGGACGCCAGCACCACCACCGAAGAGTGCCCCAGGGAGAAAAAGAACCCGACCGCCACCGGGCGTTTGTTTTCCTGCATCAGCTTGCGGGTGACGTTGTCGATGGCAGCAATATGGTCAGCATCCACCGCATGCCGCAGCCCGAAACCGTAGGCCAGCAGCGCCGTGCCGAGCAGCACCGGATGATCATGGAACGCCACCAGCGCCCAAACCCAGGCGGCCACGTTAATGCCGATCAATACCCCGTAGATGCCAAACAGCTTGGTGCGAACCTGGGTGTTGGAGTCACTGAAAATCTGGGCGAGGCGTAGGATCATCAACAATACCTTTGTGCAGTAGAAACATTCAGACACATTCCGAAACTTTAAAGGTTTTGTTTAGAGTGATGATGAAATTTGGGGCGTGAGTGAGGAGAGGGTTGTGACGACGATGGAAAATGGATCGCGGGCGGTTATTGAGTTCTGGAAGCAAGCGGGGCCCAAGCTGTGGTTTGCCAAGGATGAGGCGTTTGACCAGCGCTTTCGGGAGGCTTTTTACACGTTGCATTTACAGGCGGCCCGGCGTGAGCTGGAGGGCTGGATGCAATCACCTGAAGGCGCGTTGGCGTTGCTGTTGCTGCTGGACCAGTTCCCGCGCAATACCTTTCGTGGCACGGCGCATATGTTCGCCACCGACCCGCTGGCGCGCCTGTATGCGCGGCAAATGGTCGAGGCGGGGATGGACACGTTGATTGAAACCCCGTTGCGGGCGTTTTGTTATTTGCCGTTCGAGCATTCTGAAGACCCCGAGGATCAGCAATTGTCGGTGGCGCTGAACAAGGAACTCGATGCCAATACCTATCACTGGGCAAAAGAGCATGCCCGCATCATCGAGCGGTTCGGGCGCTTTCCCCATCGTAATGAGGTGCTGGCCAGGGTCACGACAGAAGAGGAGCGGGCGTTTCTGGAGAGCGGTGGCTTTTCGGGCTAGGCCTCTGATTCGGCCACGATGTCCCTGGCGCCCGCCTGGCGAAAACGCCGAACACCTTTGAGATCGATCGCCCAACGCAGCGCTTGCGTCGCCGACGGGCGTTCGCCGAGGGTGATTGCCGCCTCATCGGTGGCCAGTTTACCGAGGTAGCCCTGCTTGCCGCCGCGTTCGCTCCAGTAGTGGGTGTGGCTGAGCCAGGACTTGGCCAGCCAGCCTTTCCACTTGCCCACGGTGACCGGCAGGTCCAGCACGCCGGCGCCCATCACCGGGCTGACCGGGCCGCCGACGATGTCGCCAAACAGGCCCATTGGCGCTGGGAAATAGAGGTTGGTCCAGCGGGTCACGGCGAACGCGGCGGCGTGGTGCAGGTACAGCGGTGAAAAGGGGCGCTGGCCCACCGTGAGGGAAAGCCGGCCGCTGTAGCCATAGCCCTTTTCGTCGAGTGTGGGCGGGCAGGCGGGCGCTTCGCGGCGTTCGATGCGGCGCTGGAAGTCGCTCACGCTGCGGCCCAGCAGCAGGCTGGCGTGGGCCATGGGGCTGCCGACGGTGACGAGGTCGGTGATGCGCCACGGGTTGCCGAGGTTGCGTTGTTCGATAAAGGCTTCGGCCTGTTGCTCGCGAAACCGCAGCAGGCTTTGCAGGCGACCGTCGAGGGCGTTTCCGGCCTTGGGCAGCGTGTCCTGGACCACCGGTTGCAGGCGCTCGTGGTTGGCGTAGCGGTCGGCGAGTTCCGGGCTGGTGGGATGCAACTGGTCGTGATGTTCGTGCCACAGGTAGCCGACGATGTCGTAGGCAA
Source organism: Pseudomonas sp. 1912-s (assembly GCF_029269205.1). Taxonomy (NCBI): domain Bacteria; kingdom Pseudomonadati; phylum Pseudomonadota; class Gammaproteobacteria; order Pseudomonadales; family Pseudomonadaceae; genus Pseudomonas; species Pseudomonas sp. 1912-s. The sequence goes on along the minus strand of NZ_JARIXR010000004.1, from coordinate 229,793 downwards.
TCACGCTGCCCAGGCTGTGGCCGACGACGATGATGCGGTCGTAGTCGCCCTTGTCGTGCAGGGCCCGCAGCAGGTCGACGCCATCGGCGCGGATCTGTTCGCGCACCGCCACGTTCTGCGGGTTGGGGCTCAGGTAGCGGGCGGCGTCGCCGAGGTACGACAGCGCCGAGTACTTCAAGCCCAGGCCGATCACCGCCAGCAGCACCGGGATCAGGGCAAAGGGATTGTCACTGTGGGGGAACCGGCCATACAGCGTCGCCAGGGTGCCGCTGACCAGCAGCACGAGCAGGGCCAGCACGGTCCAGCGGGTGGCGCGCCAGATCGGCACGATGGCGGTGGGAATATCCCGGCGCGGGCGCTTGAAAATGTCCCAGAGCCAACTCAGCAGGTGGCCGACCTTGGTGCCCTGCATCTTGTGGGCCCAGTAGTACTCGTAGAAATCCGTGGTGTTGCGGCCCGCCGACTTCAACACGCGCAAATCGAAGTTGCGCGAAAAACGGTCGGGTTTGCTCCAGTAGAACGGCGTGGCCTCGGGGGTGTCCGCCGGGATCATCGCTTCCACGAAGCTGCGCAGGGTGTCCATCGGGCGCTGCTCGCCGATGCCGTGGATGACGACTACCGCTTGTTTCATCTATTGATCGTTCCTTGATCTGTTTTTGGGTGTAAAGGGCAGGGTGGCTAGACGCCATAGTATTGCCATTATCGCTGGTATTCCAGACAGGAATGCCCCCATAAAAACCCTGCATTTCATTTGCGTCCCGGGATCTCGTAGTGTGGCGTTCCAGCCAAGGAGATCCCGTCGTGAACAATCGCTCGCTACGCCTGTACGTTGACGCCCACTTCACCAGCCCCTACGCGATGTCGGCGTTCGTGACCCTGCGGGAAAAAGGCCTGGAGTTCGAGCTGGTCACCCTGAACCTCGACACGGGCGAGAACCAGTCCGAGGCGTTCGCCCAGTTGTCGTTGACCGGGCGTGTACCGACCCTGGTGCAGGGTGAGTTTGCGTTGTCCGAGTCCTCGGCGATTACCGAGTACCTGGAAGAAGTGTTCCCACAGGTCCCGGTGTACCCGGCAGAACCTCGCCAGCGGGCGAGGGCGCGCCAGGTTCAGGCGTGGTTGCGCAGTGACCTGATGCCGATCCGCCAGGAGCGTTCGACCCTGGTGGTGTTTTACGGGCTCAAGGGCGAGCCGCTGTCGGCGGCAGCGCAATCGGCAGCGCAAAAGCTGATCAGCGCGGCACAGGCGCTGCTGGCTGACGGGCGCGACTACCTGTTCGGCGAGTGGTCGATTGCCGACGTGGACCTGGCCGTGATGCTCAACCGGCTGATCCTCAACGGTGACAGCGTGCCCGCCAACCTGGTGGCGTACGCCCGGCGCCAATGGCAACGGCCTTCGGTCCAGGAATGGGTCAAGCAGGCACGACCGTCGCTGTAGTCACCTTCTCAATTACAAAGTGAATCCTGGTCCATGAATATACTGTCGAGTGACTCCCGCCTGCCGCTGTACCAACGCTTTCGGGATCATCTGATTGAGCAGATTGCCAATAACCACTGGCGAGCCGGGGCGGCGATTCCCCCTGAGGCGGTGCTGTCCACCCAATACCAGCTGTCCACCGGCACCGTGCGTAAAGCCATCGAGGCGCTGGTCGGTGAAGGCATCCTGGAACGCCAACAAGGCCGGGGTACGTTTGTGCGCCGCCCGAAGTTTCAATCGTCGTTGTTCCGGTGTTTCCGCTTCCAGGGCCCGGGCGGAGAATGCCAGCTGCCACAGAGCCGGATCCTGTCGGTCAAGCCGGTGAAGGCGCCGTTGTCGGTAAGCGAGGTGTTGGGGCTGGAGCCGGATGCGCCGGTGATTTGCATCGTGCGGGTGCACGTGCTGGACACCGGGCCGGTACTGGCCGAGGAAATCTGGCTGCCGCGTGCGCGCTTCCAGGCGCTGTTGGACGTCGACCTGACCCGTCAGGGCTTGTTGTTGTACCCGACCTACGAAGAGGTCTGCGGGCAGGTCGTGGCGTCTGCCGAGGAAGCCCTTACCGCCGAGTCCATCGATGAGGTGTGGGCGCGCTGGCTGCAGGTGCCGGTGGGCAGCCCGGTGATGGTGATCGAGCGGCTGGCCCGGGATTACGCCGGCCAACCCCTGGAGTTGCGACGCGGCCGTGGCCATGCCGAACACTTCCGTTACCGCGTGGATATCCGCTGAGCCCGTTGCGCGCGGCTATTCGGCTTCCAGCAACACCAGCCATGTCTGTACCACCCGGCGGTCAAGGTCCTCCCAGTCGGCCATGCCCAGCACCCGGGTGGTGTTCAAACCGCGCAAGTACCCGCGCAGTTGCTGGGCGATGGCGTAGACCACTTCCGGTTCTGCGGCGTTGTGCAGCAGCACGTCCTCATAATCGACCAGGTACTCGGCAACCCGGTCGCGAAATTCCGGCAGCACGGCTTCACGGATGCGGTCGAAGGTTTTCTGATGGGGGTTCATAGGCATTCCTTATCATTTTGTGTGGGGCGGCCTGCACGACACTATTGCTCCAGATAATAGTCACCATCAAGTATTGCGAGTTCTGTTTTTCTGGAAAAGGAGGACAATTGCCTTCATCGGAAATGATGTGCAAGGACCCTGCGATGAGGACTTTTACTGGATTGGCCCTGGTGGCGCTGCTGATGAGCGGGATTGGCGCAGCTGCGTCGGCGGTGGCCGGGGGCCTGCAAGCCAGTCATTTATCGCCCATCGCCGCCAGCCCGCTGAGTTTGCAACACTCGCAATCGGTCGGCGTGCTCTACAGCGACAACACCCTCGATAACCTGCAGTACCTGGCGCGCTACCACGACATGGCGGTCAATGGTGCCAAGGGCCAATTGGACGAGGAAATTCGCCAGGCGTTTGTCGACAGCTCCGACCCGGACCTGGCGATTGACTGGCTGATGACGTCCCTGCGGCACACCTTTGCCTCGGTCACCCGTTACGACACCCTTGATGAACTCTTGCAGGCGCATCCGGATGTGGTGGTGCTGCTCGACACCTACAACCAGTTGTTGACCCAGCGCAATGACGTGGTGGAGGCGCGGTTTGTGGCCAAATTCTATGACATTGACCTGCAATACATCGCCAAAGCCGAGGGTTCGATGCAAATGCACTTGCCTTCTGTATGGGTACATGACAAAACGGCGCCCCAGATCGCTGCACAGATTGGGCAGCAGCGCGACGTTCAGTTGAATGCATTGAAACAGTTCGATGCCTCGCTCAAGGCGTTGGTCGCCGCCGGTTAGCCCACTTCTTCTATTTTTCAGGATTTTTTATGCGCGTGTTGTTAGTGCCTGCGATGGCTTTTGCTTCTGTTTTGATGACGGGCTGTGCGTCCGCCCCCAACGCTCCAACCCTCACCCTGCAAACTGCCAAGGAACCCGAGGCCTATGTGCAGTGCGTGGTGCCCAAGTTCGAGAAATACGAGATGACCGCCACCGTGACGCAGAACTCGCGGCACGCCCGGATCGTGGTGAGCAGCAAGATCGCCGCAGACAACATTCTGGAGGTCTACAAGGCGCAGGACGGCGGCAAGGTGTTCCTGTACGAGCGCAAGCCGGTGGCGTCGCCGTTCAAGCCGTCGCGTTTCGAACATGCGGCGCGGGATTGCCTGTAATCGACTGGCGCGGATCCAGTGTGGGAGCTGTCGAGCTTTAGCGAGGCTGCGATGGCATCGCTGCGGTCTTACAGTGACACCGAGGTGATCCCATCGCAGCCTCGCTGGGGCTCGACAGCTCCCACATTTGATCTTCATTGCCTTGAGCGAATGAATCAGCTCGGCTTTGGCTCGCTGCTGAACGCATCGACCGCCTTCACCAGGCCTTTTGCCGCCAACGCCACCAACTCACCGCCTTTTTGCGGGGTAGCCAGTGCCGGGTCCGAACCCATGCGGCCATCCGGGAAGCGGGCGCGGAAGTCGCGGGCTTCGCGGATCGGGCCCGTGTTGGCGATTTGCGGCGAGTAGTCAGCCGACTTGATCGCGTGCGGGTAGGCCCATTGGGTCACCGCGATCTCCGACGGCGTGGCATGGCTGCCGTGGCCGACCGGAAATTGCTGATGCGCCAGTTCGTTCACGCCTTCCAGGTCCCACCAGTTGCACAGCTTCAGCGCATAACCCGACGGGCGCCCGGTGAAGCTCGCTTCAGCGTACAGCTCGGAGAACGCCGCTTCGATCGACGCGATATTGCCGCCGTGGCCATTGAGGAACAGGATCTTTTCGAAACCGTGGCCCGCCAGCGAGCGCACCCAGTCACCAATCGCCGCGATAAAGGTGGAAGGGCGCAGGGAAATGGTGCCGGGAAAGCCCAGGTGGTGTTGCGCCATGCCGATATTGAAGGTCGGTCCGATCAGGATGTCGGCGTTTTTTTGCGCTTCATGGGCGATGATTTCCGGGCACATCCAGTCGGTGCCCAGCAGGCCGGTGGGGCCGTGTTGCTCGTTGGAACCGATGGGAATCACGATGCTGCGGCTGCGTTCCAGAAACTGACCAATCTCGATCCAGGTGGATTGATGTAAAAGCATCTAGGGTCTCTCTCTCATCAAGCCCAGGAACACGGTGAAGTTCCTGGTGGCGTGAGCCGCATGGTGCACGGCAACGGCGAGACCATCAACCGCCTTTGACGGTGCCGGCACTCGCCATCTGGCGTGGCTTGCAGTTGAGGTAGGCCGAGGACTTCAGCCAGCGCTGGTCGGGGTACCAGGAAAACATGAACTGGCCGTCCTTGAGCTTATCCACCACCTGGCGCGCCACTTGCGGGCGCACGGCCGGGCAACCCTGGCTGCGGCCGATGCGGCCTTCGCGCTTGCTCCACAAGGGGCTGACGTACTCGGCGGCATGAATCACGATGGCGCGGTCCCGCGCACGGTCATTGAACCCCGGCTCCAGGCCGTCCATGCGCAATGAGTAGCCATGGGCGCCTTCGTAGCTCTCCTGGGTGCGGAACAAGCCAATGCTGGACTGGTAGCTGCCCTCGCGGTTGGAGAACTGCGTGGCAAAGTTTTCCCCGGATTTTTGCCCGTGGGCCACCAGGTCCCGCAGCACTAACGTCTTCTTGCGCAGGTCGAAGATCCACAGGCGACGGGCGGTCGATGGTTGGGAATAGTCGATGACGGCCAGTCGATCGGACTGTTCAAGGCCGTTTCCTACAGCGCACTGCATGGCCGTGAGGGCACTTTTAAGCACAGCGGGGTTGAGTTCTGGAGCCGCGTGGGCGAGGCTGCTATACAGAGTATGAGGTTTACCCGTGTCTGCGAGCGCAACGGTGCTCAGCGAGGCAAAGGTCGAGATGATCAGGCCGAGTCGGCAGCAAAAGGTCAGCATGTATAGAGCATCTCCGCCGTGGATGGGAGCTAAGCGATTGTTCAAAAAACACGCATGTTACTTGAGCATTTGCCTGCTCGTTGCACCGCTGGTCGCGACAGCCGAAGACCTGTTGGTGGTGTCGCCGGCCCCGGTGCAGCTGGCGCTCTCGCAATTGTCGACGGTTTGCCCCGGCCTGGCCGGGCAAGTCGACGCCCCTTCACTGGCGCGCTTGCAGGCTTTTTATCAGCAGCAGGGGGACGTGGTGCTCTGGTCGGAGGGTGAGCGCCGCACCGCGTTGCAAGCCCAACTGCTGATGCTGGCCGATGACGGCTTGGATCCGACTCACTATAGACTGCCTTCGCTGGAGGCCACGGGGAACGTGCTGTGCAGCGACATCGGCAGCAGCCAGCAATACCTGCAAGCCCTGCAGGACCTGCATTTCGGCCGCCTGCAGCAGTCGCGCTTCGAACCCCTCTGGCATTCGCAACCACCGGCCCAGGACCCCGACACCCAGGTGCTGGCGATGGCCGAGGCCGGCCTGCAGAACATTCCCCAAGCCTTCGATCAGGCCCGCCCCAGCGCGCCGTTATACCTCAGCCTGCGCAGTGCCTACGCCGCACTGCGCCAGCAACCGTTGCCCCATTGGGACGCGGTCGCCAGCGGCCCGCTGTTGCGTCCGGGCATGGACGATGCGCGGGTGCCGCAACTGGCGCGGCGAATGGTCAATGGCGGCTACCTGAGCATCACCTCGTCCGGTACGCAGTACCGGGGTGAACTGGTGAACGCGGTCAAGACCTTCCAGTTGAGCCACTCCTTGCAAGCCGATGGCGTGATCGGGCCCGGTACCGTCACCGAGCTGAACATCAGCCCGGCGATTCGCCGCGAACAGTTGCGCATCAACCTTGAACGGTTTCGCTGGCTGTCCCGGGACTTTGAGCCCGAAGGCGTACTCGTCAACGTGGCAGCGGCGCAATTGAGCTTCTACCAGGGCGGCGTACCGGTGTGGCAAACCCGCCTGCAAGTCGGCCGCGCCGACCGCCAGACGCCGCTGCTGAAGTCGCGCATCACCCGGCTGACCCTGAACCCCACCTGGACCATTCCGCCCACCATCATGCGCGAGGACAAGCTGCCGGCCATCCGCCTGAACCCCGAATACCTGCGTCAACAGAACCTGCAGGTGCTCGACAGCCAGGGCAACCCGCTGGCGCCGGAACAGGTCGACTGGTCGCACCCCGGCAACATCCTGCTGCGCCAGGGCGCCGGCCCGCGCAACCCGCTGGGCCGGATCGTGCTGCGCTTTCCCAACCCGTATTCGGTGTACCTGCACGACACCCCGAGCCAGCCGCTGTTCTCCAAGGGGCCACGGGCTTTCAGCTCCGGGTGTGTGCGGGTTGAACAGCCGCTGCAACTGCGGGACTTGCTGGTGAGCCCGGCAGAGAAGATCCGCACCGAAGAACTGCTGGCGACAGAAACCACCCACGAGTTCCGGCTCGCGACGCCGGTACCGGTGTTGTTGGGGTATTGGACGGTGCAGGTCGATGGCAAGGGCGCATTGCTGTACGCGCCGGATATCTACGGGCGGGACCCGGTGTTGATGAAGGCGATGGAAAGTGCGCTCTAAACCCTGAGCTGCGCGCTGATCATTGTCAGCGCCTCGCTGGGCGACACGTGCGCGGTGTCGACGGTAAACGGCGATGCTTGCCACGGCTCATATTCATGGGCCAATACGGATTGCCAGGTGGGCGGCGTGAGCCCGGGAATATCGCCGGTGCGTGTTTCCACCCGGCGTTGGTGTTCACGTGGGTCTGAGCAAACCACCTGGATATTCACCAGCGGCATACCCGCGCGCAGAGCGGTTTCGCGCCACGCCTGACGGCTTTCAGCCACCGGATTCACGCAATCAACCACCACCCTTTGGCCCAGAGCCAGATTGCTCAACGCCAGCGCATTGGCCACCTGATAACCGCTGCTGCCCACGCCCTGTACCAGGACCCCTGCGTCCCGGATGGCCTGCTCGATGGTGTCGATGCGCAGGTAAACAGCACCGGTCTGGACAGCAAGGGCCTTGGCAATTGTGGTCTTCCCGGTGCCGGGCAGGCCGCTGAATACGATAAGCATTGTCGATCCTTCGAATGGGTGAGTCGGCTCAGTCTAACGGACGGCTCACTTCAAATAACAGGCGCTGATCCAGTCCGAGGGTTTGGGCGCGAGCTGTTCAGCCACCGGCAAATACCGCGCGTCCAACTGCGCCGCCAGCCAGTACAGCGTATTGCTGCTTTTCGGGTTCCATTCGCCGCTGTAGCCCGGCTCGCCGACGCGGGCGCGGTCTTTGTCGAACTGCACGTGGGTGTGCACGAACTCTTCGTGGCTGCGCTGGCCCTTGGCATACGGGGCAAGCCAGTCCAGTGCTTCACTCAGGGAGCCACCGTGGGCGGCGGTATAGTCCAGCCAGTTGCCGCCAATGCCGTAGGGCTTGGCCGCCAACGCCGCCTGCACCAGCGGCTCCAGGTCGTAGACCACGTAGTGCAGGGCATCACGGTCCTGGAAGTCGGTGACCGAGCCGTCGGGCAGCACGTTGTCGGTGATCTGTTGTTGGAACAGCCGAAAGGCCTCTTCCAGCATCTCGCGGTCGCCCAATGCGGCGGCGGCCACGGTGACCAGCTTCACGCGGTGGCTTTGCCAGTTATTGGTGTTGGTGGCTTTCTTTTCGCCATGGAATTGCTTGATGCGCTCGATGTAGCCGTTGCCCAGGCTGGTCAGCAGCGCGCGGGTGGCGTCGCGGGTCTGGGGGCGAAGGTCGCTGGCGGTGAGCGCGTAGGCACCCATCAGCATGTCGAGGTTGGTCTCGTCGATCGGGTTGAAATCCGGCTGATAGGTGCTGGCCCAGGCGCTGAGGTAGTCGTCGACTTGCTTGAGGTAGCGCGTATCACGGCTCAGGCGCCAGGCCAGGGCCGCCTGGCGCATCACCGGCCAGTCCTTCTCGGCGGCAATGCTTTGCTCGCGGATGCCCTGGTTGGGCAGCGTGCCCTCGGTGTGCAGATGGGGCAGGGCGTCGGGCTGGTCGCCGAGGTGGCGCTGGGCGGCGGCGAGCAGCGATTTGGAGGTCGGGTTCGAGCTGGCGGGTTGGCACGCGCTCAGCACGGGGGGCGCGGCCACCGCAGCGTGGGCGAACGAGGCGAGCAGCGCGGCCAGAACCACGGTTGTCAGGGGGCGTTGTAGCATGCTTTCTCTCTGGGATTGAGTGGCCATGGCGCAATCGCGCGACGTTAACATGAGCTTGCCGGGTATTTGATGAAATACCCATTACGTCCGTATGCTTGGGCGCAGAGACAGCTCTGGAACAGGACGCCCATGACCTTGCAGTTCGTAAAGATGCACGCCCACGGTGATGACTTCATCGTGATCGACCGGCGCGGCCAGCATGACCCGATAACGTCTGACGTCGCCCGCCGCCTGGGGGATCGCCATCGCGGCATCGGCTTCAATCAACTGGCCGTGGTGCTCGATTGTGCTGACGCCGCCGCCCGCATCCTGTTCTGGAACCCCAATGGCACGCCGCTCGACACCTGCGGCAGCGCCACCCGTGGGGTGGCAGACATGCTGATGCGCGAAGCCGGCACCACTTCCGTGCTGCTGCGTACCAACCGGGGCCTGCTGACCTGCGTGCGCGAATCGGGCCAGCGGGTGTCGGTGGACATGGGGCCGCCGTCATTGGGCTGGGAAGCCATTCCGCTGGCGCAAGCAACGAACACCGAACACTTGCCGCTTGAGGGCGACCCGGCGGCGTGCAGCATGGGCAACCCGCACTGCACGTTCTTTGTCGACGATCTGGCGGTCATCGACATTGCAGCCATCGGGCCGGTGCTCGAAACCCATCCGCTGTTTCCCGAAAAAACCAATGTGCACTTCGTGCAGGTGCTGGACCGTGGCCATATTCGCCTGCGCATCTGGGAACGTGGCGGCGGCATTCCGCAGGGCTCGGGCTCTTGCTGTTGTGGCGCAGTGGTCAACGGGATCCGTCGCGGGCTGCTGGATCACACCGTCGACGTGCAATGCGACGGCGGTACGTTGACGGTGCACTGGGCCGGGCACGGCGGGGTGGTATTGACGGGCGCCGTGCAAACCATTCTCCACGGCATTGTCGAGGATGCGGTTATGGGGTGCGCAATGGAAAGTGCACGCTGAAGGTTGTGCCCTGGCCCAGGCTGGAACTCACTGAAACATCACCCCCATGGGCCTGGGCGATTTCCCGCACGATGAACAGCCCCAGGCCTACGCTGCGCACCTCACTGTCCTGGTCGGCGCCACGGGTCATGGGTTCGAACAGTACGGCAATCAACGCTTTAGGAATGACCGCGCCCTGGTTATGCACCGACAACCTGCTTTCTTGCTCGTCCTGGTGCGAGGTGACCGTTATCGGGTGTTGCAGGTCGCCGTAGGCCACGCTGTTCGCCACCAGGTTGCCGATGATTTGCTGGACGCGGTCGGCATCCAGGAAGGCATTGGCGCTGCCGGTGGCCTGATGGTTCAGGGTTGCCTGGGGGAAGGCCACCCGCAACTCATCGAGGCTGTCCCGGGTGACCGTGTGCAGGTCGATGACCACCGGGCTAATGCCGATGCCCTGGCCGACTCTGGCCAGGGTGAAGTCCAGCAGGTCGGCGATCATTCGCTGTGCCCGGTCGCTGGACAGGCCGATATGCCCCAGCAGTTGGCGCTCCTTGGGGCTGCGTTCGCCGCGGGCGAGGATTTCCGAGGCCATTTTGATCGCGGTGAGTGGGTTTTTCAGGTCATGGCTGACGATCGCCACCATTTGCTCGGCAAACAATGCCCGGCGCTGGGCAATTTCATAGGCGTTGTTCAGTTCGGCCTGAGCCTGCTGCAGCGCCATTTCGGCGGCGGTCTTTTCCAGCAGCAAGGCTTCAGCCAGCTTGCGGGCGTTGAGCAGTTCACGCTCATACTTATCGCGGTCGGTGGTACCGAACAGGGCCAACTCGTTGTAGACCGTGCCCGCCTGTTCATGCCGCACGCCGTTGAGCAGCACCGTGACGGTGTGCCGGTCGCGGTGCAGCAGGTCGAGTTTTACTTCGGCGATGGAGCCTTGCATTTTCATCAGCGGGGCGAGGTGGGTCTGATGGAAGATTCGCCCGCCCATCGTCAGCAAGTCCTGAAACCGCCGGCCCTTCAATTCGCCGGCACTGAAGCCGGTCCAGTCGCTGAAGCACTGGTTGGCCTGCTCGATCGTGCCGTCTTCCCGGGTGACCACCAGTGCGCAGGGCGCGCCGTCGAACAGGCGCTGGGCGTCCGGCAGTGACAGGTCATCGGCTGGCATCGGCGCCCACCCATGGCAACAGGAAACTGTCCATGGCCGCCGAACAGGCGCCGGGTGCACTCATGTGCGGGCAGTGGCCCACGTTGTCCACCAGGCAGTAGGTGCTGGCAGGCATTGCGGCGTGCAGGTACTCGCCCACACAGACCGGTGCGATCAAGTCGTCGGTGGACTGCAAAATCAGTGTGGGGGTCATCAGGCCGGCGATGTCCTGGCGGTTGTCCGACAGGAAGGTCACTCGGGCGAAGCGCTTGGCGATTTCAGGCTCGGTGCGGCAGAAGCTGTTGGTCAGTTCTTCACCGAGGGCCGGTTGCCCGGGGGCGCCCATGATCACCGGCGCCATGGTGCTGGACCAGCCGAGGTAATTGCTGTCGAGGGTATCGAGCAACGAATGGATGTCGTCGAGGGTGAACCCGCCCGTATAGGCACCCGAGTCGATATAGCAGGGCGACGGGCCGATCATCACATGCGCGGCGACTTTCCCGGGGGACTGACGGTCGGCCAGCGCACCGATCATGGCGCTGACGGAGTGCCCCACCAGAATGACCGGGCCAATGGCGTATTCCTCAATGATTTCGCCCAGGTCGCGGGCGTAGCCGGCCAGCGAGCCGTATTTTTCCGCGTCGTACGCGCCCAGGTCGGACTGCCCCGCACCCACCAGGTCGTACAGCACGACGCGAAAGCGCCCGGTGAAGTGATGAAACAGATAACTCCACATGGTTTGATCACAGCCGAAGCCATGGGAGAACACCAGCGTCGATGGACCGTCGCCAAGTACCCTGACGTTGTTGCGTTGCTGAAGCTCCATGGGTTTCTCGTGTTGATGCGGGCGGTGACGAGAGTCTAGATAGTCGATGGCGTCGGGTCACCTGTTTATCGCGTCGATAGGGTAAAGTCGGCCCATTCAGGATGAAACTTCAGGTAACAAAACATGATGGTGTTCCTACGGCAGTGTGTGCTGGGCTTGCTGGTGATTTTTTCCGGCACGCAGGTGTTGGCCGATACCGCGCCCCCTGGGCTGGTCACGGTCCCCCTGGACCAGCGGGTGATCGACCTGACCAACACCCTCGACGCCGCCAGCCAATCCCGCATGACCGGGCAGCTTGCCGGCCTTGAGCAACGCAAGGGCGCCCAGGTGGCGGTGATGCTGTTGCCGAGCACCGGCGAGGCAAGCATCGAGGACTTCGCCAACCAACTGTTCCGCGCCTGGAAACTGGGGCGCAAGGACATCAACGACGGCATCCTGCTGCTGGTGGCGAAGGACGACCGCAAGGTGCGCATCGAAGTCGGTTACGGCCTGGAAGGCGTGGTCACCGACCTGCTGGCCCACCGCATCATCGAAGAACACATCACCCCGGCCTTTCGCCAGGGCGATTATGCGGGTGGCGTCCAGCAAGCCGTGGATGACCTGACGGTGCTGGTGGACGGCGGCAACTTGCCCGACGTGGCCAAGGCCGGTTTCCCGCCTGAGGCTTATGCGGTGCTCCTGGCGTTTATGTTTGGCGGGGTGGTCGGCGTGCTGATGGGCGCTGAAAAACTCCCTTGGCGCCGGGCGCTGATGGCGGTGGTGATTGTCACCGTGGCGCTGGTCGCGGTGGCGGGCGGCAAAGACTGGCCGGTGTACCTGCTGTTGCTGCCCTTGTGCATGTTGATCGGCGGCGCCACGTTCGGCGCGCTGTGGCAGGCGCGGGCGGCGTTTTATACGGTGCTGGCGCTGCTGGGCTATATCGCCGGCGTGCTGCTGACCGACCACTTTGTGCGCGACCTTTCCCTGATCCACTGGCTGGCCTATCCCATGGGCGGGCTGGTGATTCTGGGCCTGTACTTCGGCCTGTTCCTGGTGATGAAGGGCATGTGGCAAGAGAGCCAGGTTGGCTTTATCGCGCGGCTGGTGGCAGTGCTGGTGGTGTATGGGGTGGCCGGCACATTGATCGACAAGGGTGCCACGGGATGGCTGCTGGCGTTCCCCTTTGCGTCGTTCGCCGCGCTGTTCATCTTTGCCCATGGCATTAGCGACGGGTCGGGTTCGGGTTCGGGCGGGAGTTCGAGTTCCTCCAGTTCAAGCTCCAGCTCCAGCAGCAGTTCATCGGGTGGTGGCGGTTCCAGCGGTGGGGGTGGGGCGTCGGGGAGTTGGTGACGGCTTGCCTAGGCGCCAGCGCGAACACTCATTCCGCCATCTGCCATAACCACTGCGCCTACCATGTATGACGCGCGGCCTGATGCCAGGAACGCCACCACTTCGGCGATTTCCTCGGGTTGTGCGGCGCGCTTGATCGGCGTTTTTGTGCCGTGTTGTGCGAGGAACGATGGGCCGTCCTCAACCACGTTGTTGAGGATGTTGGTGACTACATCCCCGGAACCGACGGCGTTGACGCGTATCCCATGGTCAATGACCTCCAGCGCCAATGTGCGGGTCAACTGCGCCAGTGCACCCTTGGACGCCGTATAAGCGGCGATGGTCGGGAAGGCTTGGTAGGCCGCGTAAGAGGCGATGTTCACAATGGCGCCGCCGCGGTTGGGGATCATCACCTTTATCGCTTCGCGCGAATGCAGAAACGCTGCGGTTACATTGACGGACTGGATGGCTTCCCAGTCTTCCCGGGTCATGTCGATCACCCGCTTGTTGATGATGATGCCTGCGTTGTTGACCAGGATATCCAGGCGCCCAAAATGCTTGATTGCCGTGGCGACGGCTGTTTCGGCTGCACCGTCCCGGGTGATGTCTGCCACCAGGGGCACCAGGCCGGGTCTGGCCAGTTGTTCCACTGTCGCGTTCTTGTCTTCGGCCACGACTTTCGCGCCTTTTTCATGCATTAACAGGGCGACAGCGCGGCCTATTCCGCTGGCGGCACCGGTCACTAACACCACTTGGCCTTCAAATTCATTGCGGTTATCGGAAGTCATAAAGCTCTCCAGTTCAGGTGTCCAGCGACAGGGTGGCGCTGTAGACGTCCTTACTTTCGCCTATCCCGGGGGTTGAATCTGGCGCCGTCTTGCCTGACTGTCGCGATATTGCTTTTTTATCCACTATGATGGGGCATTTTCCACCGGTCTGGTGACCTGTCATGCAACCGCACAAGCCCGTGAAACGCCCGGATCAACAGGCCCGCATCCCTGCGCACAAGATGCCCGAATACCTTCCGGGGGCGGCCCATCAGGCGGTACGTCCGCGTCTGGATGCCGACGTGCAGATTCAACTCTACCGGCACCACAGCACCACTCAGGACCTGATCATTCCGGCCGTCGCCGAGCCTTTGCTGGTGCTGGTGATATCGGGTGGTGCGCGGGTGGAAGAGCGGGCTGTCGGGCAGGCGTGGACGGCGAATGTGGTGACGGCTGATGACTTCTTCCTCACGATGTCTCCCGAGCCCTATGAGATGCGTTGGCGTACCGAGCAGGATGCGGTGTTCGAAGTGGTGCACGTGTACTTGAGCCAGCGGTTGCTCGGGCTGGCGGCGCGCGAGGTGTTAGTGGGGCAGGCGGGCGCAGTCCGGTTGCGCGACGTGTCCGGCGCGCGGGATGCGCAGGTCTCACAATTGATGCGATGCCTTTATCAGGAGGTGATCAAGCATCGGGAAGCCAGCTCACTGTATCTGCAGAGTATTGGCCAGGCGCTGGCGGTGCATCTGGTGAGGCACTACCGGGATGACAGTGGTGACCTCAAACAGGCGAATGCGTTGCCTGCCTACAAGTTGCACGGCACCATTGAGCACATGCGTGCGGGGCTGGATCGTGATTTCAGCTTGTCGTCACTGGCCATGGCGGCGGGCATGAGTGACTTCCATTTCAGCCGCCTGTTTCGCCGGGCCACCGGGCTGTCGCCGTCGCAGTATTTCATCCAGATGCGGATGAACGCGGCGCGCCTGCTCCTTCTGGAGTCTACCTTGAGCATCGTGGATATCGCACTTGAAGTGGGCTACGGCAGCCCGAGCCACTTTTCCCAGGTATTCAGGCGCCATACCGGCGTCACGCCTCGCGAATATCGCCGCAAGTAAGTCGGGCTAGGCGGGTTTGTAGGCAATCCAACCCTTGAAGCTGAAACCCGCATAGAACAGCTCGACACCTTCAAAACCTGCCGCCCGCAGCAGTGCCTCATCGTCCTCGGGCGACAGCACCGGCAAATGGCTGCTGATCGCGGTAATCGCCCGCTGGGCATCTTCGGCCGGTACGCCGGAATCCACCGCATAGGCCGCATACCGCTTCAGCCAGCGGGCTTTTTCCTCTGGCGAGGACTGCGGGAAGCTGTGATGCGCTGCAATCAGCGGTGCCCCCGGCAACAAGCGTCGCCACAGTGCTTTCAAGGTTTGCAGGCGCTCTTCGGCCGGGATGAAATGCAGGGTCAGCAGGCAGGTAGCAGCATCAAACGGACCTTCGGGTGCGGTATGAATATAACCCTCATGCAACTGCACCCGCGTCATCAACGGGCCCAAGGTGGCTTCGGCCAGTTTCAGCATCTCGGCAGACGGGTCCACGCCCACAAACTGCCACTGGGGCTGGCTGTCGGCAAACGCCTTCAACTCCAGCCCGCCACCCGCACCCAGCACCAAGACATCGCCGGTGGCCGGGACGCTTTCGCGCAGCAGCAGGGTGGTCATGCGTTGCAGCGACTCGAAACCCGGCACCAGCCTCACCGGGCCTTCGGCGTAGCGGGCAACAGCGTCGGGGTCTGAAAACCAGGTCATGGTGGCTCCTGTTGGCGGGGGGAAGCGATAACCCTACTGGGGCGAATTCCGGCTGGCAATTGCAGAGATGTGCAGTTGTGTTAAAACGTTGCCCTTCCTGAATTAAAGAGCGCCTATCGAATGCTCCCCGACATGCTTATCCGCGCTGCGCGGCCTGAAGACGCGTTATGCCTTGGCGTGCTGGGCATGCAGGTGTTTCTCGACACCTACGCCACCGAAGGCATTCGCGATTCAATCGCCGCCGAGGCGCTGCAAGCGTTTTCGCCCCAGGCGATCGCCGCGCTGATTGCCCAGCCGGGCACGGCGATTATCGTCGCTGAATCCAACGCGCATCTGGTGGGGTTTGCCCAGGTGGCGCTGGATACGGGCCATGCGCTGATCTCGACACCGAACGCAGCCGAGCTGCAGCGGCTGTACATCCAGGAACGGTTTACCGGCCTGGGCCTGGGTTACCGCTTGCTGCAAGCGGCGGAACAGCGTGCCGGGGAGGGCGGTGCGTCGTTGTTATGGGCGACGGTGTGGATTGGCAACGAGCGGGCCCTGGGGTTTTATCCGCGCCGTGGTTATGAACTGCTGGGTGCGCCGATTTACACGTTCCAGAATGAGAGCCATGAAAATCGGCTGTTTGGCAAAAGGCTTGAGGTTTAGCTGCCGTCAAACAGGTCGCGGGATTACCTCACCTGCATGATTTTCATCTGCTTGCCAATGTCGTCGCTCTGGTCGATGTTGGCCTGGTAGAAAAAACCATAATCAACCAGATAATAGTAATGCTGCATCGGGAACGGCGGCAGGTTTTCCCGGGGCTCGCGGCAGCTCAACGCCTTGGCGTTGCCACTCAAACCGGGGTTTAACTGACTGGCCGAGACCTCGCTGTCGATGGTGCAAACCGTCTTCCATGTTGCGTTGACCAAGGGCCCGAGGTAGTTGTCGCTGAGGGTTTGCTGAAGGGTGTAACTCACTTGACTGCCAACATTCATCTGCTTCCAGTCGCCTTCAAAACTCAGGCTGCCGACCTGGGTTGTGGTTTGTGAGCGGTTGTTCCACTGGCTGCTGGCGAGGGTCAGCAGGCCGCGCCAGCTGATTTGGCGCCCGTTGTGACCGTTCTCCGTGTAGTTGATCGCCAACTGCCCGGTCGCCGGGTCGGGTGCTATAAACAACTCGATACGTTCCGGTTTCGAGGTTTTGAGATAGGTAGAGGTGCCGGCCAGTTCCAGGTAGCTCAACGCCTTGGTCGGTGCCGGCATCTGTAACTGCTCGATGTCCCGGATCACGGCCGGATTGATGTCGGGCAGCTTATCGGTCGTGACACCGCCGTGGCTGACGGTGGTCGCGGGTTTGGAACAGGCACTCAGGGCGAGGCAGGCGAGGGGCAGGATCAGGCGTTGCACGGGTGTCTCCGTTGAGTCCGTCCGGTGGCGCGCCGCCGGGGGGGCGCGTAAAAAGGCGCACAGCATAGCGCCTGAGTGTTGCAGGCGTCAGCTAGCCACAGGGTTGAGTGTGATGGCTAGATATCCATCACCATCTCATGCCACGCCATCCCGCCATGGTCAGACGCCGACGGCTGCACATAGCGATAGCCCATGCGTTTATACAAGTCCACATGCCGGTCCTTGCACATCAGGTGAATGGTCTTCTTGCTCATCGCCTGCATGCGTTGCACGAACTCCGTCATCAAGCGCGTGGAGTAGCCCTTGCCTTGCCGGGCGGGGTCCACCACCACCGACATGATCACCACATTCGGCGCGTCGGCAGAATGCCCCACCAACTCCTTTAAGGCCTCATCCGACATCACCACTTCATCGGCGCATCCGCAGTTGATGAAACCGACCACAACGCCGTCCGCTTCCAGAATCAGAAAACCTTGCGGGTACAGGGCAATGCGCGTGGCGATCTTTTCCAGGGTGGCGGCTTCGTCGCCTTCGTAGGCCGAGATTTCGATCTCGTAGCAACGGTTGGCGTCTGCGGGGGTGGCGTTACGGAAGGCGAGGGTGGGCATTGGGTTTCCTGAGGGAAAATGGAACGACAGCCCCCATGATAAAGAAAGAACGCCCCGACAGCACCGCCGAACACAAACCCCACAAACACCCCGATCCCCTGTGGGAGCCGTCGAGCCTTAGCGAGGCCGCGATGGCGGCCGCATTAACAACACCAATACCCGCTACTCACCCACTTCGTAGCAACTGTCGAGCCCCGGCGAGGCTGCGTCAGCCCAACTCGGTCCGGCGTCCGGCTCGATAGCGGTGGCGCGCCCCACGTAGCCTCGCCTGGGCTCGACAACTGCTACGGCAGGCCTGCTTTCGTGCGGATACAAAAACCAGAAAACCCGCTAACGCACTTTTTCTCACAACGCTGCCGCCGCCGGTAACCAATTTTTGATACCTTCGGGTTCCCATCGACAGTGAAAAATGCCCAGCCCTTTATAAGGAAATATCGTAGTGCTCACCTTCGAAATCATCCCGTTGGATTCCATCGGCCCTTTGAAACTTGGAGTGACCCGCGCAGAAGCCAGGGAAGCCATGCGAGCCATGGGTTTCCCTCTTGAGAGCGCCCGAGAGTCCCTCGATTATTTCCATCATTCCTGTATCCAGACCGAATGTGGCACAGACGGTAATGTCGAATTTATTGGCATTTCCTCCAGCCCGGAAATCACCGTCAGCTACAAAGGGCTGGATGTTTACTCGCTACCAGCGCCAGAGCTGTTTTCGTTTATTGCCGACCATGATGCATCGGGTACTCACATCTACAACACCTACCAATACCTGTTCCCCAATCAAATCATCACCTTGTGGGACGCTGACGAACAGTACGACCGGCAAGGTGAAGAAACCAGGCCAGTCTGGGCTCAAGTCGGTATCGGTAACAACGCCTACCTGGAAGCTATCAAGGCAATCAAATCAAAGTAGCGGCGATCGCGAGCCTCGCTCCGCACGCTGGCGCACACATAAAAACACCCCTGTCCTGCGGGTTTTTGAACCCGCAGGACAGGGGTGGAATAGACGCTATATCAACGCGATGGGTGGGTCACTCAAACCCCACCCACCAACTTCCCTCCCTCCAACCGACGCTTATACGCACTGTCCCGACTCGCTAACCAGAAATACAGCGGCGACGTCACCACCAACCCCACCAGCCAGGACAAATCCGCCCCGTTGATGTGTGCCGAAATCGGCCCCACATACAGCGGCGTATTCATAAACGGAATCTGCACCACAATCCCCACCGCATACGCCAACAGCGCCTGTGGGTTGTAGCGTCCGTAGATCCCGCCATCCACCCGAAAGATCGAACCGATGTCGTACTTGCCCTTATGGATCGCATAGAAGTCGATCAGGTTGATCGCCGTCCACGGCACCAGCACCACCAGCAGCACCAGCACCATGTCCACGAAGTGCCCGATGAAGTCTTTCGAGGCAAACACCGCTGCAATCGAGCACGCCGCCAATACCAGCACCGATATCACCGCACGAGCCTTGGCCGTCGGGATCCAGCGGTAGGCAAAGGTCTGCACCAGGGTGATCAGCGACAGCACCGCGCCGTACAGGTTGAGTGCGTTGTGGCTGATCACGCTGAGCAGGAACAGCAACAGCATCAGCGGGCCAATGGAGCCGGTCGCGAGTTTGACCGCGTCCATGGTGTCCATGCCCACCGGCGTAGCCAGTACCGCCACGGCACCAAAGATGAACGACAGGCTGGAACCCAGCACGGTGCCCAGGTAAGTAGTCCAGAACGTCGACGCCACCGGCACGTCCGCCGGCAGGTAACGGGAATAGTCCGAGACGTACGGCGCAAACGCGATTTGCCACAGCGCCGCCAGCGACACGGTGGCCAGCCAGCCGGAGATGTTGAAGTTACCGCGCGTCAGGAAGTCGGCCGTTTGCACGTGGGTGAAGATGTAGCCGAAACCCAGCACGATGCCCGCGCCCAGCACCCAGGTGCCGATGCGGTTGAGCACGTGGATGAAGCGGTAGCCGATGATGCCGATGATGCCCGAACCAATGGCGCCGATGACGATGCCCACCGGCACCGGGATGACGTCCACCACGCCGTGCAGGGATTTGCCCGCCAGCACGATGTTGGAGGCGAAGAAGCCGATGTACATCACGCCGGCGATCACCACCACCAGCAGCGCACCGAGGGAGCCGAACTGGGCGCGGCTCTGGATCATTTGCGGGATGCCCATTTGCGGGCCCTGGGCCGAGTGCAGCGCCATCAGCACGCCGCCGACGAGGTGGCCGACGAGGATCGCGATGATGCCCCACACCAGGTTCAGGCCGAACAGTTGCACCGCCAGGGCGCCAGTGACGATTGGCAGCGGCGCGATGTTGCCGCCGAACCACAGGGTGAACAGGTCTCTTACCTTTCCGTGGCGATCTTCCGGGGGCACGTATCCAATCGTGTGTTTTTCGATAAGCGGGGCGGAGGATGTTGCAGTGGTAACCATGACGAGCTCCAAGGCAAGGTGAGTACGTTGACGTACTTCGCTGGGCGGCGCGTGTGCGTCGCTTTTGTTGTTGGAGTGATCATGTGCAATGGCCACGGGGAGGTAAATTAGTAAGTTTGTTGCTATAGACCTTAAAAAAAGTATCTCGCGTGATTTTTTGCTCCGGTATGTTGCATGTACTTGAATCAGTGTGAAAAAGCCGATTTTCACGCACTTGTTTGGGGCGAAATCCCACGTTTATGGAGGTCCCGATGGCGGCCTATAACCTGCGTCAGCTCAGATATTTTGTAACCACCGCCGAGTGCGGCAGCGTGGCAGAGGCCTCGCGCAAGCTCTATATCGCGCAACCGTCGGTGTCGACGGCCATCAAGCAACTGGAAGACAGCTTTGGCGTGCAGCTGTTTATCCGCCATCACGCGCAAGGGGTGTCGCTGACCCCCAGTGGTGCACGGTTTTATCGCAAGGCCCTGGAGCTGCTGCGGGTGGCCCATGAATTTGAGCAGAACGCCCTGGCCGACAACGACGTAGTGGCCGGGCAGATCGACATCGGCTGCTTTGAAACCGTGGCGCCGCTGTATTTGCCGCGTTTGATTGCCGGCTTCAAGGCGCTGTGGCCAGGGGTGGAAATCCGTATTCGCGACGGCGAGCAGCAGGAGCTGGTACAGGCCCTGACCGCCGGCAGTATCGATGTGGCGATGCTGTTCGAGCATGACTTGGGTGGCACCATCGAGACCACGCCGTTGATGCCGCCGCAGCAGCCGTATGCGTTGTTGCCGGCGGATCACCGCTTTGCGCAGCAGGCCAAGGTGTCGTTGGCGGACCTGGTGCTGGAGCCGATGATTTTGCTGGATGTGCTGCCGAGCCGGACGTACTTTGTGAGCATCTTTGAAGAGCGCGGGTTGACGCCGAATATTGTGTTCAGCTCGCCGTCGATCGAGATGGTGCGCGGCATGGTGGGCAGGGGGTTCGGGTTTTCGATTCTGGTGACCAAGCCGTTTACCGAATACACCTATGACGGGCAGAAGGTGGTGTGTGTGCCGTTGGCGGAGACGGTGACGGGGTCGGGGCTGTCGGCGGTGTGGCTACGGCGGGCGCCGCTGACCAAGCCGGTGCAGCTGTTTGTGGACTACTGCCGCGAAGAGCTGGCGCGGTTACTGGGTTAGACACAAAACCAAAAATGTGGGAGCCGGGCTTGCCCGCGATGGCGGTGGATCAGTTTGCAAATCTGCTGGCTGATACACCGCCATCGCGGGCAAGCCCGGCTCCCACAGTTGATTTGAGTTGTTTGGGGAATCAGGTACGGATCGAGAGCAACATCCGCTGCAGCATATCGTCGCAGCCCTTCAGTTGCTCCACGCTCACAAACTCATCCGGCTTATGCCCCTGGTCCATGCTCCCAGGCCCGTACACCACGGTCGGAATGCCCGCCGCATCAAACAACCCACCCTCAGTCCCAAACGCCACGGTGCCAAATGCCCGCGAGCCGGAAAACGCCGCAATCAGCTCTGCCGCCTGGCTGCGCTGATCGGTGGCCAGCCCCGGATACGCCGACAACTCGCTGAAGCGAATCGAACTCTGCCGGCTCACCGCCTGCATCCGTGGCAACACCTGCTGCATCGCATAGGCTTGCAGCTCCTCAGCCACTTCGCCCGGGTCCATCGAGGGCAGGGCGCGCACTTCAAAGTCGAAGCGGCAATCCGCCGGCACGATATTCAACGCCTTGCCGCCGGAAATCACCCCGGTTTGCACGGTGCTGAACGGCGGGTCGAAGCGCTCGTCCTGGTGGGCCTTGAGGCGCTGGCCAATCCGGCCCAGCTCACCAATCAGCTCGGCCGCATACTCGATCGCATTCACCCCGGAAGGCGCATACGCCGAGTGGCAGGCCTCGCCATGCACATCACAGCGCATCGCCAGCTTGCCCTTGTGACCGAGCACCGGTTTCAGCTCGGTGGGCTCGCCGATAATGCACAGCAGCGGTTTCACCGGCCATTGCTCCAGCACCTTGAGCAACGAACGCACCCCAAGGCAACCGACTTCCTCATCGTAAGACAGGGCGATATGCACCGGCATCCGCAAGTTGGCCTCGACCAGTGCCGGCACCAGCGCCAGCACACAGGCGATGTACCCCTTCATGTCCGCCGTGCCCCGGCCAAACAGCTTGCCGTCGCGCTCGGTCAACTCAAACGGCGGCAACGTCCACGGCTGGCCATCCACCGGCACCACATCGGTGTGCCCCGACAGCACAATCCCGGGCACATTCGCCGGGCCGAGGGTGGCGAACAGATTGGCCTTGCTGCGTTCTTCGTTGTAGACCAACTCGCTGGCGACATCGAAGCCCGCCAGGTAGTCGCGCACAAACTCGATCAACATCAGGTTGGATTCGCGGCTGGTGGTATCGAACCCCACCAGCGTCTGCAGCAGTTCGCGGCTGGTGCTCATCGGTCGTCTCCGGCCACGCCGTAGCCCGGGGAACGGTCGGGGGCGAGGGCGCGGTCGATGTAGTCCTGCACTTGCGGGCGATAGGCGTCCCAGAGCTTTTGCAGCTCGGCGATCGGCTGCTCATCGGCCCAGTCCACCCGCAGGTTGATGATCGGCCAGGTCAGCTCGCCCACCACCACCAACGCTGCCGAGTGCACCGGCCCGGCTTCACCGCCGGCGGCGATGGCCGCGTGCATCGCCGCCAGCAGTCGGTCTGCCAATTGGCCTTCGCCTTGCTCGAAAGCCTTGACCATCGCCTCGATCACCGCGCGGTCGGCGAGCATATTGCCGGCGGCCACGCACTGTTCGCCCGACACCGCGTTATGGGTGCCGAGGGTTTCGCTGCCGCTGAAATGCACGGTGCGGCCCAGGTGATCAATCGCCGTCAGTTGCCGGTATTGGCTGTAGCCGTTGCGGGTCAGGGCTTTATCGACAGCGTCGGCGGGGGCAAGGCCTTGCTCCAGCAAGTCGAGCACGTCCGGGCCCAGGGCCGGCAGGGTGATGTTCTGGGTCGAGACCGCACCCACGCCGGGCCGCAGCCATGGGCAACGGGCGCCCACGGCGATGCTCGATGAGCTGATGGCAATGCCCATCTGGCCGGTGTCCGCGCAACGGGCGACGATTGAAAAGGTCATGTGCAGCTCCTTATTCGGGGATAACGGCGATCACATCGATTTCCATCAGCCATTGTGGCTGGCCCAGGGCCGACACCACCAGCCCGGTGGAGATCGGGAACACGCCCTTGAGCCACTTGCCGACTTCCTGGTACACCGGCTCGCGGTAGCGCGGGTCGATCAGGTAGGTGGTGGTCTTGACGATGTGGCTCAGGTCGCTGCCGGCTTCTTCCAGCAGTTGCTTGACGTTGCGCATGGCCTGCTCGGCCTGGGCGCGTGGGTCGCCGAGGCCCACCAGGTTACCGTCGAAATCGGTGCCCACCTGGCCACGCACATACACCGTATTGCCGGCGCGTACGGCCTGGCACAGGTCGTTGTCCAGGCTCTGGTTAGGGTAGGTTTCCTTGGTGTTGAACATGCGGATACGAGTGTGAGTAGGCATCAAAAAAACTCCAGAAATAAGTGATCAGGCGCTGACAGGTGAGGTGTGAACAACCGGCGCGGGTTCGCGGTACTCAAGGTATTGGCGCTGGATGGCGATATGGTCGGCCACGTACTTGGCGTCATGCCAAACGCCCCAGATAAACGACGAGCCCCGGCGCGACTGCCATGGCAAACCGAGGAAGTAGATGCCCGACTCGCTGGCCACGCCGCGCTGGTGCTGCGGCTTGCCGGCGGCGTCAAACGCATCGACTTTCAGCCAGCTGTAGTCCACGGCAAAACCGGTGGCCCAGATGATTGAAGTGATACCGGCCTTGGCCAGGTCCAGTTCAAGGATCGGGTGCTTGATGCACTCGGCATCGGGAAACACGCGGCGCGCTTCAGGCTCTACCGGCAGGTCCAGTCCGTTGCGTTCGATATAGGCATCCGCCGCATCCAGCAGGGCCAGGTAGTTCTCATCGCCGCGCGCCAGGTTGTCCACCAGGTTGGGCTGGAAGCTCGCAACGCTGCCGTTGAAGGATTGGGTCAGGCCAACCAGGGTCATGCCTTGCTGGGCCAGCTCACGGAAGTCGATGGTCTTGCCGCCGTGGGCGCCGCTTACCGCAATGGTCACGTGCTCACGACCGGGTTTCATCGCCGCCTGGTCCCACTCGCCCAGCACCCCCAGCCACCAGCAGAAATCGCGGTTGCGATAGGCACGCGGTGGGCGGTCGTGGGCGCCGACCGAGAGGTACACCTGGCGGCCGGAGCGTTGCAGTTCATCGGCAATCTGTACCCCGGAGGAACCCGCACCCACCACCAGCACGGCGCCGGCCGGCAGTTGGGCGGGGTTGCGGTAGTCAGCGGAGTGGATCTGGTGCAGCGCAGTGTCTTTAGGCGCAATCGCCGGAATCACCGGCTTCTGGAACGGCCCGGTCGCCGCCACCACACGGTTGGCTTCGATCACGCCTTCGCTGGTGTGGATGGTAAAGCCTGGGCGGCCGACATTGCGCACCACGGACGTCACGTCCACGCCGGTGCGAATCGGCGCATTGAACTTGCGTGCATAGGCTTCGAAGTAATCCGCCACCCGCTCTTTTGGCGCAAAGCCATCGGGGGCGACGTTATCGAAGGCCAGGCCCGGAAAACGGTCGTGCCAGGCGGGGCCGTTGGCAACCAGCGAATCCCAGCGGCCGGTGCGCCAGCGCTCGGCGATACGGCTGCGCTCCAGCACCAGGTGCGGCACGCCTTGCTTGCTCAGGTGCTCGCTCATGGCGACGCCAGCCTGACCGGCTCCCACCACCAGCGTGTCTGTTTTTGTTATTGCTTGAGTCATGTGTCTGTCCTTGCGTAATGCAGTTGGATTCAGCTTGGGCATGGCTTCAAGGCTAGGGGGAGGGCGGTTTTTAATAAAATATTATTAAGCTGGGAAGTGAGCATAAATATCGAATGCAGGCTCACCCTATCGGGTGATTTCGAGGAGGGGAGGAGTGTGTGACCATCCTTGCAGTTCTTTCAGTGAGTCTTTGAAGTGGAAAACGACCGGCTTTCTTCTGCGCAATGGTTCGAACAGATGGCGCGGGTGACCGATAGCATCGGGCAACCGGGGTTCGCCGCGACCTTGTTCGAGGCCCTCGGTTATCTCCAGCCGATCCAGGCCACCACGCTGTATTTCTACCCGCGTGGCGGCATGCCCAGCGCGCTGTTCGAGCTGGAAGGGCCGTGGCTGCCACAAGGCAACGTGCGCCAGTACCTGTCGGGGTTTTATTTGCTCGACCCGTTTTACGGGGCCTGCGTGGAAGGCGTCAGCTCCGGGTGTTACGACCTGGCCGACGTCGCCCCCGATCACTTCGAGCTCAGTGAATATTTCCAGTCGTTTTACCGGCACTCCCATCTGGAGGATGAGCTGAACTACATCCTGCAGTCGAGCAACGGGTCGAGCCTGGCGGTGTCACTGGCCTTTACGCAAAAGCTCGATGCCGCGGTCACCCGGCAATTCAAGCGCATAGCCCCGTGGGTGCTGGCGGTGCTGGGCAAGCATTTCGTTGGCCTGGATGCCCACGGTGCGCGCTTCGAAAACCTGCTGGAACAGCGCATTCACTCGGCGCTGAACAACTTTGGCTCGTCGATCTTGACCGAACGGGAATGCCGGATCGCCCAACTGATCCTGCGTGGGCATTCCACTCGCTCGTTGGCCGAGCGCCTCGACGTCTCGGAAGACACCATCAAGTCCCACCGCAAACACATCTACACCAAGCTCGATATCGGCGCGCAATCGGAACTGTTTGCCTTGTTTATCGACTCGTTGGCCGAAGCCCAGGGCGTCCTGAGCAAAGACCCTCTGGAAAGCTATATGAGCAAGAACCGCTGAGCGGCGTTGCTCCCCTTTGCGTCACCACTAATAAGAGAGAGATACCATGAATGTACCCGCCCAACTGAACCGCCTGACCGAGGATTACCAGACGTCTGATGCGGCCCACCACATCCATGCATTTGTCGACCAAAAGGCGCTGAATGCCGAAGGCCCGCGTGTGATGGTGCGCGGTGAGGGCTTGTACCTGTGGGACAGCGAAGGCAAGCGTTACCTGGACGGCATGTCGGGCCTGTGGTGCACCCAGCTGGGTTATGGGCGCCGGGACTTGACCGCTGCCGCCGCCGCGCAAATGGATCAGCTGGCGTACTACAACATGTTCTTTCACACCACCCACCCGGCGGTGATCGAGCTGTCGGAGCTGCTCTTCAGCCTGTTGCCGGCGCACTACAGCCACGTGATCTACACCAACTCCGGCTCCGAGGCCAACGAAGTGCTGATCCGCACCGTGCGCCGCTACTGGCAGGTGGTCGGCCAGCCGCAGAAGAAAATCATGATCGGTCGCTGGAACGGCTATCACGGCTCCACCCTGGCCGCGTCGGCGCTGGGCGGCATGAAGTTCATGCACGAGATGGGCGGCCTGATTCCGGACGTCGCGCACATTGACGAACCTTATTGGTATGCCCATGGCGGCGAGCTGACGCCTGCCGAGTTCGGCCGCCGCTGCGCCCTGCAGCTGGAAGAAAAAATCCTCGAACTGGGCGCGGAAAACGTCGCCGGGTTTATCGCCGAGCCGTTCCAGGGAGCGGGCGGCATGATCTTTCCGCCGGAAAGCTACTGGCCCGAGATCCAGCGCATTTGCCGTCAATACGATGTGCTGCTGTGTGCCGATGAGGTGATTGGCGGGTTTGGCCGTACCGGCGAGTGGTTCGCCCACCAACACTTCGGTTTTGAGCCCGATACCCTGTCGATCGCCAAGGGCCTGACCTCCGGCTACCTGCCAATGGGCGGCCTGGTGCTGAGCAAGCGCGTGGCCGATGCGCTGGTGGAGCGCGGCGGTGTGTTCGCCCACGGGCTGACCTATTCCGGGCACCCGGTGGCGGCGGCGGTGGCGCTGGCCAACCTCAAGGCGCTGCGGGACGAAGGCATCGTGCGCCAGGTGAAGGACGACACCGGGCCGTACCTGCAGAAAATCCTGCAGGAAGTGTTCGGCAACCACCCGATGATCGGCGAGATCCAGGGCACGGGCCTGCTCGCGGCCTTGCAGTTCGCCGAAGACAAGGCCACGCGCAAACGCTTCGAGCATGAAAACGACCTGGCCTGGCAGTGCCGCACCTTCGGTTTCGAAGAGGGCGTGATCATTCGCTCCACACTGGGCCGCATGATCATGGCACCTGCGCTGGTGGCCACGCGCGCGGAGTTGGACGAGCTGGTTGAAAAGACCCGCATTGCGGTAGATCGCACCGCACGGATCGCGGGAAAACTGTGAAGTGACCTGCGCGCCACTCCCCTGTAAGGGGTGGTGCGCACCCTCCATCAGGCAACGCTTGAACGGCATCGAGGTCATCGAATGCCGCGACGCCCTGCATCCCCATTTCCAGGAGTCACCCATGAATACAATAACAAACGTGACCGATACACCCGCTCATCAAACCTCACCCAAAGGCGCTTCATCCCGGCGCTTTCGTCAGCCGCTGGGCCTTGTGGGGCTGGTGCTTTTCGGCCTGGCGTACATGGTGCCGCTGGCGGTGTTTACCACCTACGGCCTGGTGACCCAAATGACCAAGGGCCACTTGCCGACCGCTTACATGCTGACCCTCGCCGCCATGCTGCTGACGGCCTACAGCTATGGGCGCATGGTCCAGGCGCATCCCTATTCGGGCTCGGTCTATTCTTATACCCGCAAGGCGTTTGGCGCTTACTTCGGTTTTATCGCCGGGTGGACCCTGTTGCTGGACTACATCTTTTTGCCGCTGCTCAGTTATCTGCTGATCGGCATCTACATGTCCGAGTACTTTCCCGCGGTACCGACCGCCGTGTGGGTGCTCGGCTCGATTGCGCTGGTGACCACGCTTAACCTGGT
Organism: Pseudomonas sp. 1912-s; assembly: GCF_029269205.1. Lineage (NCBI taxonomy): Bacteria > Pseudomonadati > Pseudomonadota > Gammaproteobacteria > Pseudomonadales > Pseudomonadaceae > Pseudomonas > Pseudomonas sp. 1912-s. The sequence goes on along the minus strand of NZ_JARIXR010000004.1, from coordinate 202,115 downwards.
GGGCATCGAGTCCATCACCCGGGTCAACTGGATACTGATCGTGGCCCAGTTGGTGTTCATCGTGGTGTTCGTGGCGTTGTCGGTGCAGACCCTCAACGAGCAGTCCGGACCGGTGTCGCTGCTGGCGCCATTCCACCACGAAGGCTTCAGTGCACCGTTGATCATGGCGGGTGCTGCGGTGTTGTGCCTGTCCTTTCTCGGTTTCGACGCCGTGTCGACCATGGCCGAGGAAACCCCCAACCCGCGACGCACCATTCCTCTGGCGATCATGGTGGTCTCGTTGTTCGGCGGCCTGCTGTTCCTGCTGGTCTCGTATTTCGCGCAAATGGTGTTCCCGGAATGGAACAGCTTCGTCGACCCGGATGCGGCGTCGGTGGACGTCATGCGCCGGGTGGGCGGCGAACTGCTGGTGACGGCCTTTACCGCGACCTATGTCGCCGGTTGCTTTGCCTCGGCGATGGTCTCCCAGGCCAGTGTGTCGCGGGTGTTGTTCGCCATGGGGCGTGACGGCGCACTGCCCCGCGTGCTCGGCAAGCTGGTGACCAAAAAGCGCGTGCCGGCCACGGCGATCGTGCTGGTCAGCCTGTTCTCGCTGATTGCCCTGGTGATCACGCTGGACACCGTCGCCAACATGATCAGCTTCGGTGCGCTGTTCGCGTTCTCGGCGGTGAACCTGGCGGTGATCAAGCATTACCTGGTCGACCAGAAGTTGCGTGGCACCAGGAACTACTTGCTGTACGCGGTTGTGCCGGCGCTTGGGTTCCTCAGCACGATCTGGCTGTGGAGCAGCCTTTCCAGCCTGTCGTTCACCATCGGCCTGTGCTGGATGGGGCTGGGCCTCATTTGTTTGCTGGGCATCACGCGAGGGCTGCGGGTGAAGATGCCGGAACTGCAGATCGCCGAGTGACCCGCCCGTTTATCCAAAGCCATTTATCGGGAGTACAACGTGTTCGACCTTAACTACTGGCAACAGCGTGTTGCCCGCCAGACGTTCATCAACACCGCCTTAATCGGTGGCCGCTCAGTGAGCGCGGCCACCGGGGCCACCTTCGATGCAATCAATCCCGCCACCCAGCAGTTGCTGGCGCGTGTGTCGGCCTGCGGTGACGCCGAGGTTGACCTGGCCGTGCGCAGCGCTCGGCAAGCGTTCGACACCGGCCCCTGGCGACGGATGCCGCCGGTGGAACGCAAGAAAATCCTGGTCAGACTCTCCGAGTTACTGATGACCCACCGTGAGGAACTGGCGCTGCTCGATTCGCTGAACATGGGCAAGCCGGTGATGGACGCCTACAACGTTGACGTACCCGGCGCCGCCAATGTGTTTGCCTGGTACGGCGAAGCCCTCGACAAGCTCTACGATCAAGTGGCACCCACCGCTCACAACGCGCTGGCAACCATCACCCGCGAAGCCTTGGGCGTGATTGCAGCGGTGGTGCCGTGGAACTTCCCGCTCGACATGGCCGCCTGGAAGCTCGCGCCGGCATTGGCGGCCGGTAACAGCGTGGTCCTGAAGCCCGCTGAGCAGTCACCATTTTCTGCGTTGCGCCTGGCCCAGCTTGCCCTGGAAGCGGGCATTCCGGAAGGCGTGTTGAACGTGGTGCCCGGCCTCGGCGAAAGTGCCGGCAAGGCCCTGGGGCTGCACCCTGATGTGGATTGCCTGGTCTTCACCGGCTCCACTCAGGTCGGCAAATATTTTATGCAGTACTCCGCCCAGTCCAACTTGAAGCAGGTGTGGCTGGAGTGTGGCGGCAAGAGCCCGAACCTGGTGTTCGACGACTGCCAGGACCTGGACCTTGCGGCGGAGAAGGCCGCCTTCGGCATCTTTTTCAACCAGGGCGAGGTGTGCTCGGCTAACTCCCGCCTCTACGTGCAACGCTCCATCCATGACGAGTTCGTTGAGCGCCTGATTGCCAAATCACGGGCCTGGATGCCGGGTGATCCGCTGGACCCGGGCAGTGCTGCCGGTGCAATCGTCGACGGTGAGCAAACCACCCGCATCATGAACGCCATCGTCCAGGCCCAGGGCGAGGGCGCCAGGCTGGTGTGCGGTGGCGAACAGTTGAGCATCAATGGTTCCACCAACTTCATCCAGCCGACCATTTTTGCCGGCGTGACCCGCGACATGGCGCTCTCCCGTGATGAAGTGTTCGGCCCGGTGCTTGCCGTCAGCGCCTTTGACACGGAAGAACAGGCGATACAACACGCCAATGACAGCCTCTACGGCCTGGCGGCGTCGGTATGGAGTGATGACCTCAACCGTGCACACCGCGTGGCCCGTGCGCTGAATGCCGGGACTGTTTCGGTGAACACCATTGACGCCCTGGATGTCGCGGTACCCTTCGGTGGCGGCAAGCAATCCGGGTTCGGTCGTGACCTATCACTGCATGCCTTTGACAAGTACACGCAGCTGAAAACCACCTGGTTTCAGCTGCGTTGACTCAAGTTGTCATCCGGTCGTGTATTTATGGGTGTTCGGCCGGCGTCCATGCAGGCAAACTTCACCCGAACTCAGAGGGCTTTCAACAGCATGTCCACTCTTCGCGTAATGAGCGCTGCCGACTACGACGCCGTGCTCGAACTGATGCAAAACACCCCCGGCATCTCCCTGCGCGATGCGGACTCCCGCGAGGCCACCGAGCGTTACCTGGAGCGCAACCCCGGCATGAGTTTCGTGGCCGAGGTAGAGGGTCGGCTGGTGGCGTGCGTGATGTGCGGGCACGATGGCCGTCGGGGCTATTTGCAGCACCTGCTGGTGTTGCCGGAGTATCGGCGCCAGGGTATTGCGAATGCGCTGGTTGAGCGCTGCCTCAACAGCCTTGCGCAGCTCGGCATTCGCAAATGCCACCTGGATGTGTTCAAGACCAATGACAGCGCCGCCCGTTATTGGCAAGGCCAGGGCTGGCAGTTGAGGACCGATATTGACCGCTATTCGTTTACCCGACCGGGTGACGAGAATGCCTGATGTCCATGGAGGGACAGATGCTCGAGATAAGACGCGCCACGCAGGACGATGCACAGACCGCGTTTGATATTCGCTTGTTGGCCATACGCAGCCAATGCATCGGCGCCTATACGGCGGAACAGATGATGCTGTGGACCCGGGGCTGCGCCGAGGATGGTTATGACACGCTGATGGACAAGCATTTTTACCTGGGATGTATCAACGGTGAGCCGGTGGCTACCGGCATGCTGGACCTGGCGAACAACGAAATCGGTGCGCTGTTCGTGCTGCCCGGGTTTACCGGACGCGGGATTGGCAAGCAGATGGTGGCGTATCTGGAGGCGCTGGCGCGGGAATTGGGGATCGAGGAGGTGATCCTGGACGCGACGTTGAACGCGGCGGATTTTTACCGGCGACACGGCTATGTGGGCAGCGAACAGGCGATTTACCATTCGCCATCGGGGTTGCAACTGGCGTGTATTCCGATGCGCAAACACCTGTACCGTTCGCACTGACACCCCAAAAAAAACTGTGGCGATGGGGCTTGCTGTGGTGAGGGGGCTTGTCCCCCGTTGGGCTGCGAAGCGGCCCCAATAAGGCGACTGCGGTCTTGCAGGCAGAACTCAGTGACTGTTTTGGGGCTGCTGCGCAGCCCAACGGGGGACAAGCCCCCTCGCCACAGGTCATGTCTTGAATGCCCCACGCAAACGCTTGATCACCTCGTCTACAGCGGGACCTTGTACCGCCGGTGGAGTAGGGCTCTCACCAAACTCTCGCCAGATAAAAAATGTCAGTTCGGCTCCGTCGGTAGCCTCCTGCGGCACCCCGAAACTCTGCAACACCCGATAGCGCTCATCCCCCCAGAACAACGCTTCCACCCACTCGTAAACCGGAATGAAATGAAAGTGCAGCGGGAAGCCCGGCATATGCCCGAACCGGCTGATATAAAGCCACTTGGGCTGCAGTTGCGCCTCCATGATTCGCTGGGTTTTGGCCAATAACCCACCCAGCTCTGCGAGCGCCGCCTCGGGCATGTCCGCCAGTGAGTGGGCCGGCACCTTGGCACCCAGCATCAGGTAGCCCGGCAGTGCGGATGACAGGTGATGATTGAGCAGCCAATGCTCGGTCTCATGCACAACAAAGGATGGATCGATCTTCATCGACGGGCGTCCATGCGGAGGAGGGTGCAGGATACTGTATCCCGCAAATGCAGTGGATCTGTCTCTATCGCTGTGCGCACCTGTTCAGTAGGTTCTGACCATCTGCATTCACCGCCGAGACCCTCATGAACCTGACCGCAATTCCCTTTGGCACCACCGACTGGTCGACCCTCGAACCGGTGCTGCATCCCGGCGAAACCGGCAGCGCGTATTGGCGCACCTGCCAGTTCGGTTCAACCCGCGTGCGCATGGTCGAATACAGCGCCGGTTACCTCGCCGATCACTGGTGTTGGCGCGGGCATATCCTGCTGTGCCTGGAGGGCGAGTTGCACACCGAGCTGGAGGACGGCCGGCAGTTCACGCTGACGGCCGGGATGAGTTACCAGGTGGGCAACGACATGGAGGGACATCGCTCATCCACAGCCATCGGGGCGAAGTTGTTTGTGGTGGATTGACGTTTTATCGGCCCTCACCCCTTGCGGTAAACCCCCGCCAACTCCCGCGCCAACCCAATGAAGTTCTGCAACGGCGCTGACGGATTGAACGTGCGCCTGACCAGGGTGATCGGCGCCAGCAACCTTGGTCGCGCATCGCTGATCCGGCAGTACACCACGCTCTCGCGGTGCACATCACGCATCGACGCCGGCACCACCGAGATGCCCTCACCGGCGGCCACCAGGCTGACGTTGGTCAGCATGCGTTCCACTTCAAAGGCAATCTTCGGCTCGAAGCCGGCGTTCTGGCAGGCCTTGATCAGGTTGGCGTACATCCCCGGTGCGCCGGGGCGGCGGACCAGGATGAAGCGTTCGTTTTCGAGGTCGGCCATGGTGATCTTGGGCTCGGCACCCTTGAGCAACGGGTGCCCGACGGGCAGGGTCAGCAGCATTTCTTCGTTGAGCAGGCGGTGGAACGTCAGGCTCTGGTGGTCGCCCACCGGGGCGCGCAGGATGCCGATGTCGATGCGTTTTTCGATGGTGTCTTCGGTGACTTCCCGGGCGCTGCCTTCGTTGATCGAGAGTTCCACGCCGGGGTATTGCTCGCGGTAGGCGCGGATGATTCGTGGGATCAGCGGGTGGGCGGCGGCGGAGCTGGTGAAGGCGATGACCAGGGTGCCTTCGATGCCCTGGGCGGCGCGGGCAGCCTTGAGCGAGCCTTGCTCGACACGGGCGAGGATGATCCGCGCTTCATCGAGAAACACCAGGCCGCCGGCGGTCAGGTCGACACCCTTGGGGTGACGCTTGAACAGGTCGAACCCCAGCTCTTGCTCCAGAGCGCGAATCTGTTGGCTGAGGGGCGGTTGCTGCATGTTCAGGCGGGCGGCGGCGCGGGTGAAATGTCGCTCTTCGGCCACCATGATGAAATAACGTAAATGGCGAAGTTCCATGGTGGTATATCCCGTGACAAGACTTTATTATTTGTGGCCTGATGCGCCTTGGCGACCAATATGCCGAAAGTGGCCTGATCCGACAATAACAATAAATAAAAAGACCATGGAGCATTGATGTCGAGCCGATTTTTCAATAACGCCACCCTGCCTATTTTGATTGCCATTGCACTTGGCATGGTGTTAGGGCTGTTTTATCCGGGTGTCGCGGTTGAGATGAAACTGCTCAGTGACACCTTTATAAAAGTGGTCGGGTTATTGATGCCGTTTCTGTTGTTTGTGCTGGTATCGACCGGTGTCGCCGGGATCAAGCGCGAACCCCACCACCGGCACGTCGTGGGCCGAATTGTCCTGTATTTTCAGCTGATGTCCCTGGCCGCGCTGCTGCTGGGGATGGCGACGGGGTGGCTGTTCAACCTCGATCATGGGGCGGTGGCCAACCTGGATTTTGATCACCTGACACCGCCCGTCGCGCCGGAAACACTGCTGCACGAGCTGTCGATGACCTCGATTTCGTCCAGTCTCTACAAGGTGTTCACCCAAAGCCTGGTGCTGCAGGTGATGCTGGTGGCGGTGCTGTGCGGGCTGATGCTGGGGCGGGGCGGCCAAGTCGGCAACCGCTGCCTGGGCTGGCTGGAAGCAGCCGTCGCCGGGTTGTTCTGGCTGCTGCGGGTTATCTTGAAATTCGCACCGTTGGCGGCGTTCGGTGCGATGGCATTTGTGGTGGGAAAGTACGGTTTAAGTTCGGTGTTGCCGCTCTTGAAGTTCATTGTGGTTATTTATCTGGCGTGCGCCGTTTTCGTTATTTTAGTGTTCGCCACGATTACACGCCTGCTCGGCGTTAAATTGACTCGGCTCATTGTTTACTTGAAAGAAGAGTTGTTGTTGGTGACGTTTACCGGCTCGTCAGTGGCTGCACTTCCTGGTTGTGTGAGCAAACTTGAGGCGTTGGGCTGTGATCGCCAATTAGTGCGCCTGGTGCTGACCACCGGTTATACCTTCAATTTGGCGGGCACCAACATTTACCTGACCACCGCCATCATGTTCCTGGCGCATCTGGCTGGTGTGGAGATTGCCGTGCCCGAGTTGCTGGCGGTGCTGGTGATCTGCCTGTTCACCTCGCTTGGGTCCACCAGCGTCGCGGGCTCGGCGCTGTTTACCCTGATTGCGACGTTGAACATCCTGCAACTGGTGCCGCTGGAAGGGGTGGGATTGTTGTTGGGGGTGGAGCGGCTGATGAAGTGTCGGTCGTTGACCAATGTGCTGGGCAATTGTGTGGCGTGCCTGGCGATTTGCGGGTGGCAGGTGGCGATTGATCGTGAGGTATTGAAGCGGGAGCTGAGTCACTGAGCCAAACACAATGTCCAGCCCCATACTCGGTCAAATGTGGGAGCGGGCTTGCTCGCTCCCACACAAGCCCGCTCCCACATTCAGATTGCATTTCAGCCCTTGGCGTTCAGCAACTTGTCGAAGGCCTTGTCCAGATTGCCTTCCGCACCTTTCAATTTCTCACGTCGTTCCTTCAACCAGCTCTGGTCTGCGTCGAGGTTCTTGCGCGCTTCCACCAACATCCGCTTGACCTCTTCCGGCTGCGGCCCACCCGTGCCTTTACGGGTCTTGACCATCGTCGTCGGCGACAGCGCCGCACGGAAACCCGCCTCATCCAGCGGCAAGGCATTCGGTGTCCATTTGTATTTGTCCGCTGCCTGGGTGTACAGCTTCTGCGCGTCCGCATACGGGAAGGTCTTCGGCGTGGTGCCGTTGCTGCGCGCCTCGGTGACGATCAACGAAGCGAAGCTGTGGCCAATGCGGAACGGCACCTTGAACTGACGCTCCAGGGTGTCGGCCAGCTCCATCGAGGTGGTCCACTCCGACTCCAGTTCATCCAGCGCACGCTGCGGGTTGATTTGCAGCGCGTCCAGCACGGCATCCATGCTTTTGAACATCTCGTCGGTGGACTGGAACAGGCCCAGTGAATCAAACGCGAACTTGTAGTCGGTCATGCCGGTGGTGACGTTATGCGCGCGCAAGGTCACGGTTTGCGCCAGGCCCACCACATCCGAGGCCGATTCGCGGGTGCGCATCAACAAGCCCGGGTTGCGTTTTTGCGGCATTGCACTGCTGGTGTAAGTGGACTCTTCGTCCAGCAGCAGCCATGGGCGGATCTGATGGTATTGGGTATGGATATCGCCAATCATCGCGCCGATGCGGATCGCCGAAGACGCCGCCAGGTTGGCCGCTTCGATCGGGATGTCATAGGTCGACACCTGGCTCGAGTCCAGGGAGTTTTCCCGCACGCCGTCAAAGCCCAGCAACTCGGCCAGGCGTTCGCGGTTCAGCGGGTAGGCGGAGTTCGCCAGCACCGCGGTGCCCATCGGGCTCTGGTTGAGGCGGGTGTAGAGTTCCCGGATGCGCTGGCCGTCACGGTCAAACGCGGCTTCGAACGCCAGCAGGTAATGCGCATAGCTGATGGGCATCGCCTGCACGCCGTTGGTGTAGGCGGGCACCAGGGTGTCGATGTTCTTGTCGGCGATGTTCAGGATGCGTTGGCGGGTGGCGTTCAGTGCGTCGCTGTAGGCCAATACCTGTGAGCGCAGTTTGGCCAGGCGGTAGGTGGCGAGCATGTCCTGGCGGCTGCGGCCGGAGTGGATCAGGGAGGCTTCCGGACCGATTTTGTCGGTCATGATTTTTTCCAGTTGCAGCACGTCTTCCGGGCGTTTGCCGTCAGGCTGGTCGGCCTGGTCGATGGCAAAACGTACACCGCCGGCGATCTTGTGGCCCATGTCCGGTTTCACGATGCCTTCTTCGGTGAGCATCACGATCGAGGCTTTGTTGATGCGGTTCAGCCAGGCGAACTGGGTTTGGGTCGGGTCACCCTTGGCCTTGTGGGCCGTTTGCGAAGAGCCCGGCGTGGCGCCGACTTTGGCCGCCTGGGCCGCGCACTCTTCGGTGGTCTTGCAGGGCAGCGCACCGGTGTCGGCGGCGTAGGCGCCGTAACTGCTGAACAGGGCAAGGGCGACGGCCAGGTGGATCAGGCTTTTTTTGGTATTCATGTGCAACGCTCCGGGAAAAATCACAGCAAGGGCAGGGTGTAGCTGACGATAAAGCGGTTCTGGTCGATATCGCTGCCGCTGCCATTGCTGCGATACGTGCCATTGCGCCATTTCACTTCAAGGTTCTTCAGGGCACCGCTCTGGAACACGTAGCCGATATCGGTATTGCGCTCCCACTCGGTGCCTTCCAGGGTGCGAGTCCGCACGAAGTTGTCGCCTTTGAGGTAGCGGGTCATGAAGGTCAGGCCGGGGATGCCGAGGGCGGCGAAGTCATAGTCGTAGCGGGCCTGCCAGGACTTTTCCTCGGGGTTGGCGAAGTCCGGCGAGATCATCACGTAGTTCACGAGGTAGGAGTCGGTGCCGTCCAGGTGGGGGAAGCCGGTGGTGCCTTTCATGCGCTGGTAGGCGGCGCCGAACGAGTGGCCATGGATGCTGTAGGTGAACTTGGCGCCGAAGGCCTGGTTGTCGATGTTGCTGTTGCCTTCCTTGCTGGAGTCGGCGTATCGCAGGTCGGTCTTGAACGACTGGGCGTCGCCCAACGGCAGGGTGTGGACCAGGTTGAAGATGTGCTGCTTGTAGTTGTTCTCGAGGTTGGCGTAGTGGTAGCCGGTGACGAGGGTTTTGGTCCAGGCGTAGCTGGCACTGGCGAAGTCGAATTTATCGCTGGGCACGGCGCCCTTGATGCCTTTGCCATCGACTTCGATGTCGGCATGGCCGCTGTCGTTGCGCAGGGTGTTGCTGGTCAGGCGCCCGGCGTCGAAGGTCAGGCCGGCGATGTCCTGGCTGGTCAGTTGGGTGCCGCGAAACGTCTGGGGCAGCAGCCTGCCGTCGTTGGGCAGCACAGTCGGCAGCTTGGGGATCAACGTGCCGAATTTCAGCACGCTTTTGGAGATGCGCGCCTTGGCCGTGGCGCCCATTCGGCTGTAGCTGTCCGGCGCGCCGTCCTCGCCCACGGGGAGCAGGCCGGTGTTTTGACGGTCGGGGCTGGAGTCCAGTTTCAGGCCCTGCAGGCCGATGGCATCGAGGCCAAAGCCCACCAGGCCTTCGGTATAACCCGACTGGTAATTGAGGATCAGCCCTTGGGCCCACTCATCGCGTTTGGACTGGCTCGCGTTGGGCTGGCGGTAATCGCTGTTGAAGTAGAAGTTGCGAAATTCGAGGTCGGCCTTGCTGTCTTTGAAAAAGTCAGCTTCGGCAAAGGTAGGGAAGGCAAGGGTCAAACCGAGGGTGGCCGAAGTCAGTCCCAGGGTAATGGGGGATTTGTTCATTGTTATTCCCGTTGTCTGCTGCTTGTTTTTAGAATTATTTGGCCGGACGGCGACAGGGAGACGCGTCCGGCTTGCGCAGGCTAACGAGTTGTTTTGCAGATTGAAAATATATAGAAAGTGTTGAGGCGAGAGGTTTTAAATATGAGGGTGTTTCGCTGTGGTGAGGGGGGCTTGTCCTGTAGCGAGGGGGCTTGTCCCCCGTTGGAGTGCGCAGCGCTCCCGCTTTTTTTGGGGCCGCTACGCAGCCCAACGGGGGACAAGCCCCCTCACCACAAGTAACGGCGATCAATGCATCTTGCTGTGATCCATCGTTTCCATCGCATTCAACGCACGGGCTTCGGCCTTGACTTCAATCAGCTGCTTTTCACCCTTGGCATTTTCCACGGTGACGGTCAGCGGTACCTGGTCGCCTTCCTTGATCTGGGCTGTGAGGTCGATCAGCATCACGTGATAACCGTCCGGGTCGAGCTTCACGGCCTTGCCGGCCGGCAATGGCACCGAATCCACCGGGCCCATGCGCATCACGTCGTCCTTCATGGTCATCTCATGAATCTGCACGGTCTTGGCGACCGGCGACGCCACACTGAGCAGTTTGCTGTCGGTGTCGGCCGTCACGGTCATGAAGGCGCCGCTGGACGGCTGGCCCGGTACCGAGGCGCGTACCCAGGCGTCGGTGACCACTGCCTGTGCACTGGCGTGTGCCGCGAGGCCCAGCAGGGAGAGACCGAGGGCGATGCGCTTGAAGTGTTGAACGGCAGTCATTAGCAGACCTCCATGACGGTGAGCAGGTCTTCTGCGCACTCTTTGGCGTTAAGCGAAGCGGACAGGCCCAGGCGCAGGGTGCCCCGGGTGTCGAACACAAAGCTGGTGGCGGTGTGGGAGAGGGTGTAGCTGTCGCCGGCGGGGATCTTTTCATAAAAGATCCCGAATTCCTTGGCGGCCACGGCGATTTCTTCCGGGGTGCCGTACAGCGCCTTGAAGCTCGGGTCGAAGGCCTTGACGTAGGCGTCGAGAATCTCGGGGGTGTCGCGCTCGGGATCGAGGGTGATAAACACCACCTGCATGATCTTGCCGTCGCGGCCCATCAGTTTTTTCGCCTGGGCCATGCGTGCCAGGGTGGTCGGGCACACGGCCGGGCACTGGGTGAAGCCGAAGAACACCACCGGCATCAAGCCGCGGAAGGAACTCAAGGTGACGGTTTCACCGTCGGTGTTCTTGAGCTTGAAGGTACGGCCCATGATCTTGTCGCTCAGATCCTTGCCGTACTTGAAGTTCAGTTTCGGGCTGTTGTCACAGCCGGCCAGCAGGCCCAGGCCCAGCAATCCCATGCCGGTGAGGACCTTGCGGCGGGTGAATAACGTACTCATCAACTGTGCATCCTGTGAAGCGCCTGGGTACCACGAAGCGTTAAATCAGGCGAGGAGAGCGTGGCATTCTAACAACCCCTGCCTGCGGGCGTAATCTGCGACGTTCTGTCACAGGTGTGGCAGGGCAAGGCCAAATGTGGGCGCTGTCGAGCTTTAGCGAGGCTGCGAAGGTATCGCTTCGGTGCCCCTGCAAGGTCGCGGCGCCTGCATCGCAGCCTCGCTAAAGCTCGACAGCTCCTACAGGGGGAGTGGTAAAGTCGCCGCCATGAAACTGACCCGCCCGGACCGTTCACTCATTGCCTGGACCTTGTATTTTTGCGTCCTGTTCAATGTGTTCGTCTGTGGTTTGGGCCATGGGCAGATGATGGGCCTGGAGCTCAACGGCCTGGGTGGGCAATTCTGTTCAAGCCTGGGCACCAAGGCGCCGGCCTCGGACTCAGGCCTTGGCAACCCGACGGCCAGCAGCTGGTCGAACTTCTTCGCGTGCCCGGTGTGCTCCGCCGTGACCCTGGGCATCGTCTTCCTGTTTGGCCTGGCCTGGCTGTTGGGCCTTGGGCAAAAGCCGCGCCCGGCCCATGAGCGGCGCAACAAGGCCCCTCCGCGTTACTCCTGGCCCTCGGCCAACCCTCGCGCTTCCCCTGCATTCTGACGTGTGCCCCGGGCTTCCTGTTACCAGGAGGCGTTCTATCGTCACGAGTGTGAGTGCGTTCCATGAGCTCTATCCTGCCTTCCGGCGCTGCCCGCCTGGTCAGCAAGGCGTCGCGCCGTCCGACACGCGGCGAAGTATTGTTGCCGTCTGTCGAATACCCGAGTAATGCCCGCTGTTTCGTCCACCTGGACGCACGGTTGCTGCCGTACTGGCACACCTTGTTCGACATCTGCCCCGGCTTGCTCAAGCTCGACCCGCCAGAGGGCCTGAACCTGTTTCGCAGTTTCATGACCTGGGCGTACCGCAACCGTCCGTCGCTGAACTGGACCTATCACGTGAGTGTGTGCCGTTGGTTGCTCGGTTCGGTGTATCGCACGCAGATCGATGAAGAACCCATCGAAGCGTTCATGACGGCGGCAGCGGCCCGCTGGGTCAGTGATGACTCCAGCCAGGCCCGGGGCGTGGTCGTGGCCTGGCAAGGTTCGCCCCTGCCGGTGGTGGACTGGAAGCCGGGCTGTGGCGGGCAACTGCCAACGTTGCCGCCGCCGCCCGGGGATTTCGCCTGGTGCGCGCTGGATGGGCAGGGGCGGTTCAGCGGGTGGTTGCCGGTGCCTTGAGGTTCTGCCCGATCCACTGGGCAACGCTGGTCACGGCGATTTGCCGTTGCGCGTTGAAGGTGATGGCGGGGTCCCAGGACACGCCGTCGCCTTGGGCGAAGGCCACCCGGTATTTCATCAGGTTGTCCCCGGGCACGGCGGCCAGTTCGGCCTCCAGGTAGGGCACCGACCAGCGTTCGCGTTTCAGCGTGCGACCCAGTTGCGCATCCACCGTATCGGCCAGCTCGCCATAGGTCAGGGTGTCGCCGGCGGTGTACACCACCTGATTGGCGATCGGCGGTTCGCTGAACAGGATGCGCGCGGTCAGCAGCCCTATGTCTTCCGGGGTGGTGACGGTGACGGCGGTGTCCCAGTCCCCCAGTGCGTGCACGGTATTTTGCGCCAGGTCGACGACGCCGAAGGACGGTTCAAACAGGAAGCTGGTGAACATCCCGGTGGAGACGATTACCCAGTGCGTGCCTTGCTGGGCGCGCAGCAAGTCGCGCACGTCGAGCTGTTCATCCCACAGGTCCTGGGCCGAGCCGCGGCCGATCACGTCGTAATCCACACCGAACTGCCACGGCACGTAGCGCTTCACACCGCCCGCGATGGCGGCGCGGGTCAGTTTGCGCTGGGTACCGGCGCCGGCGGCAAAACCGATGCAACTGATCACGGTGTGATAGTCGGCGAACACCGTTGCCAGTTCAGCCTCGGAGTCGTTGGCCAAATCACCGGCCAGCAGCTCGATGCCCAGGGCGCGCAGCTCAGTGATTTCCTTTTGTTTGGCGGGGTCGGTGGCGTTCAGTGTGGCGGGGCGCAGCAACACGGTGACCGGCACGTTTTTCGGGGCGGCCAGGCGTGACAATTGGCGCAATACCGCCAGGCCCAGTTCGCCGGCGCCCAGTACAAGAATCGAAGCAGTCATAGGGTTCTCGGTTCAGGTGAAAGTCGTGCCATGCTTGCAGAATTGCCGACCGCGCATAAGAAGGCACACCAGTGATACCGGGAGTAGAAGGTGGATAACGACGAGATCATCAGGCGTTCACAAGCCGCCTGCGACGCCCTTAGCGCCGATGAAGACGGACTCAAGCGCCAGGTGTTGACCCATGCGGGAAACCGCTGGTCACTGGGCATCGTGCACCTGTTGGGGGTGAACGGGCGACTGCGTCACGCCGAGATTGGCCGGCGCATGGAGGGCGTCACCCAGCGCATGCTCACGCGCACCTTGCGCCAACTGGAACGCGACGGCCTGGTGTTGCGCCATGACTTTCAGGAGGTGCCGCCCAAGGTCGAATACCAGCTGTCGGAGCTGGGCAAACAACTGCTGGTGCACATGATTCCGCTGTGGACCTGGGTGGTGGAAAACGCCGGTGAGTTCAGGCGTTCCCGGGAGCAGTTTGACGTTGAGCAAGCACCCTGATCAGGGCTTGGGCCGGCAGTCTGCACGGGTGCTGCCAGCTCCATCCTCGGGAAACAGGTGGGCATGCAGGAAGTCGATAAACACCCGCAGCTTTGGCGTTGGATGCCGGCCCGAGGGCCACATGATCCGGAAGTTCTCCGCTTCCGAACAGTCCTTGAGTACCGGCACCAACTGCCCGCTGTCGAGCCATTCACGGATGGCAAAATCCGCCAGGTAAGCGATGCCGATGCCCTGCAACGCAAAGCAGATGCGCGCTTCCAGGTTGTTGCAGACCATCGCGGCGGGCAGCGGGAAATCGGGCTCAGCACCGTCCTGGCCCAGGGGCCAGCGTTGCATCTTGCCGGTGTTGGGATAGCGGAATTTGATGCATGCATGGTGGGCCAGGTCTTCCGGCTGTTGCGGCGTACCGCGTTCGGCCAGGTAAGCCGGTGACGCCACCAGCAGCATCCGATAGCCGCCCAGCAGGCGCGAGGTAAGGCGCGAGTCGGGTGCTTCGCCGCTGCGCAGTACGGCGTCGTAACCTTCCTCTACCACGTCCACGCGGCGATCGGTAAAACTCAGGTCCAGCTCGACCTCGGGGTAGGTCTTCTTGAACTGCGCGAGCACCGGCAGAAACGGGTGGCCCACCAGCGGCAGGCTGACTTTGAGCCGGCCACGGGGCGCCGACACGGTTTGCGAAAGCTCGGCTTCGGCCTCGTCGATCTCCATCAGGATGCGCCGGCTGCGCTCCAGGAACAGCTCGCCCTCGGCAGTCAGTGTGACGCTGCGGGTGCTGCGGTTAAACAGGCGCACACCCAGGCGTTCCTCCAGGCGCACCACGCTCTTGCCGACCGCCGAGGCCGTCACCCCCAGTACGCGCCCGGCGGCGACAAAGCTGCGGGTTTCGGCGACCTGCACAAAAACATTCAGGGTGTTGAGGCTGTCCATCGAGGCTCCGGTTTGGCTGAGGCGAGGCCTGGCTACCTTATCCCGATTGCGGAACAAAAGCTCCGTAGACAGTGGAGCCGGCGCCCCCTTAATCCCGTGAGGCCAGGCCCATATCCTTGTGGCATTGCCCATTCACGAGGAATACCAAGATGATCGACACCATGAAACGCTGGGAAATACCTGCACTGGGACTGCACACACTGCGCCTTGCCGACGTGCCACGCCCCACCGCGAAGGCGGGGGAAGTGCTGGTGCGCGTCGAGGCCGTCTCGCTCAATTATCGCGACGGTGAAGTGGTGGATAACAGCATGGGGGCGGAACTCACTTTTCCGTTCACGCCTGCCTCCGACATGGCGGGGACGGTGGTCGCCGTGGGCGAGGGCGTTACGCGTTTCAAGGTGGGCGACAAGCTGCTGTCGACGTTTTTTGCCGGGTGGGTCGATGGCGCTCCGCTGTCCTGGAGTGAAGCGCCGCCTCAGGGAGGCCCGCTCCCCGGCATGCTCGCCGAGTACGTGGCAACGCCTGCCGAATGGTGTGTGCATGCGCCCCTCAGCCTCACCGCCGGGCAGGCCAGCACCTTGCCAGTGGCCGCCTTGACGGCGTGGATGGCGCTGTTCGAACTGGGCCACCTGCACGCCGGACATACCGTGGTGGTGCAGGGCACCGGTGGCGTCTCGCTGTTTGCGGTGCAACTGGCAGCGGCCAATGGTGCCTGCGTTATCATCACCAGTAGCAGCGATGAAAAGATTGCGCGCGCCATCGAGCTGGGTGCCACCCATGGCATCAACCGCAGCCGGGTACCGGAATGGCACACGGCGGTGCAGGCGCTGACCGATGGGCGTGGCGCCGAACATATCCTGGAAATGGCCGGCGGTGACAACCTCACGCGTTCCCTGCACGCGGTAGCCAACGGCGGTCGCATCTCGGTGATCGGCTTGTTGGAGAGTGATCAATTGACTGCCCCGGTCATGGCGTTGCTGGCCAAGCGGGCGTCCATCATCGGCATCTCCGTGGGGCCGCGCCGGGCGTTGGAAGACCTGATTGCCATGATCGACCGCCACGGCATCGAGCCGGTAATCGATCACACCTACGGTTTCGATCAAGTGCCCGAAGCCTTCGCTCATCTCGGGCACGGTGCCTTCGGCAAGATCGTGATCGAGGTCGGCCGGTGATCTACATCAGATAAGGCGGAATTTTGTGCCAGATCAAAAGGGCTGTAAAGCCGCAGGTTGGCCTACTGAAAAACCGTCGGATTGGCTAGGGCGCTTGGGTTTCCGGTTGGGTACTGTCGAGGCTTTTGGCGTGCGCCCTTCAAGGAAACCCCACCGATGTCCATCGGAAAAAACTTCGCCGGCGTCATCGCCTTCATGAAAGTCGCGGCCAGCGAAAGCTTCAGCGAGGCAGCACGCGACCTGGGCATTTCAGTGCCTTCGGTGAGTCGCAGCATTACGCGCCTGGAAACCCAACTGGCAATCAAGCTGCTGGAACGCACGACCCACAGCGTGGCGGTCACGCAGGAAGGGCGACGGTTTTTTGAAGAGTGCCTGCCCAGTGTCGAGCATCTGTTGCGCACGACCGAAGCGCTGAAACACGCTACCCAGTCGCCGTCCGGCGTAGTGCGCGTGAGCTCTACCGTGGGCTTTGGGCGCAAGTGCATTGCGCCGTTGCTGCCTGGGTTCTGTAACGCACACCCGGACATCACCCTCGAATTTGACCTGAACGATCGCCACGTGGATTTCTCCGAGGGCCGGGTGGATGTCGCGATCCGCAACGGTCGGCTTGAGGACGCCGATGTCATTGCCAAACAGCTGGCGCCGATGAGTTTCGTCACCTGTGCCGCGCCCGAGTATCTGCAGCGAGCCGGTTACCCGCAGACCCTTGAAGACCTGGCGGCGCACAAAACCATCGCCTTTCGCCTGGCGCAATCGGGCAAGCCGCATGTGTGGGAGTTTGAAGTCAATGGGCAGTTCATGCGCCTCCCGTTGCCTTACAACCAGTTGTTCAATGACCCGGAGCTAGTGGCGCTCGCGGCCGTAGCCGGTGGTGGTGTGGCACAGCTGGCCGGCTATCAGGCGCAGCACTGGATCGCGCAACAGCGTTTGATCGTTTTGCTGCCGGGTTATGCGGCGAAGGCGCGGGGCAGGGGGCATTACATCTGCTATCGGCAGCGCGACAAGATACCGCTGCGGGTCAAGCTGTTCGTCGACTACATGGTGCAAGCCTTCCAGGCATGACCATTGGGTAAAAGGCTTTTGCCTGGGTGCCTAATTGTCGCGGGTGGCGATGGCTGGGCACTATCCGGTGATATTTATCACCGGGAAATCAATATGTTAAGCAAAGCTATCAAACCCTGGCTGGAGTGGCTATGGGTGCTGCCCTTCGCTGCGGCGCTGTACTATCCGTGGGCGCTGGCGTGGAGTAACCAGGCGCATGTGGCAGGCGCCGGCACCCCGGTCGTCCTGGCGTTGATCCTGAGTGCCTATGCCGTGCCGCTGCTTGCGTTTGCCTGTGTGTATGTGACCGGTGTCCAGCCGGTGATGAGCACGCGTCTGGTGCTGGCGCGGCGCTTGTCGTGCCTTGCGGTGGCGGCGCCTCCCGCGTACACGCTGATGGGCGTCGTGCTGTACCTGATGAAAATCTACGGCCACGACATCGCGGTATGGAGCAGCCTGTGGCTGGCACTGACGGGCTTTTTTGCGATGGTGTCGTCAACGGGCCCGAGCATCAGCCTGGTGACCTCCGACAAGACCTATATCAAGCTGCGTGTCGCCCACGGCATCACCTCGGTGGCGATCCTGTTGGTGTTTCTCGCGCCGCACCTGTTCAACCACCTGCTGGGTGTACTGGGTACCGATGTGCATAAGTCGGTGATGGAGGCGCTGCGAGTGGTGTATCGCAATGGCGTGTTGGAGCCGGTGATCATCGTCACGTTTTTCTTCCAGATTCTCAGCGGGCTGGTGTTGATTCGCCCGAAAACCGTCACCCGCGCCGATCTGCTGGATGCCTTGCAGACTGCGTCAGGTGCGTATTTGTCGCTGTTTATCGCGTCCCATATCAACTCGGTGTTTACCCTGGCGCGTTATTTCGGCACCGACACCGATTACGCCTGGGCCGTGGCCGAGCCGGTAGGGTTGCTGGCGGATCCGTGGAGCATTCGGCTGCTGCCGCATTACTCCCTGGCGGTGTTCTTGCTGATTGCGCACTTGGGTTGCGGTTTGCGTGGTGTGTTGCGTAACCACAATGTCATCGAGTCGCGCAGTTTGCTGGCGACCTGGTGGGTTATTGGGGTGGGCGGCGTGATCACAATCATCATTACCAGCGGCATGCTCGGCGTGCGGGTTTAGGCCGTTGGCGGCACCTGCAAAAAGTAATGTCTTGTGTAAGTTAAAGCGCTCACCGTATTATCCAAGCAAGTTCTTGTGTATATGGCTGAAACCCGATTTGCCCTTTCAGTGAATATGGAGGTTTGGATGAGCGTGGACGCATTGCTGCCGGGTGGTTCCACCGGTCTGTTCCTGGGGACGCAGGCCCTGGGCTTGAGTGTCTGGCTGACCGTCGCGGTGCTTAACAACGGGCAGGCTTTTCGCAGCTCGGTGGGTGCCGTGGGCGCGACCATGGCCATGGCGCCGCTGCACCAAGCTCCGGCTATCGATACGCCCTTGTTGAGGCGTGCGGTGCGCTCGCCACGCCTCCATCAGTGGGCACTGCTGATAGTGCTGGCCCTGCAAGTTGTCGCGGCAGTGGCGGCGTGGGCCGGCAGCTACCAATTGGTCCTCGGCGACGGCCTGGCGGCGGCCCGGCCATGGCTCAATCTCGCCCTCAGCGGCTTCTCGGCGTTCGTTTTCACGATGCTGCTGGGCGGCTTGTGGTTCGGCTATTGGATTCGCCAGGAGGGCTTGCAGCTGACGCATTTGGTGCTGCTGGTCTGGGCGCTGTTGGCATTTGCCTTGTTCAATCTGCAAGGGGCCTGACCTTGGCTTGAGGCCGAGGCTGCGATGGACTGCGCAGCTTTCGTGAAGCCTGACCCGTTGGTGTATCCGGGACACTGCGGTGATGGAATTACGGTTGCTGCGCAGCCCACCGCAGCCTCTTTTTTACTTGCGGGGCTGGATGCTGTAGGCGCAGCGCCGGTCCCCGGAAATCAAATGCTCGCACCGCTCCACCACATTCTCGTCCCCCAGCGCCGCCTGGAAAATCTGCAGCTCCGAGCGGCAGAAGCCCTGGCACTTGCGCGCAGCCACGCAGATGGGGCAGTGGTTTTCCACCAATAGCCAGCCATCGTCCAGCGGCTCCATCTGTGCCATGTACCCGGCGCGCTCGCGAATCTGCACCAGGATCTCGACTTTCTCCTGCAGGTTCGACGCGGCGGAGCAGGCCTGGATGTATTCGTGTTTGGCCGCCGCCTCCATGCTGGCGATGACTTTTTCCACGCCTTCGCTGCCAAAAATTCCTTCGATGGAGTCGATCAGGTGCAACGTCAGCACGCTGTGGGAATCGGGGAATTTGCTCTGGGCGGTTTCGGTCAGTGTCCACTTCAGCGATGGCCGACCGGCACCCGAGATGGGGGCCGATACGCCGACGATCAACTCCGCGACCTGTAGCTTCTGGATTTGCTGGCGGGCGGCTTCGGAGGTGATGTCCAACAGCGCAGCCAGGTCCGTGGTTTTCAGTGGGCCACGGGTCTTGAGCAGGAACAGGATGCGGTCCCCGGTGGATGCCTGGCTGTCGTCGGTGGGTGTGGCGTTCATAGATCGGGAATAACCATGGAAGTGACCGGTCCATTTGACCACAGGAGCCACGCCGGGGCACCTCTTGATCTGCATTAAGCCACGCTCATGGAGGGTTCCAGCAGATTTGTATCGAAAGCATTCTGCTGGCCCACTCTGCATTTTTCCCTCGCTACCATCGGCCGCCTGCCAAACCCACGAGGGAAAAGGAATGAGTGAGACCTGCGAAAGCCTGACCACACCACCCGAGGGGTACAGCGACTGGCTGACTGACCTCAAGGGTCGAATCCACTCGGCCCAGCAACGCGCCACGTTGGCGGTAAACCGCGAGCTGGTGCTGCTCTACTGGCAGATCGGCCAGGATATTTTGACCCGGCAAGCGCGGCAGGGCTGGGGGAGCAAGGTGATTGGGCGACTGGCGCAGGACCTGCGTTCAGCCTTTCCGGAGATGAAGGGTTTTTCGCCGCGCAATCTGAAATATATGCGTGCATTTGCGCAAGCGTGGCCGGATCCCGAATTTGTGCAAGGGGTGCTTGCACAATTGCCGTGGTATCACCAACTGGCGTTGCTGGATAAGCTGCCGGGGCCCGAAACTCGACGTTGGTATGCCGCCCAGGCCATCGAGCACAACTGGTCGCGCAACGTTCTCGTAATGCAAATCGAAGGTCGCCTGCTGGAGCGCAGTGGAAATGCCGTCAGCAACTTCGAGGGGCTGCTGCCCAAGGCCCAGTCCGACCTGGCGCGCGAATCGCTCAAGGATCCGTACCGTTTTGACTTTCTCGGGCTGACGCTCGATGCGCAGGAGCGCGAAATCGAAAACGCGCTGGTCAAACATGTCACCGATTTTTTGTTGGAGCTGGGCGCAGGTTTTGCCTTCGTAGGGCGGCAAGTCTTGCTGGATGTGGGCGGCGAGGAGTTTTTCGTCGACCTGCTGTTTTATCACCTCAAGCTGAGGTGCTATGTGGTGATCGAACTCAAGGCCGGCAAGTTCAAGCCCGACCACCTGGGGCAGTTGGGTTTTTACCTCGCGGCGGTGGACGCCCAGCTCAAGCACCCGCAGGACAGTCCTACCATCGGCCTGCTGCTGTGCAAGAGCAGGAATGAAGTGGTGGCCGAATACGCCTTGCGTGACAGCTCCCGTCCGATTGGGGTTGCCGAGTATCAACTGGTGGAATCGCTGCCGGCAGAGTTGCAAACCAGCTTGCCCAGCATCGAACAGATTGAGCGTGAGCTGGCAGGCGCTTCGTAACGCGGCGCCGCCAGGCTGGACATTGGCAATTGCCTCGGCACAATGGGCGCCTTGAAAGGAACTCATCCAAGGAAAGTCATGGCCCGCCGTATGAATACCGTCTACCCAACGTTGTTGCTCGCTGGCGTGCTGATGGGCGCAGGCATGCCCGCCAGTGGCGCGTCTTTCGAGTGTAAAAAAGCCTCCACACCGGTGGAAAAGGCCATTTGCGCCAGCCCCGAGTTGAGCGAACTCGACAGTTTTCTTGGCATTTACTACGGCCAGGCAATGGCCAAACTGGCCCCCGATCAGCGCGACGAATTGCGCCGTGGCCAGCGCACCTGGCTGCAGACTCGCAACGAGTGTGCCCGTGAGCCGGAGACACTGGTCGGTTGCCTGCAATCGAAACTGAGCCAGCGAGTGGTCGAGGTGGGTTCGATCACCCACAAGGACACGGCCGCTGTTGACGCAATCATTGCCAGCATTCCTTACCATCCGGCTCAGGCGGCAGAGGGGCTCAGGCGCTTTCCGATGAATGACCTGGCGGCCGCCTGGCTGGTCTACCTGCAGCGTTTTGAACCCGACAGTGGTGTCACGGCGAGCGAGGCCGAGGAGAATCGCAAGCAGGTCCTCGTAGCGCTCAAGGAAGACAATTTTCCCTGGTCGATCTGGCAGGACCTGCAAAACGATCCCGCCGTCAGCCGTGACCGGGTGATGTTGACGTTGCTGCGCATGATGATCGAGCGCGAACGGTATGAGCTGTTCGCTGACCAGCGTCCCTATGTGCACTGCTTTGTTTTCAGCCGTCAGGGCGAGGTCGCGTATGAGTCGTTCGGATCGCTGTACGGCTCCACCCGGGACAGCTTCGCACCGATTTGCGCGCCGCAGGGCGACCTGTTTGCGCAGCCGGCGTGGAAGCGGCTGGACGATAGTTTGACCGAGCCGTTGTCCACGGCATCGCAGAACGAAGGCACCATCCGCTTTGCCAGCTATGCCGACTGGAGCGCTCTTTCGCTCAAGGCTACCGCGTCGCCTCGGCTGTTTCTCCAACCGGGCACCGCCGGGCGGACCCAGGACCCTGAACTTACCCTGCGCGACTGGGGTGTTGATAAGCAATGGCCCGCCCAGCAACGCCGGCAGACGCTGGCGGCCGTTGAGCCAGCGCGGCAAGCGACGAGCGACTGGTTGCAGCGCGAGCGCGGCTTTTCTGCTGATGATGCCCGGCAAGCAGCTCGGGAAATCGTTCGGCAGTGGTTGAATCTGCGACTGGACTTTATCGGCGGCCCAAGCGAGCTCTAAGGGCTCAACTGCCCGATTCAGAAGCGGCTTTCTTGCCGGTCTTGCTGGCGGGATGCTGGGTCGAGGGGCTCTTGTGGCGCGTGCTCTTCACGCTTTTTGACGGCGCAGGCGCTTTGGTTTCAGCGTCCTTGCTGCCGCTGCTGTCGGCTCCGGACGGGCTGCTGGGGTAGGTGCCCGGCGGGAGCGCCGAGCCAGGGGCGCTGTTGCCGCTCAAGGCGGGTGCCTCGGGGGCGGTGTTGTCGCCGAAGGCTGCATAGGCGGGGGCATACAGTAGGAGCGTCAGGCTGGCGGCAAGTACAATCCTTTGGGAAATACAGGTCTTCATGACTCAATCCCTCTTGTTGGCGGTAAGGACCGAAGCCCGGAGCATCTCCAGGCTTCGGCAACGCCTCAATCAAGGCTTCCTGGAAGCAGGGGCGTGGCTTTGGGCCCCGCCATTTTCAAACCCTTCAGTGACGAGCGAATCAATGGTGTTGCCTGATTGGGAATCCGCCAGCCAAGTCAAAGTTTGAAAAAGTTTGCCTGCAAGCGACGAATGGGCATCACGCGGCCAGTGGCTTGGCGCCGAGGGCCTTCTTGTGCGCGGCTTTCATCGCTTCCATCTCTGCACCAAGCTCCTCCAGCAGCGCCTTGCCCAGCAGCTTTTTCGCCTGCGGGAACATCTCGCTTTCTTCTTCCTCAATGTGGTGCTCCAACAGTTCCTTGACCACTTTGACGCGCCCGGAAAACTCGGTGGTGGACGGGGAAGTCTGTTTCAAGTCCGGCAATACCAGAGAGTCGACAGTGCGATGTTCCTCCTTGGCTTCGTGGTACATGATTTCCTGGTCCTTGCCCCCAGCCTTGCGGAAAGCCGGGTAGAGGATTTCTTCCTCAAGCCGGGTATGAAGGCTGATTTCCATCTCCAGTTTGGCCAGCAACTCCGTACGCTTCTTGACGCCGCGCTCGGTCGACTCACTCAGTTGGCTCAAGATGGCTTTGACGCGTTCGTGGTCGGCCTTGAGAAGATCAATGGCGTTCATGGGTGACACCTCACGGATAGCGGAAGGGCGGGTCGAAATGCCCGCCTGTCCAGAGCTCTACAGCATGAGTTGTACCAAGTTGAACTGAATATTTATTTGTTTATAAAACAATTAGTTATTGATAGTCAAAGCGAGCTTGGATCGTGCAGCTTGCACGGACGGAGGGTGGCTTGCATGCATTAAACAATGCCTATCCTCCGCTGACTTTCCATTGCTGGATGTCTTCTGCGAGCACAATCTGCTCAACCTCATGGGTAATTCGGTAGACCAGCGACTCGTGGGCGGCAATCACTTTTTTCTCGGCCGACAAGCACTTGAAAATATCCAGGTGCGTCTCTGCCGTGGCGGCTCCCAGTTCGTGGATTTTCACGTGGCGCGTCAGGTCATCGGATGGACCTGCCGCAACCGTTGGGCGAGAGCCATCCGCTGCAATTTTAATGAACCCTCAGGCGTGTTGATTGACCTAACCCATACGACCTCAGGAGGATGAATCATGCAAATCGAATATGTCTGGATTGGCTTGGCAGTGATTCTGGTACTGCTGGAACTGTGGGCGATCAACAGCGTGCTGCGCAGTGGCAGTGGCTGGGAAACCAAGGGGTTATGGCTGGTGGTGCTGATCTTCATGCCGCTGTTGGGGCTGATCCTCTGGGCGCTGTTTGGACCTAAGGGCGTCAACCGTGCAACTCATGTCACCGGGCATGGCAAAGGCTGATACAGAATTGGAAAAAAAACAGGCGCCCGAGGGCGCCTGTTTGCATGGGCTGGCGTTAAGCCGCCAGTGCGTTGGCAATCGCCTGGTTGAACGCTGGCAGGTCATCCGGTGTACGTGAAGTGATGAGTGTCCAGCCGTTGGCGGGGCATTCTTTCACCTCAGTATCCACCCAGTTTTCTGCACCGGCGTTGACCAGGTCGGTGCGCACGCTTTTGTAGGAGGTGAGGGTTTTGCCGCCGATCACCCCGGCATCGATCAGGGCCCACGGGCCGTGGCAGATGGCGGCGACGGTTTTCCCGGCCTTGACGAAGTCGTTGATCAGCCGCAAGGCGTCGGCGTCCTGGCGCAGGGTGTCGGCGTTGACGGTGCCGCCGGGGATGACCAGTGCATCGAAGTCACTGCCGCTCAGCTCTGAGAGCTTGGCATCGGACTCCACGGTCCGGTCTTTCTCGGTGTCCTGAAGGAAGGTCTGCGTTCTGCCACCCTTGCTCGAACCGTGGGTTACCGTAGCGCCGAAACCACGCAGGGCTTCCAGCGGCTTGAGCAGCTCGTCGCGCTCGATGCCGGTGTTGGAGGTGATGATCAGAATCTTCTTGCCGTGCAGTTGCGAACTCATGGTCGAGTGTCTCCTGAGTAGGGTGTGCGAATGCTGCTACCGGACTGTTGAGCGGATGCCTGAGCAAAAGGTTTAAATTAATTTGCGCTTATTTCCCGGGGCCCCACCCGGGACAATTTCCTTGAACTATCGAAAACCCAAGGGCTCTGCTGCATAACGGCTCCGTGCTGGAGCGTTATGTTTTCAACAGGAGGAACACCCCATGGGCACCGCAAAAAACGCCGACAAAACTCCCGATGCCATCAGCTCCGAACAGGCGCAGAAAGGTCGCCAGGTTGATGAACAGGACAGCTCCCTGCAGCGCCCCAACCCCAAGACGGAAACCGTCGACAAGGTGATCACGCCGACGTCGATCAAGGACACACAACGGCAAACCGACCAGATCAAAGAGAAGGCTGCTGAAGTCGAGCGCAAGCTGGGTCAGTGAGGGACGGAGGCAGTCATGGGCCGATGCACTTAACCTGCAAGCATTGCCTGGCGAAAGGCATGAATGTGGTCAACGATTTGCCTTGATGCCTCGCTGATTGCGGTGCGTGTGTTGCCGGCGATATGCGGCGTCAGGATCGCGTTGGCAACGCCAGTCAAAGGCGATTCGAACTGGTCCTTTTCCCGGGCGAAGGTATCGATGGCGACCCCCTTGATATGGCCGGGAAAGCGCTGCATGAACGTCGCCAACTGGCCCTCGTCGACGATCCCGCCACGGGCGGTATTGATCAGGATCGACCCGGGTTTCATCCGTGTGAATGCGGCAGTGCCGAACAAGCCTTTGGTCTGTGCCGTGAGTGGCGTGTGAATGGACACCACGTCGGCCTCCTCCAGCAACGCGTCGAGCGAGGCGCGCCATTGCAGGCCCAGGTTCGCAGCGGCCTGTTGGGTGAATCGCTCGGAGCCGGTGGCGATCACGTTCATGCCCAGGGCTAGTGCCTTGTGGGCAAGCGACTGGGCGATTCTGCCGGTGCCCACCAGCCCCAGGGTCAGCTCGGCAATTTGCGGCGCGGGTGCGAGCAGGCCTTTTGACCACTGGCCTTGATGGGTCTTGGCGTTGTAGAGATTCAGGTCACGAGACAGGAACAGCGTTTGTGCCAGTGCATATTCAGCCACGGCCGTCGCGTTGGCCCCTGGGGTATTGAGCACGGTCACGCCACGCTCGGCGGCGGCCTTCAAGTCAATATGGTTAAGCCCGACACCCGCCTGGGCGATCGCCTGTAACGGGCTGCCCAGATCCGGCGACGCGGCGGCGTTGATCAGCGCAGCGCCCAGGGGAATGTTCAAACGGGTCTTGAGTACGCTGTAGCCGCCGGCCTCTACCACGGCACCGATCAGTGAAGGCGTGTCGTGGCAATTGATATCCACGAACTGAACGCGCCCGGCGTAGTGCGTCTGGACACTGTCCTGGTCGGCGAAGTAGTGCAGGTTTAGGGTGATTTCCAGCCCGTATGCCAGGCATCGCTCGATTTCGTCATGCAGTAAGGGCGGGCTGGGTGCATCCAGAATCAGGACGGGAAACGCCATGGGTCTATTCCTCTGCAAAGCTATCGGGCCAAGCCTGTGTCAGGCGTCCACTTGCATCACTTCCAGGCCCAGGCATTCATAAGCCTCGACACTGCCCGGCGGCACGTGCCACTCGGTAATCAGCGTGTGAATGCGGCTGCACGGCGCCACCACGAATGGCTCTACGGCCCCCAGCTTGTCGGCCAGGGTGACAGCCACCACGTGGGAAGCGCTGTCGAGCATAGCCTGTTTCACCGCAACTTCTTCGAAGTGCAACGAGCTGATGCCGACCTGTGGATGCAGTGCGCACACGCCCGTAAACAACAAGTCTGCCTTGATGCCCTGGATCAGCCGCAACGCCTCGTGCCCGCTGGCGGCCATGGTCACCGGGTTGAGCTGCCCGCCGGCAAGGATCACCGTCACATTGGGGTGCTCGGACAACGCGATGGCAATCATCGGTGAGTGGGTGACGGCGGTCAGCTTGATGGCGTGCGGCAAGGACTGGGCGATTTGCAGGGTGGTGGTGCCCGAGTCGAACAGCACGATCTGGCCGTCTTCCACGCGATCGGCGGCGAGCTGCGCCAGGTGGCGTTTCGTCGCGGTGGTTTCGCCAAAACGGGTGAAGAAATCCTTGCCGGTGTCCTTGGGCCTTGGCAGCGCGCCGCCATGCACGCGTTGCAGCAAGCCGGCGGAGGCAAGTTCGCCGAGGTCGCGGCGGATGGTGTCCTGGGAAACGGCGAAATGCTCCACCAGGTCCGAGGCGGTGACTTTGCCATCGCGCTCCAGCAGCAACAGGATTTTCTGTTTGCGCAAGGAGGGCAGGTCGATGGCGGCATGGGTATTGTGCATGTTTATGCTCGTTATTGCGTGTTTATGCGAGATTAATCAGGCGAAGAACTAAACGCAATGGGTGGCCGCATGTGGGCGGCACCGGAGCAGTCGGTGAACCCGAGGTGACGCAGGAGATTTTGCTCCCGAGGACCGTTCCGACAGGACGTTACTGAGCAAAAAAATCGTAAAAAAGTAAAAAGAGTTGTCCACGAAAACCGTGGGTATCTCTGTGGATAACTTCCCTTGAGCCCGGCGGGTATGGCGATTTAACCCGCGGTTAATATTTGATCAGCCGCTGTTTATGGCCAGTATGGGCAGGCTTTTCGTCTTGACAGGCACCGGCGAAACCGGTGCCGAAATGCACATTTAAGAGTCGTTGGGGCGCACGGTGGAGGGGCCGGCGACCTGTGTCGGCCGCTTCGTTTGCATCAGGTTGTTGAGGGCCTGGCGATAGCTGCTGCCGCCCAGGCGCATGCTGTCATTGTGAGTAGCGCCGGGCACCAGCAACAGGTGTTTGGGTTCTTGTGCGGCATCAAACAATTGCTGGCTGAAGCGCGGTGGCACAAAGGCATCGGCGAGCCCATGGACCACCAGCAGCGGCATGTGGATATCGGCGATCTTGTCGATGGAGTCGAACTTCTGCGACAGCAGCCAACGTACCGGCAGCGAGGTGTTGGCGACGGCCGTGGCCACATCCGCCAATGAGGTAAACGTGGATTCGATCACCAACCCACGCACCGGCGGCGGCCTATTATTCTGCGCGGCCTGCTTGCCCAGTTCTGCCGCCAGGTCGATGGCCACCGCGCCGCCCAGGGAGTGACCGTAGATCAGGCGCTTGGCAGGGTCGGGTTGCAGCACCTGGAAACGCTCCCAGGCAATGCGCGCGTCTTCGTAGACACTGGTTTCGGAAGGCAGGTCGCCCTGGCTCTGGCCGAAGCCGCGATAGTCGATAGCCAGTACCGAGAAACCCAGGGCCCGCAGTTGCTCAATGCGAAACAGCTGACCGGTGAGGTTCCAGCGTACGCCGTGCAAATAGAGGATCGCCGGCGCGTCCTTCTGCGCGGCCGGCCACCACCAGCCATGAATGTTTTGCCCGGACTTGAAACTTGCGGGTTTCAGGTCAAATTCCTGCACATCCCGGGGCAACCCGCTGTACCAGCTGGCAGTGCCCGGTTCCACACGAAACAGCAGCTCGCGCTCCTTGTGCTGCAGCACGGCGCAACCCACTGGCAGGCCGATGATCACCGCAGCCATGCACAGCAGGGGAAACCAGCGCAGGCCGAGACGGGACATAAAACGTGAAAGCATGAAGGTTCCAGAACAGGGGCAAAGCACGGGTTTTAACAGATGCCCTGGCCGTGCAGGAAATATTTAGACAGTCGTCACCGGGCATTGCTTGCAAAGTATTACAGCGTGCCTTCCAGCAATGAGACGAAGTGCCCGGGCAACGGTGACGGATTGTCGGTGTTCCTATTGAGGTAGAGGCCGATACTGGAAGACGCCGCGGTGAGGGGGCGAAACACCACCTTGTCGCTGTTCATCGAGCGCGCAATCGACTCCGGCACCAGCGCTACGCCAAACCCGCACGCGACCAGGCCGATCAGCGTGTGCAATTGATCGGCTTCCTGGACCACCCGTGGAGAGAACCCCGCGGCCTCGCACAGCCCGATCAATTGATGGTGGTAGCCACTGCCCAATACCTGTGGCGTGAACACAAAGTCGGCGCCGGCGAAATGCTTCAACTCGATAGCGGCGTCGTCGGCATTGGGATGGTCTACGGGAAGTGCCATCAGGATCGGTTCATCCAGCAGCAGCCGGGACTCGATGTGATCCGCCTGGCCCGGGAGATAGCGCAAAACGGCCAGATCGGCCTCGCCAGCCGAGAGTGCCTTGGCCTGGCTGGCGGAGGGCATTTCCTTGATCACCAACTGTACCTTGGGGAACGCGAGCCGAAATTGCCGCAGGGTTTCGAGCAGCCACGGGTAACCGGCAATCGACACCGACGTGATGGTAAGTGTGCCGGCGGTGCCTTGTGAGACTTGCCGGGCATTTTCGACACCGTGCTGCAGTTGCCCGAGGACCGCGTACGCCGTTTCAAGAAACGCCGTGCCCGCCGGCAGCAACTGTACCCCGCGGCGGTCACGCTCCAGCAGGGCAAACCCCAACTTCTCTTCCAGCCGATTGATTGCCTGGCTCAGCGCGGGCTGTGCCATGTGCAGGCGCAGCGCAGCCTTGTGAAAGTGCAGCTCCTCGGCGACAGCAATGAACTGGCGCAGCAGGCGGGTTTCGATCATCGGGTCTGTTCCTTCAGAGAGAGGGGCTGATACGTCGTGGGTATCAACATCGCTGTTTTTCAGTATTAAACAGGGCGGTCGCGGGTTGTTAGGGTGGAGTGCCTATCAGGAGAACGCAACGATGGACTTTACAGCTAAAACCGTAATCGTGACCGGTGCCGCCCGGGGCTTGGGCTTCAGTTATGCGCGCGAGTTGGCGCGCCTCGGTGCGCGGGTGGTGATCAGCGACATCGGCACCGACGCGCTCGGCGAGGGCGCTGACCCCCGGGTGGTTCAGGCGGCCGCGCTGGCGCTTCAGAGCGAGGGTTTGCAGGTGGTCGGTCACGCAACCGATCTGTCGGGTGAAGCGGGTTGCCGAGCACTGATCGAATGCGCCATCACCCATTTCGGGCAGCTCGATATCCTGATCCACAATGCCGGCTGGGTGGGCTATCAATCCATTGAGGCCGCCGACGCAGCGTTTATCCGGCGAGCGATGGACATCAACGTCTATGCGCCGATCTGGCTGGGCAAGCATGCCTGGCCCTACCTGAAGCGATCCGCCGCACCGCGCATCGTGCTGACCACCTCCGACCGTGCGATGTACACGCACTATGCCCAGCCGGGCCTGGTGGCCTACAGCGCCGGCAAGATGGCCCAACTGGGCATAATGAATGCGTTGAGCGGGGAAGGGGCCGAGGCGGGGATTCGGGTGAATGCCATCTCACCCGTGGCCAAGACCCGCATGTGGGGCGTAACCGGCGAGCCGGACAACCTCAAGCCGGAATGGGTAACTCCCGGCGTACTCTTCCTGGCCTCGGCGCAGTGCCAGGACAGCGGCTACATCCTGCGGGCCAGTAACGGTCAGTTCACCGCCACGCGTTTCGTTGAAAACCCGGGTGTCGAGTATCCGCTCGACCTGGCGCGGATCAACGCCGCCAGTGCCGAGCAGGTCGCTGCCCGCTGGCATGCCATCAAGCAGGGCTGACGCGCAGTCGTTCAAGCGCCAGGAACACCACCGGCGTGGTCAACAATGTCAGGGCCTGGCTCAGCAGTAAGCCGCCCACAATCGCCACACCGAGCGGCTCACGCAACTCGGCGCCGGTACCGAACGCGAGCATCAGGGGGACGGCGCCGAGCAAGGCCGCCAGCGTGGTCATCATGATGGGTCGAAAGCGCGCAATACAGGCCTGATAGATCGCGTCATGTGCACTCAGGCCTTGTTTCCGCTGGGCTTGCAACGCGAAATCCACCATCAGGATGCCGTTTTTCTTGACGATACCGATCAGCAGGATCAGCCCGATCAGCGCCATGATCGAGAAGTCCAGTTGCCAGGCCCATAGCAGCAGGATGGCGCCGACGCCTGCTGCTGGCAGCGTGGAGAGGATCGTCAGTGGATGCACCAGGCTTTCATACAGCACTCCCAAAATAATGTAGACCGCCACCAGTGCCGCCAGAATCAGGTAGGGCTGGCTGGCCAGGGACGCCTGGAATGCCTGCGCCGAACCTTGAAACGTTGCACTGATTGAGGCGGGCATTTCGATCTCCCGTTCCACTTGTTGCAGCGCCTCGACGGCCTGGCCCAGCGCGACACCGGGTGCCAGGTTGAACGACAGGTTGGCAGCAGGCTGCATACCATTGTGATTGATCAGCAGCGGCCCGCTGACCGGCGGCTCGATCCGGGCAAATGCCAGCAGGGGCACGGCCTCTCCGGTGAGAGGCGAGCGCAATTGCAGGTAGTTCAGGCTGTCGGCAGTGCCTCGCGCCGAAGGGGCGAGTTCCAGGATGACCTGGTACTGGTTGACCTCGGTCTGGTACTCGCTGATCTGCCGCTGGCCAAACGCGTCATACAGCGCGTTGTCCAGGTCGCGGGGAGTGAAGCCATAACGTGCGGCCTCGTCGCGGTCCAGGGTAATACGGGTGACGTTTGCGTCCAGTTGCAGGTCATGGGACACGTCGCTGAACAACGGGAGCGTTCTCAGTCGATCAGTCAACCGGGTGGTCCAGGTGGCGAGTTCGCCGCTGTCTTCGGCGCGCAACACATACTGGTATTGCGCTCGTGGCTGGCCGGCGCTCAGGTTGATATCTTGCACGGCGCGAAGATATACCTGGATACCGGGCACCTGTGCCAGTTGCGGACGCAAACGGTCGATGACCTGGCTGATGGTTGCATCGCGTTGCCCGGGGTCGTTGAGGACCAGCCACATCCGGCCATTACTGATGGAGTCGGTGATGCTGCCGCCGACGGCATGGTTGAAGTCGGTGACGTCCGGGTCCTGGCTGACGATAGCGGCCAGTTGCTGATGTTTGTCCAGCATGTCCTCATAGGAAATATCCGCCGAGGCCTGGGTCACGCCCTGTATGAATGCCGTGTCTTGCAGGGGGAAGAAACCCTTGGGAATCATCACGAAGCTGGCAACGCTGAGCACAACACTCGCAAAAAACACCCCGAGCATGCTGCGCTGATGCCCCAGCGCCCAGGTCAGTGCGCGTGCGTAACCGTTACTCAGCCACGCGAGAAACCCCTTGTCTGGCGGCCGGTGTGCGGGCGCATTCATGAACAGTGATGCCAACGTGGGGGCCAGCGTCAGGCAGAGCACCACGGAAATCACAATGGCGGCGGTGGCGGTGAGCGCGAACTCGCGAAACAGTCGGCCGATCACCCCACCCATGAACAGCAACGGAATAAATGCGGCAATCAGCGACAGGCTGATGGAGCACACCGTGAAGCCGATTTCGCTGATGCCCTTGAGCGCGGCGGTGCGTCTGTCTTCACCGCGCTCCAGGTGTCGGTGGACGTTTTCGATGACCACGATGGCGTCGTCGACGACGAATCCGACCGCGATGACGATGGCCACCAGGGTCAGGTTGTTCAGGCTGAAACCGGCCACATACATGACCGCACACGTGGCCACCAGCGAGATACCGAGTACGGCGGTGACGATCAGGGTTGCCGACCATTGGCGCAGGAACAACGCCATCACCCCAATCACCAGGACAATTGCGATACCCAGGGTCAGTTGCACTTCCTGCAAGGATGAACGGATGGTGCGCGTACGGTCGTTCAGCACGTCGACCGTCACATCGGCCGGCAGTGATGCGCGTAGCCGGGGCAGTGCTTGCCGGATGCTGTCAGCCGTCGCGACGATGTTGGCGCCGGGTTGGCGAAGAACCACCAGCACCACCCCGGACTGTCCGTTGGGCCAGGCACGGGCATAGTCATTTTCAGCGCCCAGTGTGACGTCGGCGACGTCACGCACGCGCACGGCCGAGCCGTTGCGATAGCTGACGATAACGTCGCCATATTCGGGGGCCGAAAACAACTGGTCATTGACTTCCAGCGTCGACACACGTGTGTCACCGAACAACGCGCCCTTGGGCAGGTTGACGCTGGATTGCCGCACGGCTTCGCGGATGTCCTGCAGGCTGACGTTGGCTGCCGCCAGCGTCTCGGGGCGCGCCTGGATGCGGATCGCCGGGCGGCGCTGGCCGACCACGATGACTTGGCCGACTCCGCCGATCTGGCTGAGTTGGCGCGCCAGCACGCTTTCGGCAAGGTCGCTGACGTCGATCAACGAACGGCTGTCGGACACCACGCTGATGATCAGCACCGGTCCATCCGCCGGGTTGACCTTGCGCCACACAGGCAAGCTGGGCATCTCACTGGGCAGGCGTGCCGAAGCGGCGTTGATCGCCGCCTGGACTTCCTGGGCAGCGGTGTCGATATCCTTTTCCAGGGTAAATTGCAGGGTCAGCGTCATCTGGCCGAGCGCACTGGTGGACGTCATCTCGGTAATGCCGGGCACTGAACTGAACGCCACTTCCAGAGGCGTTGCGACTGACGAGGCGATGGTCTTGGCACTGGCGCCGGGCAGGCGTGCGGTCACCTGGATTGTCGGGAATTCGGCTTCCGGAAGGGGCGCGATGGAGAGGCGCGGGTAGGCGATCAACCCCAGTAGCAACAGGGCAACACTTAACAAAAGGGTGCCGGTGGGGTGGTCGATGCACCAGGTGTAGACCTTGCGCGCCGCCATCAGAAAGCGGCTCCGCCATCAGACAAACCGGCAGTTTCGGCCGCGTTGAGTATCTGCACCGTGGCGCCGGGACGCAGTCGCGAATAACCATCCTCAACGATCAGGTCGCCGGGTTGCAGGCCTGTGACCACGGCGATAGAAGCATCGGCGTACGTCACCTGCACGGGCTGGGGCGCCGCCTTGTCCTCGGTGATTCTCCAGACAAAGGTGGTTTCCTGGCCCTGGCGCAGTGCGCGTTGTGGCACCACCAGGGCGTTGCTCAACGTGTCGGTTTGCAAGTTGATGACGACTGACTGATCCGGCCAGAGCGCCCCTTGTGGGTTGGCAAAAGTGCCCTTGATACGCACCGTCCCGGTGGCATTGGATACCCGGTTGTCGATCAGTGATAACTGCCCCTCGCTCAACAGGGTGCCGCTGTCGCTTGCATAGGCACGCAAGCTCGCTGCGGTTTGGCTGGCATCACCCAGCAGTGCCTGCAATTGCCCCAGCATGGCCTGGGGCAAGGCGCTTTCTATACCGATGGGGTCCAGTTGCACGACGGAGAACAAGGGCTGGGCATCTCCTGCCCGTACATAGCTGCCGGGGTGAATATTGCGAATGCCGACGTGTCCGTCGGTCGGCGACTGAATCCGCGTATACGATAGCTGCACCTCGTTGGCGGTGACGATCGCGTCGCGGCTGTGCAGGCCGGCGCGTAACTGGGCCACCAGTGCGGTTTGCTGGTCAAGGATTTGCTTCGAAATGGCCTGGCCGCTGGCCAGGGCGCGATAGCGCGCGAGGTCGCCATTGGCAGAGGTCAATTGTGCCTGGGCCATATCCCGTTCCGCCCGGGCTTGTTGCAGGGCGGCGAGAATCGCTCGATCGTCGATCTGTGCCAGCAGCTCGCCCTGGCGGACGAACTGGCCTTCGCTGACGGGTACGTCCAGCAGCAGGCCGTCGACTTGAGGCCGGATATCGACACTGCGCAGTGAACGCACATTCCCGATGGCCTGGACGATCACCGGTACGTCGCGCTGCTCCACGCTTGCCGCGCGGACCGGGACGGCGGCAGGGCCGGGAGGCGGCGCGGCGTCCGACACGTCCGGGGATAGCCAGTGCACGGCAAGCCCTATCGTCGCGAGGCTGGCAATTGAAAAGACAAGACTGAAAAACGTCGAGGATGTGCGGTGTTTCGGCATAACGGCAACTTCCTGTGCGAGTGGAGTTCACGCCCGAAAAACGCTTTCACCTTGAATGCCAGGTTGGCCCTGCGTAGTACTGCGCGCATTCCCAGGGTGGGGCATTCTGACCCTGGCGGAAAAAAGCGACGACTGGCCATTCGGCTAGGTAGTCGCCTGGATACGCATGGGCCTCACAGGCTCGACTTGACGATAACGACGCTTGAACCACATGCTCCCTGTCCCACGATAAAAGGACCGCTCATGGACAACAGCCCCGTTCGCATCCACACCGAAGAGTTGCTCTCGGATAACTGGTACGTGCTGAAAAAGTACACTTTCGACCTGCGCCGCCGCGACGGCAGTTGGCAGTCCCAGACCCGCGAGATCTATGACCGGGGCAATGGTGCGACCATCCTGCTGTACAACCGCGAGCGGCGCACGGTGTTGCTGATTCGCCAGTTCCGCATGCCGACTTTCGTCAATGGCTACCACGGCTACCTGATCGAATCCGCCGCCGGCCTGCTGGACAACGCCAGCCCCGAGGAACGCATTCGTCTCGAAGCGGAAGAAGAGACGGGCTACCGTGTGGGCCATGTGGAAAAAATCTACTCGGCCTTCATGAGCCCGGGCTCGGTGACCGAGCGCATCCACTTTTTCATCGGCGAATATTCGCCGGCCGACCGGGTCAGCGATGGCGGCGGGCTGGAAGACGAGGGTGAGGACATCGAGGTGCTGGAGCTGGGGTTCGAGGCCGCTCTGTCCATGGTGCAAAGCGGCGAGATCGTCGACGGCAAGACCATCATGCTGCTGCAGTATCTTGAGTTGCGGATGTTGAAAGAGGGCTGGTGATGGCGCGTCGGTTTTCCCTGGCGTTGGCAGTGTTGCTGGCGGGATGCAGCGGCGTGAGTGCGGCGCCGGCGCCCGTCGGCGACGGCGGTGTTCCTGCGTTCTATACCTGGGCCGACAAGGTGCCTGCATCCCCCGGGCAGATGCTGCGCAGTGAACCGTTGACGGCTCGGCAAAGCCTGGCCGATGCCGGGCAGAACCTGCGGATCCTGTACACCTCCACCGATGGTCTCGACACCCGCAAACACCTGGTCGTCTCCGGTGCGCTGTTCCTGCCAAAGGGCACGCCGCCACCGGGTGGCTGGCCGCTGATGGCGTGGGCCCACGGCACGGTGGGCAGCGCTGATGTTTGCGCGCCGTCGTTCGCCGGTCGCAGCCCGCGGGACACGCGTTATCTCAATTATTGGCTGGGGCAGGGTTACGCCATCGTCGCCACGGATTACCAAGGGCTGGGGACGCCTGGATTGCATCCGTATGGGCTGACCAGCCCGCTGGCCTATGGCGTGCTCGACAGCATCCGTGCGGTGATGGCCGGTGGTTTTGGGCTCTCCAAAAAAGTCGTGGTGTTCGGCCAGTCCCAGGGCGGGCGTGCCGCGTTTGCCACGGCGGTCTACGCGAAAGACTACGCGCCTGAGTTGAACATCGTCGGCGTGGTAGCCACCGGTACGCCTTACGCGGCCACCCATAAAACCGGCGACAGTGCCGAGCTGGAAAAAGCCCGCAGCTCGGTGGTGCCGACCTTTGCCTACAACCTGTTGCGGCTGAGTACGGCCACCTTGTTTGATCCGTCGTTTGTCCCTGCCGACTACTTGAACGAGCGCGCAATGCCAGCGTTTGAGATCAGTCAGAGCGATTGCTTGCATGCCATCGAGCAGCGGGTGGTGTCGGATAAACTTACCTTCAACGACAGCTTCAAGCGCTCGCCCAAAGCAGCCCTCGACAGGGTCTATCGCGAGTCGGCGTATCCAACCCTGAAGACGGACATTCCGGTGTTTGTCGGCACGGGTGGCAAGGACCGGGATGTGTTTGTGCCGGGGCAAAAGGCCTTGGTCAGGGACGCCTGCAAGGCAGGCGACCGGATCGAATGGCATTTCTATCCCGAGCTTGATCACTCGGCCACGGTGAATGGCTCGCTGGCGGATTCGACGCCGTTTGTGCGCCGGGCGTTTGCCGGTGAAGTGATCCCCGGCAACTGCGGGTTGTAGCAGCAGGAGCCGCTCGGCTCCTGCGACGGCCTTCAGGCCAGCTTCACGTCCATGGTGATCCGTGCGGTAAACACCAACTTTCCTTCCGCATCGAGCATGTCCACCGGCACCACTTTGTCACCCGCCGTCAGCCAATCAATCCCCTCGCCATTGGCGGTCGCGGTGACGCTGCTTTTGGCCTTGGCCAGGTATTCCACCGTCATCCCCTTGGGAATCCAGCGCGCGCCGGTTGGCACGGACACATCCGTCATTGTCCCGGCCGCCAGTTCCGCGGCGTTGCACATGGCGATCGCATGCACCGTCCCCAGATGGTTGGTGACGGCCTTGCTGAACGGCACCTCCACCGCCGCCAACCCCGGGCGCAGCTGGGTGATCAACGGATTGATGGTGCTGAAGTAGGGCGCCATCTGGCACGCCAGTTTGCTGAATGCTTCGGGGCCGACGCTGTTGAACATACTCAGGTACTGACTCATGAGGTGCCTCACTGAAGGTCTGAATTTACGGAATGTTGTTCCGTTACAGAATAATATTCTGTGACGGAACAGTATTCTGCCCATGGGAAATCTGTCAAGCTGCGCCGACGTGTCCCTCTCAATGAATGAGTTCGTGTTCAGCATGCAAACCCCGGATCTGCTCCAGCGCTGCTTCCCAGGTCGAAGGGCCGAATTGAAGCGCGATATCTTCAAGACTGCCCTCGACCTGTTCAACGAGCAGGGCCTTGAAGCCACCACCATCGAGATGATTCGCGCCGGGTGCGACACCAGCGTTGGCGCGATCTACCATCACTTCGGCAACAAGGAAGGGTTGGTTGCCGCGCTGTTCTTCACTGCACTGGATGACCAGGCCGAATTGCGTGCGCGCTACCTGGAGTCGGCCAGGACGGCGAAGGAGGGCGTGTACGCGCTGGTCCACAGCTATGTGGATTGGGTGGACA
Source organism: Pseudomonas sp. 1912-s (assembly GCF_029269205.1). NCBI lineage: Bacteria > Pseudomonadati > Pseudomonadota > Gammaproteobacteria > Pseudomonadales > Pseudomonadaceae > Pseudomonas > Pseudomonas sp. 1912-s. The sequence continues at coordinate 164,972 of NZ_JARIXR010000004.1, read as the reverse complement.
ACGAACCGCAGTGGGCGCGTTTCCAGTACCACGCGCGTTTCGCCGTGACCAAGGGGCCGTTCGCCGCCGAACTGGAAAGCCGCAACCAGTCGCGCAATGCAGTGCTCAAGGAGTGGATGGCGCTGCCCGGGCGGGGTGATCAGCTCAAACAATTGCCCGCAGAGCTTTGGCCGTCGCTGATCATCGGGCAGGCCGACAGCTACTGCCGTGCCTGGCTGGCCGGGCGGGCGACCAGCAGCCCGCGGGTGTACCGCGAGGCCCTGGCCGAGGCCGCGTGGCGTTCGGTGGGCGGGGTTTAGCCAGACTCACGCACACGGCACCGGCGTCATCGCCACCTGATAGCGCTCATCAAAATCCTCCGCCAACTGCGCCAGCGTCACCTCGCCCAGGCGCTGCAGCAGCAACGCCTGGGCGTCATCAAAGGCCTGGTTCAGTGCTGCGTTGACGGCCTGTTCCACCAGGCACTGCGGGTGATCGGTGGACAGGCCGACGGCAAAGATCGACGACGTGCCGAGGGCGTTGTGGATGTCCAGCAGGGTGATTTCACTCAAGGGCTTGCCGAGCGTCCAGCCGCCCTGATGGCCTTTTTCCGAGCGCACATAACCCTTTTCCTTGAGCAGGCCGAGGGTACGGCGCACCACCACCGCGTTGGTGCCGAGCATCTGCGCGATGGTGTCCGAGGTGGCGCGTTCCTCGTGGCGGCCCATGTGGATCAGCACGTGGAGCATGCGCGAAAGCCGGGTGTCGTTTCTCATCTGCAAGCCTCAGGAATTCCTGCGCGAAAGTATCGTTCGTAACGATTGGAGTTGCGAGACTCTTGACGAGGTATTTTTATGTAACTTATGGTGTGTCGTGACTGCCCGGCAACCGATGCACGGGCCACCAGAGAGGTCATCTTCATGGTTTACGATGTGATTATCGTGGGCGGCAGCTACGCCGGAATGTCGGCCGGCCTGCAACTGGCGCGGGCCCGGCGCAAGGTGCTGGTGATCGATGCCGGGCAGCGGCGCAACCGCTTTGCGGCCACCTCCCATGGCTTCCTCAGCCAGGATGGCCAGCCGCCGGAGATGATCGCGGCTGAAGGGCGAGGGCAGTTGATGGAGTACCCAACCGTCACCTGGGTGCAGGACGCGGCGGTCGAGGCGACTCAGGGCCCGCAGGGTTTTGTGGTGCAAACCCGGTGCAATGGCAGCTTTAACGCTCTGCGGCTGATTCTCGCCTCCGGAGTGGTGGATGAGTTGCCCGAGGTCGAAGGCCTGCACGAGCGCTGGGGCAAGTCCGTATTCCACTGCCCGTATTGCCACGGCTATGAGCTGGACCAAGGCCGCATCGGCGTGCTGGCGACTTCACCGCTGGCGATGCATCACGCCATGCTGCTGCCGGACTGGGGCACCACCACGCTGTTCACCAATGGCGTATTTGTGCCGGATGCCGAGCAGCTGGCGCAGTTGGATCGGCGCGGGGTTCGCGTCGAAAGCCAGGCGGTGCGGCGGATTGTCGGTGAGCGGGCGGACGTGGAATTGGCAGACGGTCGGGTGATCGCGCTGGACGGCATCTTCACGATGTCCCGCACGCGCCTGGCCAGCCCGTTGGCCGAGCAGTTGGGGTGTGAGTTTGTCGAAGGACCGACCGGGCCTTATCTCCTCACCAACGACACGCGCCAGACCACAGTGCCCGGCGTGTTTGCCTGTGGTGACGCCAACCTGGCCGGCGGTTCGGTGGCGCTGGCGGTGGGCGAGGGCGTGCGCGCCGGGGTGGGTGCGCACTTCTCGATGATCTTCAGCTGAGGTCAGCGCACCAGGCAGGGCCGCTTGTTATCGAACGTCCAGCCCGGAATCATGAATTGCATCGCCACGCTGTCATTGCGCGCACCCAGGCCCATGCCTTTGTACAGTTCATGGGCGTGGGCCACGGCGTCCATGTCGATGTCGACGCCAAGGCCCGGTTTGGCCGGGACCTTGATATGCCCGTCGACAATCTTCAGCGGCGCCTTGGTCAGGCGCTGGCCGTCCTGCCAGATCCAGTGGGTGTCGATGGCGGTGATCTCTCCCGGCGCGGCGGCGGCCACCTGGGTGAACATCGCCAGGGAAATGTCGAAGTGATTGTTGGAGTGTGAGCCCCAGGTCAGGCCCCATTCGTGGCACATCTGCGCCACCCGCACCGAGCCTTGCATGGTCCAGAAGTGCGGGTCGGCGAGGGGAATATCCACCGACTGCAACTGGATGGCGTGACCCATTTCCCGCCAGTCGGTGGCGATCATGTTCGTGGCGGTGGGCAGCCCGGTGGCACGGCGGAATTCGGCCATGACTTCGCGCCCGGAGTAGCCGTTTTCCGCGCCGCACGGGTCTTCGGCGTAGGCCAGTACGTGATGTTGGTCGCGGCACAGGGCGATGGCTTCTTTCAGTGACCAGGCGCCGTTGGGGTCCAGGGTGATGCGTGCGTCGGGGAAGCGTTCGGCCAGCGCAGTGACCGCCTCGATTTCCTCGGCGCCGCGCAACACGCCGCCCTTGAGCTTGAAGTCATTGAAACCGTATTGCGCCTTGGCTGCCTCTGCCAGGCGCACGATGGCTTCGGGCGTCATGGCCTGTTCATGCCGCAGGCGGAACCAATCCTCGGCGTGCGCTTCACTGCGATAGGCCAGGTCGGTCTGCTGGCGATCACCGATGTAGAACAGATAACCAAGCATCTTCACCGCGTCGCGCTGCTGGCCTTCACCCAAGAGTGCGGCGACCGGAACTTCTAGGAATTGGCCGAGCAAATCCAGCAGTGCAGCCTCCATCGCGGTGACGGCATGGATAGTGATGCGCAGGTCAAACGTCTGCAAACCCCGGCCCGCCGAATCCCGCGCGGCGAAGGTCTGGCGCATGGCATTGAGAATGCTCTGGTACTGGCCGATGGGCTTGCCGATCACCAGGCTGCGGGCGTCTTCAAGGGTCTCGCGAATGCGTTCGCCGCCGGGCACCTCACCGACGCCGGTACGCCCGGCGCTGTCGGTGAGGATCACGATATTGCGCGTAAAAAACGGCCCGTGGGCGCCGCTGAGGTTGAGCAGCATGCTGTCGTGGCCGGCCACCGGGATAACCTGCAGGCCGGTGACGACCGGGGCGCCGTTGGCGTGGTGCTGGTGTTCTGTGTTCATGGGGTATTCCTTATTTGCTCAAGACGGGGGCGGGTTGCAGCACGCTGCTGGTGGTCGGGCGGGGCAGGGTTTTGGCGAAAAACACCAGGATCGCCGCGAGGATCGATGTGCCCGCCAGGCCATACAAACCGCCCTGGATCGAACCGGTGGTCTGTTCCAGGAAACCAAAGGTGGTAGGCGCGACAAACCCGCCGAGGTTGCCGATGGAGTTGATCAGCGCGATCACCGCTGCAGCGATTCGCGCATCGAGGTAACCCTGGGGAATCGGCCAGAACAGTGAAGACGCCGACTTGAAGCCGATCGCCGCGAAGCAGATCGCGATAAACGCAAAGATCGGCCCGCCGGTGGTGGAGAGGAACATGCCGATCGCAGCGATCAACAGTGCTGCAGCGACCCACGCCTGCTGGAACTTGAACTTGCCCGCCAGCGCGGCGAAGGCGTACATCGCGATGATCGAAATCAGCCACGGGATCGAGTTGTAGAAACCCACCTGGATGTCGCTCAGGTCGCCCATCTTCTTGATGATGCTCGGCAGCCAGAACGTGGCGGCGTAGATCGTCAGCTGGATGCAGAAGTACAGGGCGCAGAACAGCATGATCTGGCGGTCCTTGAGCAGTTTGCCCAGGGTTGGCTTGACCGTGGTGGCGGCGTCACGCTCACGTTGTTCGCGGTCGATTTCGCCCACTAGCGCATCCTTCTCTTCAAGGCTCAGCCACTTGGCGTCATGGGGCTTGGAGTCGAGCCAGAACCACACGAAAAAGCACAGCAGCACCGAGGCCATGCCTTCGATGATGTACATCCATTGCCAGCCGTGCAGGCCCAGGCCGGTGATTTGCAGCAGCACGCCAGACAAGGGGCCGGAGATCAGCGAGGCGAGGGCCGAGCCACTGAGGAAAATCGCAATCGCCTTGCCGCGTTCGACGCCGGGCAACCAGCGGGTGAAGTAGTAAATCACCCCGGGGAAGAAGCCGGCTTCGGCCACGCCCAGCAGGAAGCGCAGGATGTAGAAGTGGGTTTCGTTCTGGATAAACGCCATCAGCGTGGCGGTGACGCCCCAGGTGAACATGATGCGGGTCAGCCAGATACGCGCGCCGACTTTTTGCAGGAGCATGTTGGAGGGGACTTCGAACAGCGCGTAGCCGATGAAAAACAACCCGGCGCCGAAGCCGTAGGCGGCTGCACCAATGCCCAGGTCGTGCTCCATATGGGCACGCACAAAGCCGATGTTGACGCGGTCGATGTAGTTGACGATGAACATGATCACGAAGAGCGGGAGCACATGGCTCTTCACTTTCTTGATCGCGCGGGCCAGGACCGGGTCGGTGGCAGGCGCAGCTGTCGCAGGGCTTGAAGGGGTCACGAGGTAAAACTCCCACTGATTATTGTTGTGCGGGGGATAGGCTCGGGTTGCCGGAGTTGTCTGACAACTTGATAGACATCATACAACTGCAATTTCAGAGATGGCAACACTTTGTAGGTGCAAGCTTGCACGCAATAAACGTCAACGATTACTCGGTTATATTGAAGGATAACGGTGTGGTGGGTTTTTTCGCGAGCCAGCTCGCTCCTACAGGTATTTGTTTGTTGTCATACAAGTAGCTGCGTATAAAAATGCTAGTATTGCCAGGCGCCCCTGAACGGAATTCCTGATGCAAACACCAACCTCGGCACCTCATCGCAAGCGCTCCCCGGGCCTTGCCCACGACATCGTCACCGCGCTGACCCAGCAGATTCTTTTGGGGCAGATGGCACCGGGTGAGAAGCTGCCGTCCGAGTCCGCCATCGTCGGCGAGTACGGCGTCAGTCGCACGGTGGTACGTGAAGCGCTCTCCAAATTGCAGGCGGCCGGGCTGGTGGAAACCCGTCACGGTGTCGGCACCTTTGTGCTGGAGCGCGACGAACGCCAGGGCCTGCACTTGACCCACGACACCGCCGCCAGCGTGCGCGGCATTCTTGAGTTGCGCATGGGCCTGGAAACCCAGGCGGCCGCCCTGGCAGCCTTGCGCCGTACCGACGAACAACTGCAGCAGATGCGCCAGGCGCTGGATGATTACCAGGATTCACTGGCGAACAACGACAGTGCCGTTGAGCCGGATGTGCGGTTCCATCGACTGATCGCCCAGGCCACCGGCAATACCTATTTCACCGACGTGATTTATCACCTGGGCAACTCGGTGATCCCGCGCACCCGGATCAATGCCGAAGAGCGCGGGGATGTGGACTTGATGGCGTTGGGGCGTATGGCGAACCTTGAGCACGAAGCGATCCTGAAAGCCATCCGCCGCCAGGACCCGGACGCCGCAAGAGCCGCCATGCTGCTGCACCTGAGCAACAGCCTGGAGCGCATGACCGGGGAGTGAAGGTCAGGCTTGTTCGCCCGGTTCGCCATCCACCAATTGCTGGAACAACGGCGTCAGCAGATTGATCAGAACCTCCGGATCTGCATTGGCCAGTGCCGACAGCCCGAGCATCTGGCGCATCACCTGAAAGCCCGAGACCAGCGCCATCACCAGGGCGGCGCGCTCTTCGTGGTGCTGGCCCTTGAGTGCGGCGGCCATGGTTGCTTGATGGCCTTTTTCTACTTGTTCCCGACCGATCACCGCTGCCCGCTTGCTCGACGCCGAGTGCAGCATGATCAGGAAGCCTTCCAGCGGCGTACTGCCGCTTTCAGTGATGCTCACCAGGGCGCTGGCGAGGGTGCGGCCGAGGTTTTCCGAGGCCAGGTTATGCTCGGTGAGGATGATCGGGCTGGCCATGGTGTCGGCGATCACTTCGGCAAACAGCTGTTCCTTGGCGCCGAAATAACGGTTGACCAGCATCGCGGTCACGCCCGCGCCGGCCGCGATTTCCCGCACGCCGGCACCGTCGTATCCGGATTCGGCAAACGCCTTGCGCGCCGACAATAAAATGGCTTCGCGGGTAGCGGCTGCGTTGCGGCGTCGGGGCGTCTCGGGGGTGGGCGTCGGCATCGGGATCCTGGGAGGTGTGGGGGCGAACCCCCACAGGGTACAGCGTCTATTTGCTGTCGAGGAAGTCCAGCAGTGCCGCATTGAACAACGTCGGGTCTTGCAGGAACGCAAAGTGGCTGGTGTTCGGCAGAATCAGCAGGCCTGCGCCCGGAATCGTCGCGGCCATGTATTCGGTGTGCTCACGCTTGATCGCCTCATCATGGTCACCGTCGACAATCAGGATCGGCGTCTTGATGGACGCCAGTTGCGCGTCGGTCCAGTTCGGTTGGCTGGCCCACATGTGGCTGATCTGCTCGACAAACGCGTCGTACTCTTTCGGCGTCGGCGACAGCTTGCCGTACTCCTTGCCGGCCCGTTCGATGAAGGCGGCGAAGGTCGGGTTCTTCTCAACGCCATCCTTGACCCCGGCGGTCTGGGTGTTGGCGGCAAAGGCAAATACCTTGTTGATACGGTCGGGATGACGCAGCGCGAGGTCGATGCCGATGATCGCGCCATCGCTCCAGCCGACGATATCGGCGCGGGGGATTTTCAGGGTATCGAGCACGGCGACCACATCGTCGGCCATCAGGTCGTAACCGTAGGGCTTCTCGTCCCGCGAACTGCGCCCGTGGCCACGGCTGTCGAGGCTGATCACCGTGTGCTTGGCCGCCAGCGCTTTCACCTGGTTGCCCCAGTAGTCGGAATTGGACAAGCCGCCATGCAGCAGGATCACCGGCGAGCCGTGGCCGGTTTTGGTGTAGTAGACCTTGATGCCGTTGACCGCTGCATAGCCGGTCTTGGCGCCGGCAATCGGTGCCGGCGTGGGTGGCAGGGTTTCCCAGCGTTCGGCGGCCTGGGCCGCAGAGAAAGACAGCAACAGGCAGGCAGCTGCCAATAAGCGACGTGACATGGCGATTCCTTTTTGCAGTGATCCATCAGGTGGGTAAGCGCTGGACTCTAGCACCGGCCAGCCCCGGCCCAAACGCATTTTTGTCTATCGAAAATGCTGCGCTCAAAGAAAAAAATGCAGTTATATCAATGGAATAAAAACGTCTATAGCGCCTTGTAGTGGATCAGGCTGCGGGCGCAGTCGATCACGGTTGTACGGGCGGGGCGGGTTTGCCAGCCGAACAGGTGCCGGGCTTTTTCGGCGCTATGGCGATGGGCCCGCCCCAGGTTCGGGGTGAGGCCGCGCAGCAGCGGGTCAAAGCGTGCCAGCACGCGCAACAGCCAATCCGGAATATCGCGGGTGGGTACCTTGCTCGCCGCCGCGCCCAATTCGGTGCGCAGCAAGCTGGATAGCTGCGCCATCCACAGGAATTCACCCACTGCCAGAAACCGCTGTGAAGCCGCCTCCGGCAGGGTCATGGCGCGGATGTGCAGTTCGGCCAGGTCGCGAACGTCCACCACCTCGAACCCCAGGCGCGGGTTGCCCTTGGCCCGACCCTGCAGCAGGCGGGCAATGACCTGGACTGAGCCGAGGTTGTCGGCGCCCATGATCGGCCCGAACACCGCGCCCGGCAAAATCGTGGTCAGTGTGGTGCTGCCGGACTGCTCGGCGATGAAGTCCCAGGCAGCCCGTTCGGCTTGGCGCTTGGCTTGCCGGTAAGGGGTGACGTTGGTTTCGGCGGGGTCAAACCATACGGACTCGTCGCTCAGGCTGTCGGGGCCTTGCAGCGGCGGGGTGGCAACCGTGGCGGCGCTGGTCATCACCACCCGACGCACGCCAGCCCGTGTGGCGGCCCGCAGGATACGCAGGGTGCCGTCGCGGGCCGGGGTGATCATCTCGTCAATGGTTTGCCGCGCGTCCAGGCCCAGGGGAGAGGCCACGTGCAGCACGTAGTCGCAACCGCGCAGGGCGTCGTCCCAGCCGTCGTCACGGGTCAGGTCGGCGGCGAAGCAGCTCAGGTGAGTGGGGTCCACGGCAAGGCGGCTCAAGGCCGCGCGCAACGCCGGTTCCCTGGACAGGCTGCGCACGCTGGCGCGTACGTGATAACCCTGTTGCAACAGGCCCGCGATGCACCAGCCGGCGATGTAGCCGGTGCCACCGGTGACCAGGACGGTTTCTGCCATGTGTTTCTCCAGCGTGTGGGAAGGGGTGTCGGACCCACTCTAGGACTGAAAAGGGATTAAGTCTACAGCTGTATACAAAATGGTGCGGGCAGGGTTATTTTCTTCAATACCCCAGCCGGATCGCGCTTTACCGTAGTGCCGTCGTCACCCATCACAAGAAAAAGGAACCGCAATGAGCTTGATCATTTCCATGGCCGCCTTCGCCCTGGCCACGTCCATCACGCCGGGACCGGTGAATGTGGTAGCCATCAGTTCAGGCGCACGCTTCGGGTTCGCCGCCAGCCAAAAGCATGTGGCCGGGGCGGCGCTGGGGTTCACCTTGTTGCTGGTGCTGATCGGCCTTGGGTTGCATGAGGTGCTGGTGCGCTGGCCGCTGCTGACCCAAGTGATTCAATGGGGCGGGGTGGCGTTCCTGTTGTACATGGCCTGGAAACTGGCGGTCGACAATGGGCGCCTGGAGGCCGACGGCACAGCCACGGCACCGTCGATGCTTTATGGGGCGATCATGCAGTGGCTCAATCCCAAGGCCTGGCTGGCGTGTGTGGCGGGGATGGGCTTGTTCGTGGCCGATGGCGATGCGCAACAGGTCTGGCTGTTTGCGACGATCTATCTGGTGATTTGCTACCTGTCGGTGGCGTGCTGGGCTTACGCCGGGACCTTCCTGCGACGCTACCTGAGCAACCCCCAGGGCATGCGCCTGTTCAATCGCTCGATGGCCGCCTTGCTGGTGGCCAGCGTGGGGTATCTGCTACTGGCCTGAGTCAGCCGCGGTATTGCCCCGGTGTCGCCGCCAGGTGCTGTTTGAACGTGCGCTGGAAATGCGCCTGGTCCGCAAACCCGGCGGCCAGTGCCACGTCGGCGATCAGCTCGCCATTGCGCAACTGGATGCGGGCAAACTGAATGCGCCGATTGACCAGGAACGCGTGGGGCGTCATGCCGTAATACTGCTTGAACGCGCGGATCAGGTACGACGGCGACAGTTCGGCGGCCTGGCAAATGTCTTCCAGCTTCAGGGCCTCGGTGCAGTGTTCGCGAATGTACTCGGCAGCCCGTTCCAGTTTGTGATTCACCTCACGCACCGGCGTTGTCGACGGGTTGAGGCGTTGCTGGACCTCGGTAAAAAAACTCACCACGGCGCTCTGCTTGTGCAGGTGTTCGGCCTGCTCGTCGACCAGGACTTCATACAGTTCGATCAAGCCGTCATATAGCACGACGTCACGGGTATGAGTGGCGGTAAAGGCGCGAAAGCCTTCGTCGCTGCTGAAACCGAGCTGGTGCTGCAGGTCCGTCAGCCAGGCCGTGTCGATGTACAGCATGTGATACGACCAGGGCTGATCGTAGAGGGGGTTGCAGGCGTGGACATCGCCAGGGTTCATCAGCACCACGGTGCCGGCGCTGATCTGGAAGGTGGACTGGCCATTGATGTACAGGCTTCTGCCAGCGGTGATTGCGCCGATGGAAAAGTGTTCATGGGAATGCCGGGTGTAGCAGACCTTGCGCCCATCGGAGATGGTCCGGGCCTCGATAAAAGGCAGGGCCTCATCGCGCCAGAAGCGTGGTGCCCGTGACAGTGGGTCAATGGCGTTCAGCGACATGTCTGCAGCTCCATCCCGAGCAAGATCGAGCGCAGATCATTACACAGCCATGGGCGCAGCCGCCATGGCCGTCAGGTCAGAAATCCCAGCGGGTCGCCAATTGCAGGCTGCGCGGCTCGCCGTAAAAACCGGTGCCGAAGTTGCCAAGGCCGGTGTAGTACTTTTTGTCGAACAGGTTTTTCACGTTCAACGTGGTGCTCAGGTGCTCGTTGAAGCGGTAGCGCGCCATGAGGTCCACCAGGAAGTAGCTGTCCTGGGTAATGCGTGAGTTGTGGCCGAAATTCACGGAGTCATTGGGATCCGGCTGGAACACGTTGCCGAAGAACTCGCTCTGCCAGTTCACGCCGCCGCCCACGGTGAGGTTCTCCAGTGCGCCGGGCAGGCGATAGGTATTGAACAGCCGCACCACTTGCTGGGGCGTGGTGGTTTGCAGCACAGAACCGTAGACATAGTCACCGTTGGCGTCACGGGTGTGCTGATAGGTATAGCCCGCCGAGACGTTCCAGCCGTCCAGCACTTCACCGGCCAGTTCGACTTCAAAGCCCTTGGTGGTGGCGCCGGCAATCGGGCGATACACCGAGTCGGTTTCAAACCCGGAGACGTACTGCGCAACGTTGTCCTGTTCGATGCGGAACGCGGCAAAGCTGGCGTTCAGGCGGCCGTCGAAAAACGCCGCCTTGAGCCCGGCTTCATAGGTGTCGCCTTCAATCGGATCAAGCAACTTGCGGTCGGCGTCCTTGCTGTTTTGCGGCTTGTAGATCTTGGTGTAGCTGGTGTAGACCGACCAGATGTCATTGAGGTCGTAGACGATGCCGGCATAGGGCGTGACGATGCCGGTCTGGCGGTAGGTGAGGCGGTTGTCGGCCTTGGTCGGGTCATAGAAGTCGGTGTTGTCGGTGCCGCTGAAATTGCTCACACGGGTGCCGAGAATCACAGACAGGTCGTCGGTGGGTTTCAAGCGTGTGGCCAGGTACGCGCCGGTCTGGCGCTGCACGATGTCGTTCTGGCCGCTGCGGGGGATGTCGGGTTTCGGGTATTCGCCGCGCCAGTCATAAATGCTGCCGCCCACCGGCGGGTAGACTGAGCCGTATACCGGCACGTCCTGTTTGGCCCGGCTGGCCATGAAGCCCATGATCAACTCGTGCTCCCGACCGAACAGGCTGAAGGGGCCGTTGAGGTTGATGTCCAGGGTGTTTTGCAGCTGGTCACCCTTGTACTTGCCCATGAACATGAACATACCGTCGCCGGTGGCCTGGTCCGGGTTGCCGCCGCTGGCGGAGGCGAGCAGGGTGTCGTGCTGGCTGCGCTTGCGGTCCAGGCTGACTTTCAGCGACCAGTCGTTCGCCAGCTTGTGTTGCACCGAGGCAAACAGGGTCTGGTTCTGGAAGTCGCGGCGGCTCCAGTCGGCGGCCGGGTTGAAGGAACGCGAGAAATCGGTGCGCGAACCGTTGCTGAAATACATCGGGAAGCCAGTCCAGCTGGCGCCACGGGAGCGGGTGTCTTGCTGGTCGATGCCGAAGGTCAGCAGGGTGTCGGGCGTCAAGTCGGCTTCGAGGATGCCGTAGGCGATGTCCTTGGTGTTCTGGTAGTGATCCTGGTACGACTGGCGATCCTGGTACACCCCGACAAAGCGCCCGCGCACGTTGCCGGAATCGGTCAGCGGCCCGGAAATATCGCCTTCGGTGCGGTAGTTGTCCCACGAGCCGAACGTTTGGGTGACCGAAGCCTTGAATTCCCGGGTGGGCTTTTTGCGAATCAGGTTGACCGTGGCCGAAGGGTCGCCGGAGCCGGACATCAGGCCCGCCGACCCCTTGATGATTTCCAGGCGGTCATACACCGCCATGTCGGTGCTGGTGGTGCCATAGTCATACACGCCGTCGTAGGTGGAGTTGACGCCGTCGTACTGGAAGTTGGTGATCGGCAGGCCACGGCTGGAAAATTCCCAGCGTTCGCTGTCGTAGTTCTGCACGCTCACACCGGGCGCGCGACGCAGGGTGTCGGCGATGCTGGTGGAGCCCTGGTCGTCCATTTGCTGGCGGGTGATGACCGTCACCGATTGCGGCGTCTCGCGCATCGACAGGGCCAGGCCGGTGGCCGAGGCCATGGCGCCGGTGGTGTAGGAGTGGGTGTCTTCGGTGGTGGCGCCCAGGCCTTCGCCGGAGATGGTGGTGGCGCCCAGCTCCAGGGCGCCGGTGTTGGCCGGAATCGATTCCAGCACGTATCCGTTGTTGCCCTGGGACAGGGCTTGCAGGCCGCTGCCCTGTAACAGGCGCTGCAAACCGCTGGCCGGGGTGTAGCTGCCATTCAGGCCCGGGCTGGTCTTGCCGGCTGCCAGGCTGTTGTGGCCGACGATGAATATCCCGGATTGCTCGGCAAAGCTGTTCAGCACGTTGACCAAAGAGCCCGCCGCAATGCTGTAGTTGCGTGCGGCTTCCTGGGTGGATGGAGCCTCGGCGGCCTGCACGTTGAGCGCGCCCAGGCACACAAAGGTGGTGGTAACGGCCAGCGCCAGGGGGCGCAAGGCAAAGCGAACGGGTTGCGACATGAACATTCCCTTTGGATCAAATCGATCGGCTGATTGAAAGCATCTGCTGGGTTAACCGAACGAGTTGTGGAAAAGGGAACTGACGGCTGAAAGTTTTTTATGCGGTCGGGTTTTTGGGCCTGACCGTGGCCCACCACGGCAGGAGCGTGTCGACCCGAATCGGTAGGGCGGCCTGTAGCAGGCGCAGGGCGTGATCGCTGTCCTTGAGCGGGAACGCGCCCATCACGGGCAAGTGGGCCACGGCCGGATCGCACCCCAGGTGGCCCGGGCGATAGCGGTTGAGTTCGGCGATCAGTTGGCCAAGCGGGAGGTTGTCCGCCAACAACACGCCACGGCTCCAGGCTTCGCGGGTGGCGGATGCCGGTAAGCGGCCAGTGAACCCGTCACGGGTGAAGGACACTTGCTGCCCGGCCTCGGTGATTTGCACCTGATGGCTCGCGGCGGTGCGCACTTCGACCCGGCCTTCAAACACATTGAGCAGCGTGTTGTCGCCGTCCTGCAACACGCTGAACCGGGTGCCCAGCGCCCGCAGGCGGCCCTGTTCGGTCTCCACCAGGAACGGACGGCCTGGGTCGCTGGCGGTCTCGATCAGTACTTCACCGAAGCGCAGGTGCAACAAGCGCTGCACGCTGTCGAAACGCACATCCAGGGCGCTCAACGCGTTCAGCCACAGGCGGCTGCCGTCCTCCAGCACGGCCTCGCGGGTTTCGCCGTCGGCGGTGGCGTAATCGGCACGCCAGCCGCCCACCCGCCGGGGCAGGGTGGTGTTGCGCCAGGCGCCCCAGGCCAGTGTCGAGCCGGCGCACAGCACCAGAAGCGTCTTGAGGGTTTGCCGCCGGGAACTGCGCAGGGCGCGGCCGGCGCCATGGGCTTGCTCGGCCAGCGGCGCAAAGCGTTGGCTGACCCGCTCTACATAACCCCAGGCGGCCTGGTGCTCGGGACTTTGTCCAAGCCATGCCTGCCAGTGCTGGGTCGCGTCTGGCTGATCCTGCAGGCGCACGTACCACTGGGCCGCCTGTTCCAGGCTGGCGTGGCTGAGTTTACCGGGGCCGTTCATTCCACCAGCATCCCGTCCAGTTCCGCTTCCAGCACTGCGCAATGCAGCAGTGCCTGGGCCATGTACTTTTTCACCATGCGTTCGCCCACTCCGAGCTGAATGCCGATCTGCTTGTAGGGCAGGCCCTGTAACTGCGCGAGCAGGAACGCTTCACGGACCTTGTGGGGCAGGCGCGCGAGCATGGCGTCCACTTCGTACAAGGTTTCGACAATGATTGCCCGTTGCTCCGGCGACGGCTGCAACGCCACCGGCCGATCCGCGAGGCTTTGCAGCCACGCGTGTTCCAGTTGGCGACGGCGCCAGTGATCGATGCACAGGCCCCGGGCGATGGTGGCCAGGTAGGAGCGCTCCCGGGTCTCATCGGCCTCGGCGGGCGGGCGCTTGAGCACCCGGATAAAGGTGTCGTGGGCCAGGTCCGCCGCATCCCAGCGATTGCTCAGGCGCCTGCGCAGCAGCCCCAGCAGCCAGGAATGGTGATTGCCATAGAGGTCGCTGAACGAGGAGGGCGAGGTCGACACAGTATCCATCTGGCGCAAAAGCCTTGGGGTAAATAAGAATTGGTCGCGATTAAACCAAAGGGCCGGGCACGGCGCAAATGATATTGGTTTGCTTTTGCACGGGCTTAGCCGATGCGCTGCTCGGCGACCCAGGCGGTCGCCAGGTCGATAAAGGCCCGCAGTTTCGGCTGGCTCTGGGTTCGGGCGGGAAAATACAGGTACAGCCCGCTGCTGGGTGGCACAAAGGATTGCAGCACTTGCACCAGCGTGCCTGCGGCCAGGTCGTCCATCACCTCAAAGTCACTCACATAAGCCAGGCCCTGGCCGGCGCGGGCGGCGGCGATCATCAGGTTGCGATCATTGACGATCAGCCCGCCTTGAACGCCGACGGTGAACTCCCGGCCCGCCCGCTCGAATTCCCAGCGGTGCGCAGTACCGGCGGTCAGGAAGCGATAGCCGATGGTTTGATGGGCCGTCAGCTCCTCGGGCGTCGCCGGTTTACCGGCCTTGGCGAAGTAGTCGGGAGCGCCCACCACCGACCAGTTCAGATCCGGTGTGAGGCGCACGGCAACCATGTCCTTGTCGATGGATTCCCCCAGTCGAATCCCGGCATCGAAGCCCTCGGTCACCAGGTCCACGGTGGCGTCGTCCAGGGAAATATCCAGCACCACATCCGGAAACGCCTCACGAAAGCGTGGGATCAACGGCTCGATCAACAGCTTGCCCGACAGGCGCGGCACCGTCAGGCGCAGGGTGCCCATGGGCCGGTCGCGGTAGCCGCTGAGGGCCGCCAGGGCTTCGTCGATTTCCCCGGCGGCGGGGCGCAAGCGGCTGTAAAGCGTCATCCCGGCCTCGGTCAGCGCCACCCGCCGCGTGGTGCGCTGAAACAACACCACGCCCGTGCGTTTCTCCAGGGTTTTGACCGCATGGCTGACGGCCGTGGGTGTTACCCCAAGGCGTGCGGCGGCCTGGGTGAAGTTCTTCAATTCGGCGACGGCGAGAAATTCGGTCAAGCCATTGAACGGATCAAGGTTCATCGGATTTCCATTATGAAGTTCAGTTTCATAGTGCTTGTAGCACGAGAGGGTTTTTCAGGCTAATGCGGCGGCGTACCTTGGCTTCACTTTCACTCCATCAGGTACGGATCATGACAACGGCACATTCCTTCAAGCGTGTTTGGCTGGTGACCGGGGCTTCCCGGGGCATCGGTGCAAAAATCGTCGCGGCAGCGCTGGCCCATGGCGACGCGGTAGTGGCGACCGCCCGTAATGCTCAAGCGGTGATTGAGCGATTTGGCGAGCAACCCGGCCTGCTGGCGGTGCAACTGGATGTAACCCACGAATCCCAGGCCGCTGACGTGGCCCGCGCCGCTGTCGAACACTTCGGGCGTATCGATGTGCTGGTCAATAACGCCGGTTTCGGCTTGTTGGGCGCGGTGGAGGAAGCGTCTGCCGATGAGATTCGTCGGCTGTATGAAACCAACGTGTTCGGCCTGCTTAACGTCACACGCGGCGTGTTGCCCTTTATGCGCAAGGCGCGCAGCGGGCATGTGATCAATATTTCGTCGGTGGGCGGCTTCCAGTCGGCGCCGGGCTATGGGGTTTATTGCTCCACCAAGTTTGCCGTCGAAGGCTTGAGCGAAGCATTGCATGGCGAACTCGCGCCGCTGGGCATTAAGGTCACCGTGGTTGAGCCGGGGTATTTCCGCACGGACTTTCTCGACAGCAACTCCCTGGTGGAGTCGCCGGCGAGCATCGAGGACTACGCCGCCACCTCGGGCGAGGTGCGCAAACTGGCCAAGGCCTACAACCAGCAGCAGCCCGGCGACCCGGACAAGCTGGCGGTGGCCATGCTCAAGCTGGTGGAGGCTGAACAGCCACCGCTGCGCCTGGCATTGGGCACTGATACCTTGCGGGTGACCGAGGCCAAGCTGGCCTATGTCCAGCAGGAGCTGAGTACCTGGCGGGGGCTGTCGGCCTCTACGGACTTTTGAGGGCTGAATCAGTCCTGAGTTTCGAACCAACCGGGCGCGGTGGGAACATACACGCCGCGCTGCGGCCAATACGAATCGGTGCGCAGTACGGTGAGCTCTCCGGCTTGCGCCCAGGTGGAAATGAAAATTTCCAGGGAAAGGTCCCCTGCATTCAGGTCGTTCTGTATCTGACTGGCACTGTCAGGCGATGCGGGGACCATCATGCCGCCAAATACAAACTCTTCAATGGAGTTGCGTGAGGTGTACTTGATCAAGCCGCCCTCGGTGCTCGCCCAGTAGGCCTCGCTTATACCCAGGCCATAGGCCCTGAGCTGGAAGAAAAACTCAAAGGCCTGCGGGTGGAAAAAAGTGCCGGCGTTCGGATAGGGCTCCGGCGTTGGAGTGAGATCTGAGTGCCGGGGACGGAAGTAAATCCCTCGCGGCACATAGCCTTGGGGCAGGGCCGGGCGTCGAGAGGCCTGCGGGGAAAAGGGCCCGATGTAGCGGTAGTCAAGCGTGCTCCCGTACAGTCCGATGCTTGTGACGTAGGTGTCCTGTAGGGGGTTCTCTAGAACAATTCCGATGATGGCCAGATCGTAGGCTTCAAGCTCTTGGGTCATGGCGTGCACAGCGTCGTCGGCGTCGATAAAGCGTTGCCGCATGACTGGCGTGAGGGCGCGATCATTGATCAGGGTGGGGGTTGCAGGTGCCCAGTCGGCCGGGATCCGGCCGTGGCGGGTCCATGAGCCATGAGGGTGCAGTACGCGTAATTCGCCCGCCGCTGCCACTTGCCGAATGAACGCTTCGGGGCTCAGGGTGCCATTGGCCAGGGCGCGATGCACCTGGCAGCGGCTGCCGCCGAACGGGATGAGGACGTCGAGAAGGTGTTTTTCTTCCGGGGTGCCTAGGGAGGTGTATTGAAAAAGTGTCGCTTCCTGGGTGTAGAAGTAGGCGGACAGGTCGGGGTGCTGGAGCAGTTTTGACAACAGGGCGAATATCAATTCGGGCGAGACAAACAGACCCTTGCCGTTCAGAGCCAGGACGCTGCTGTCGGAGCGGTTGCGCAACGGTGCGAAGTAGACGCCGCTGATGGTGTAGTCCGTTGGCAACTCCACCACTCCCACATCATTGCCCGGCAACAGGCTCTCGATGGCAAAGCCCGGGTCATTGATTGCCAGTGGGTAGGTGGGCACCACATGTTTCTCATGGGTGTGGGTCAGCAACAGGCCCGCGCTGAGTGTATGGGTGGTTGAGTGGGGCAGGTGTTGCAGTAACCAGTTCAGTGCTTCTACCGGCTTGAGGAAAGACGGGCCCAGGCGCTCGGCATTGATCAAGTCGTTGCCGTCGTGCAGCGGTTGCCATTTGGGCGATACGTCGCCCACAAAACGCCACAGTTGGCTGGCACGGATGACTTGCAGGCGTCCGGCGCCGGCCACCTGTTGAACGAAGCTCAACCGGCTGGCCGTCCCGGCAGCCAGCTCCTCGCTCAGGGGGCTGATCTTGCCGTTGGGTTTCTTGGGGGTGACGCGCAGCAGCAGGGCCTGGGTCAGGTCGGAGTCCGCGGGGGTAAATTTGAGTAGCGAACCGTCCGGATTCGACAGATAACAGGCTGCTCCCGGTGTCTGTGTCTGCTCGTAGAGCTTGATAGCCGCATAAATGTCGCCGGTGGAAAAGGAGTTGATTTCCAGCGGATCGGTGAGGACGTTGGGGTGGGAATGATAAATGCCCACCAAGTCCAAGTGGCGGGGCCATGTTGGGTGTCCGGCTGCGGTCCTGGGATAAACGTCGGCAGGTGTGAAACTGAAAGTCGAACCGCTCAAGGGCGTTGTGGCAATAAACCGCTCGCCGCGTTTGAAGATATAACCGCCATACTCTCGATCTCGCTGCTCGCCAATCAGTGCATGGGCGTAGGCGACGACGTCCTCGTCGCTGATGAATTCCGGCGTGTAGGTTGGGCGAAACGTCGGAGGTGAAACGGGTTCTGGTGGGGGCATGGTGACTTCACTGTGTGATAGATGAAGTCGAGCAGTATCAACAGCGTGAACCCCACGCAGTCGGTACTTATGTAGCCGCGCCCCAGAGCACCCGGGGCACGTGCGAAGAGGTTACTGCGGGGTGGCGGGCACCAGAAACGCCGCCTCCAGCAATTGCCGCGTGTAGGCATGCCGGGGGTTGGCGAAGATCGCAGGTGCATCCCCTTGCTCTACCGCCTGCCCGTGCTTGACCACCATCAACTGGTGACTCAAGGCCTTGACCACCGCCAGGTCGTGGCTGATGAACAGGTAGGTCAGGTTGTACTTGGTTTGCAGGTTGCGCAGCAGCTCCACCACCTGGCGTTGTACGGTGCGGTCGAGGGCCGAGGTGGGTTCATCCAGCAAGATCAGGCGGGGCTTGAGCACCAGGGCCCGGGCGATGGCGATGCGCTGGCGTTGACCTCCAGAGAATTCATGGGGGTAGCGATGCCGGCTTTCCGGGTCCAGGCCGACTTCCTTGAGCGCGGCGATGATCGCTGCTTCCTGTTCGGCCGCAGTGCCCATCTTGTGGATGCGCAGGCCTTCGCCGACGATCTCGCTCACGCACATGCGCGGGCTCAGGCTGCCGAACGGATCCTGGAACACCACCTGCATTTCCCGGCGCAGCGGGCGCACCTGCTGCTGGCTCAGTTTGTCCATCTGATGGCCTTCGAACCGAATGCCGCCTTTGCTCGCGATCAGCCGCAAAATCGCCAGGCCCAGAGTGGATTTGCCCGAGCCGCTTTCACCGACGATGCCCAACGTCTGGCCCTGGGGCAGGCTGAAGTTGATGCCGTCCACCGCCTTGACGTAGTCGACGGTGCTGCGCAAGAAACCTTTCTTGATCGGGAACCAGACTTTCAGGTCCTCGACTTCCAGCAACGGCGGGCCGATTTCATTGGTGGCAGGGCCACCGCTGGGTTCTGCCGCCAGCAGTTCCTGGGTGTATGGATGTTTGGGCGACTGGAACAGGGTTTCGCACTCGGCCTGTTCGACGATGCAGCCTTTTTGCATCACACATACCCGGTGGGCAATGCGCCTTACCAGGTTCAGGTCGTGGCTGATCAACAGCAAGGCCATGCCCAGGCGCGCCTGCAGTTCCTTGAGCAACTCCAGGATCTTTAACTGCACCGTGACGTCGAGTGCCGTGGTCGGCTCGTCCGCAATCAGCAACTCCGGCTCATTCGCCAGGGCCATCGCAATCATCACCCGCTGGCGTTGGCCGCCGGACAGCTCATGGGGCAGGGCCTTGAGGCGCTTGTGGGGTTCGGGGATGCCCACCAGTTCGAGCAACTCCAGGGTGCGGCGGGTGGCGACCTTGCCGGTCAGCCCCTTGTGCAGGCCGAGCACTTCGTTGATCTGCTTCTCGATGGAATGCAGCGGGTTCAACGAGGTCATCGGCTCCTGGAAAATCATCGCAATGCGGTTGCCGCGAATATGCCGCAGGGTCTTTTCTTTGAGCGTCAGCAAATCGTGGTTGGCGTACTGGATCGTGCCCGAAGGGTGGCGTGCCAGCGGGTAGGGCAGCAGGCGCAGGATCGAGTGCGCCGTCACCGACTTGCCCGAGCCGCTTTCGCCCACCAGTGCCAGGGTTTCCCCGCGCTTGATATCGAAGCTGACGTTGTTCACCACCCGCTGGTGGCTGTTGCCTACGACGAACTCGACAGAGAGGTCGCGGACTTCGATCAGATTGTCCTGATTCATCTCATTTCCTCGGGTCGAAGGCATCGCGAGCGGACTCGCCGATAAACACCAGCAAACTCAACATGATCGCCAGCACGGCAAAGGCACTCATGCCCAGCCACGGCGCTTGCAGGTTGGATTTACCCTGGGCCACCAGTTCGCCCAGGGACGGCGAGCCGGCGGGCAGGCCGAAGCCCAGGAAGTCCAGGGCGGTGAGGGTGCCGATGGCACCGGTCAGGATGAACGGCATGAAAGTCATGGTGGAAACCATGGCGTTGGGCAGGATATGGCGAAACATGATCGCGCCGTTCTGCATCCCCAGCGCCCGGGCCGCCCGCACGTATTCCAGGTTACGCCCGCGCAGGAACTCGGCGCGCACCACGTCTACCAGGCTCATCCAGGAAAACAGCAGCATGATCCCCAGCAGCCACCAGAAATTGGGCTGCACGAAACTGGCGAGGATGATCAACAGGTACAGCACCGGCAAGCCGGACCAGATTTCCAGGAACCGCTGGCCGGCCAGGTCGACCCAGCCGCCATAGAAACCCTGCAACGCGCCGGCGATCACGCCGATGATCGAACTGAGCACGGTGAGCGTCAGCGCAAACAGCACGGAAATCCTGAAGCCGTAGATCACCCGCGCCAGCACATCGCGGCCCTGGTCATCGGTGCCCAGCAGGTTGTCCCGCGACGGCGGGGCCGGGGCCGGAACCTTCAGGTCGTAGTTGATGCTCTGGTAGCTGAACGGGATCGGTGCCCACAACGTCCAGGCATCCTTGGCTTTGAGCAGCTCCTGGATATAGGGGCTTTTGTAGTTGGCTTCCAGCGGGAATTCGCCGCCGAAGGTGGTCTCGGGGTAGCGCTTGAGGGCCGGGAAATACCAGTCGCCGTCGTAATGCACCGCCAGTGGCTTGTCGTTGGCGATCAACTCGGCGCCCAGGCTCAGGCCGAACAGGATCAGGAACAGCCACAGCGACCACCAGCCACGTTTGTTGGCCTTGAAGCGCTCGAACCGGCGACGATTGAGGGGGGATAGATTCATCTCAATGCTCCCGGCTGGCGAAGTCGATGCGCGGATCGACCAGGGTGTAGGTGAGGTCGCCGATCAACTTCACCACCAGCCCCAGCAGGGTGAAGATGAACAGCGTGCCGAACACCACCGGATAATCGCGGTTGATCGCCGCTTCAAAGCTCATCAGGCCCAGGCCGTCGAGGGAGAAGATCACTTCCACCAGCAAGGATCCGGTAAAGAAGATGCCGATGAAGGCCGACGGGAAGCCGGCAATCACCAGCAGCATCGCGTTGCGAAACACATGGCCGTACAGCACGCGGTGATTGGTCAGGCCCTTGGCCTTGGCGGTGACCACGTATTGCTTGTTGATCTCGTCGAGGAAGCTGTTTTTGGTGAGCAGCGTCATGGTGGCGAAGTTGCCGATCACCAGCGCCGTCACCGGCAGCGCAAGGTGCCAGAAGTAATCGAGGACCTTGCCGCCCCAGCTCAGCTCGTCAAAGTTGTTGGAGGTGAGCCCGCGTAACGGAAACCAGTCGAAGTAACTGCCGCCGGCGAATACCACGATCAGCAGGATCGCAAACAGGAACGCCGGGATCGCGTAGCCGACGATGATCGCCGAGCTGGTCCACACGTCGAAATGGCTGCCGTGTCGCGTGGCCTTGGCGATGCCCAGCGGGATCGACACCAGGTACATGATCAGCGTGCTCCACAGCCCCAGGGAGATGGACACCGGCATCTTTTCGTTGATCAGGTCGATGACCTTGGCGTCACGGAAGAAGCTGTCGCCAAAATCCAGCCGGGCGTAGTTCTTGACCATGATCCACAAGCGTTCCGGCGCCGACTTGTCGAAGCCGTACATCTTCTCGATTTCCTTCACCAGCGCCGGGTCCAGGCCCTGGGCGCCGCGGTAGCTGGAGCCGGCCACCGAGACTTCGGCACCGCCACCGGCGATACGGCTGGTGGCGCCTTCAAAGCCTTCCAGCTTGGCGATCATCTGCTCCACCGGGCCACCGGGGGCGGCCTGGATGATC
Source organism: Pseudomonas sp. 1912-s (assembly GCF_029269205.1). Taxonomy (NCBI): domain Bacteria; kingdom Pseudomonadati; phylum Pseudomonadota; class Gammaproteobacteria; order Pseudomonadales; family Pseudomonadaceae; genus Pseudomonas; species Pseudomonas sp. 1912-s. The sequence goes on along the minus strand of NZ_JARIXR010000004.1, from coordinate 143,408 downwards.
ACAAAGTTGATCAGCAAAATGCCGAACAGGGTCGGGATGATCAGCAGCAGTCGGCGAACAATATAGGCCAGCATCTCAGTCGCCCCCGCTCGCCGGATCGGCGGTCTGGTTGGTGTCCACGGTTACCGCAGGTTTGGCGTCGGGTTTGCTCCACCAGGTGGCGGTGCCGACGTCATAGCGCGGTGAGACTTTCGGGTGGCCGAGGTGGTCCCAATAGGCCACGCGGAAGGTCTTGATGTGCCAGTTGGGGATCACGTAGTAGCCGAATTGCAGCACACGGTCCAGGGCCTTGGCGTGGGCCACCAGGCTCTTGCGCGAGTCGGAGTCGATGAGTTCTTCCACCAGTTGGTCGATGGCCGGGTCTTTCAGGCCGATGTAGTTGCGGCTGCCGGGTTTGTCGGCGCTGGACGACTTCCAGTACTCACGCTGCTCGTTACCCGGCGAGGAGGACTGCGGGAAGCCGCCCACCACCATGTCGAAATCCCGCGAGCGGATGCGGTTGATGTACTGGGAGACATCCACCCGGCGAATCACCAGGTCAATCCCCAGGTCGGCCAGGTTGCGCTTGAACGGCAGCAGGATGCGTTCGAACTCGGTCTGGGCCAGCAGGAACTCGATGGTCACCGGTTTCCCCGTGGTGTCGACCATCTTGTCATCGACGATCTTCCAGCCGGCCTCTTGCAGCAACTGATAAGCCTCGCGTTGCTGGGTGCGGATCATGCCGCTGGCGTCGGTCTTCGACGGCTCGAAGGCATCGGTAAACACCTGGGGCGGGATCTTGTCCCGCAGCGGCTCAAGAATCGCCAGCTCGGCCGGGCCGGGCAGGCCGGTCGCGGCCATCTCGGAGTTTTCGAAATAGCTGCGGCTGCGAGTGTAGGCGCCGTTAAACAGCTGCTTGTTGCTCCATTCGAAGTCCAGCAGCAGGCTGATGGCCTTGCGTACCCGAACGTCCTGGAACATCGGCTTACGGATGTTGAACACGAAGCCCTGCATCCCGGTGGGGTTGCCGTTGGGGATTTCTTCCTTGATCAGGCGGCCCTGGGCAACGGCGGGGGTGTTGTAGGCGTTGGCCCAGTTTTTCGCGCTGATCTCCAGCCAGTAATCGAACTGCCCGGCCTTCAGCGCTTCAAGGGCCACGGTGTTGTCGCGGTAGTAGTCGGTGACGCGGTAATCGAAGTTGTAGAAGCCCTTGTTGATCGGCAGGTCCTTGGCCCAGTAATCCTTGACCCGCTCGTAGCGGATCGAACGCCCGGCCTTGACCTCGGCCACCTTGTACGGGCCGCTACCCAATGGAATCTCCAGGTTGCCCTTGGAAAAGTCCCGGGTCTCCCAGTAATGCTTGGGCAATACCGTGAGTTGCCCGAGGATCAGCGGCAGTTCGCGATTATTGGTGCGCTTGAACTTGAACAGCACGCGCAGCGGGTCTTCGGCGACCACCTCATCGACGTCGGCGTAGTAGGTTTTGTAGATCGGCGAGCCGTCTTTCATCAGCGTCTGGAAGCTGAACACCACGTCTTCGGCGCGAATCGGGTGGCCGTCGTGAAAGCGCGCTTCGGGGCGAATGTAGAAGCGCACCCAGCTGTTGTCCGGGGCCTTTTCGATCTTGCCGGCTACCAGGCCGTATTCGGTGATGGGTTCGTCCAGGCTTTGCTGGGCGAGGGTGTCGTAGATGAGGCCGACGTTGTCGGCCGGCACGCCCTTGCTGATGAACGGGTTGAGGCTGTCGAAGCCGCCCATGCTGGACTCGCGGAAGGTGCCGCCCTTGGGGGCCTGCGGGTTGACGTAGTCGACATGCTTGAAATCGGCGGGGTACTTGGGTGGTTCGTTGTAGAGGGTCAGGGCATGTTGCGGGGCCGCATTGGCGGCGCCGCACAACAACAGGCTGCCAAGGATCGCAGTACGCAAAGGTATCATTGGGCTTTCTCCGAAGCTTTCAGCCACCATGCGCTCAGGCCCAGGCTGTAGGGCGGCGTGGTGACGAAGGCGAACCGGTTGCGGTACGCCAGGCGATGATAGTTGAGGTACCAGTTGGGAATACTGTAGTGCTGCCACAGCAGGACGCGGTCGAGCGCCCGGCCGGCGGCCAATTGTTCTTCGCGGGTTTGCGCCGCCAGCAGTTGGTCCAGCAGATGGTCGACCACCGGGTTGGCGATGCCTGCGTAATTTTTGCTGCCCTTGACCGCCGCCTGGCTGGAGTGGAAATACTGCCACTGCTCAAGGCCGGGGCTGAGGGTCTGGTTGAGGGTCATCAGAATCATGTCGAAGTCGAATTGATCGAGGCGCTGTTTGTACTGTGCGCGGTCTACCGTACGCAAGCGGGCATCGACGCCGATGCTGGTCAAATTCTCGACATAGGGTTGCAGGATGCGCTCCAGGTTCGGATTCACCAGCAGGATCTCCAGGCGCAGCGGCTGGCCGTCACTGTTGAGCAGGCGTTGCCCGGACAGCTTCCAGCCGGCTTCGCCCAGCAACGCGAGGGCGCGGCGCAGGGTGTCCCGGGGGATGCCGCGACCGTCGGTCTGGGGCAGGCTGAAGGGTTGGGTAAACAGGTTGGCCGGCAGTTGATCGCGATAGGGCGACAACATCAGCCACTCATGACCGGTGGGCACGCCGGTGGCGGAGAATTCGCTGTTGGGGTAGTAGCTGAGGGTGCGTTTATAGGCGCCGCTGAACAGGGTGCGGTTGGTCCACTCGAAATCAAACATCAAGCCCAGGGCTTCGCGCACCTTGGCCTGGCTGAAGGTCGGGCGCCGGCTGTTCATGAACAGGCCCTGGCTCTGGGTCGGAATCTGGTGGGCGATCTGCGCCTTGATCACATCGCCACGGTTGACCGCCGGGAAGTTGTAGCCGTTGGCCCAGTTCTTCGCCTGGTGCTCGATATAGATATCGAACTCGCCGGCCTTGAACGCTTCGAAGGCCACGTCGCTGTCACGGTAAAACTCCACCTCGACCTTGTCGTAGTTATAGAAACCACGGTTGACCGCCAGGTCCTTGCCCCAGTAATCCTTGACCCGTTCGAACACCAGTTGGCGTCCAGGCGAGACCTTTGTGATGCGATAAGGCCCGCTGCCCAGCGGCGGCTCGAAGGTGGTGGCCTTGAAGTCACGGTTTTTCCAGTAATGCTGGGGCAATACCGGAAGCTCCCCAAGGCGCAGGATCAGCAATGGGTTGCCGGCACGCTTGAACACAAAACGAATGCGATGCCGATTGAGAATGTCGACCCGGGCGACTTCCTGCAGGTTGGTGCGGTACTGCGGGTGGCCTTCGGTCAGCAGCGTGCGATAGGAAAACGCCACGTCGTAGGCGGTAATCGGCTTGCCATCGTGGAAGCGTGCTTCAGGGCGCAGGTTGAACACTACCCAACTGCGGTCTTCGCTGTATTCCACCGACTGGGCAATCAGGCCGTAGCTGGACGTCGGTTCATCGCCGGACGGGGCGTACTGGCCGGTGCCGACCATCAGCGGCTCATTGAGCTCGTTGACGCCGTATTGCAGGAAGTTGGCGGTGGAGACCGGGCTGGAGCCCTTGAAGGTGTAAGGGTTGAGGGTGTCGAACGTGCCAAACGCCATCACCCGCAGTGTGCCGCCTTTTGGCGCTGCAGGGTTTACCCAGTCGAAGTGGGTGAATTTGGTCGGGTACTTGAGCATGCCGAACTGCGCATAACCGTGGCTCTCGGTAATGGTCGCGTTCGCGGAAAAGCTCAAGGCCAGACTTATTAGTAGAAGGAGGGGACGCTTCAAGTCAGAGATCCGATCCAGGCGGCTTGGGCTTTATGAACCGTACAGTAACAGCTTGTTCCGATTGGAAAAAGGCTGGTGCCGTGGGAGGAAGACTACAGGCTTGGGGGGTGATAAGGAGGGTGAACGAAAAAGGGGGAACGGTCGCCCGTTCCCCCCTGTATTTGCTGCTTAGCGTGGCCCGGAAACCACCAGCATCTGCCCGGGCTTCAGCGCCTGGCCAGTGCGCGGGTTCCAGCGCTTGAGATGTTGCATCTCGACGTTGAAGCGCTTGGCGACGATGTACAGCGAGTCGCCTTTCTTGACCTTGTATTGCACCGGCTTCTTGCTGTCGGCCTTGGCCACCAGCTTGCGGGTGTCCTGCATCACCAGGGTCTGGCCGACCTTCAGCGCCTGGCCATTGAGCTTGTTCCAGCGCTGCAAATCATGCACGTCGACCTTGTTGGCCTTGGCAATCAGCGTCAGGTTGTCGCCGCTGCGGACCTTGTAGTTGCGGGTGCGACCGGCAATGGCCTTGTGCTCAACGTCGTCGAACACCGGCTTTTTCGGGCGCATGCTCAGCAATTCTTCCGGCTTCATCGCCGAAAGGCTGCTGGCCAGCAACTGCGCCTTGGAGGTGGGCACCAGCAAATGCTGCGGGCCGTCCAGGGTGGTGCGCTGCTTCAGGGCGGGGTTGAGCTGGAACAGTTCGTCTTCGTCAATCTCGGCCAGCGCGGCGACCCGTGACAGGTCCATGCTCGTTTTGATTTCTACCACTTCAAAGTACGGTGTGTTGGCAATCGGGTTCAGGTTGACACCGTACGCCTCGGGGGCCAGCACCACCTGGGACAGCGCCAGGAACTTGGGCACGTAGTCCTTGGTTTCCTGGGGCAGTGGCAGGTTCCAGTAGTCTGTCGGCAAGCCGAGCTTCTCGTTACGCTCGATGGCCCGGCTGACCGTGCCTTCACCTGCGTTGTAAGCCGCCAGGGCCAGCAGCCAGTCGCCGTTGAACATGTCATGCAGACGTGTCAGGTAGTCCAGGGCGGCGGTGGTGGAGGCGGTGATGTCGCGGCGGCCGTCGTAGGCGCGGGTCTGGCGCAGGTTGAAGTAGCGCCCGGTGGCGGGAACGAACTGCCACAGGCCGACCGCATCGCTGCGGGAATAGGCCATCGGGTTGTAGGCGCTTTCAATCACTGGCAGCAGCGCCAGTTCCAGGGGCATGTTGCGCTCTTCAAGGCGCTCGACGATGTAATGAATGTAGAGGCTGCCGCGTTCGCCGGCGTTCTCAAGAAAGGAAGGGTTGCTGGCAAACCACAATCTTTGCTGTTCAATGCGCGGGTTGACGCCTAACCCGTCCTGCAATTGAAAGCCCCGGCGCATGCGCTCCCAGACATCCTGGGGCACTTCCGGGCTTGGCTTCTCTGATAGCCAAAGGGGTTTTTGCTTGATCTTGGCGGTAAGGTTTGGCTTGGGTTGCACGGTGGATTGTGCGGCAAAATTAGTCGATTGGCAGCCCGCCAGAGTAGCGGACACAGCCACCGCCACGGCTTGAGCCAGGCGGGTCAATGCGTCTGAATGGTTGGTTTTACGAATAGATGACGACATTGGCTGGAAGTAAGTTCCGGGCAAAAATGTCGGGCGATTCTAGAAAGCGCGTGGGTTGCGGTCAACCATTCAGAAATTACGTACTAAATTCCGCGCGCTTAGAACGTATCTTTCCAAGACCTCAAGCTAGCAAACACCTCGCTCCCGGCCCGGTTATCCCGGCCATTCCGTTCGTCTGCTTTTTCTTTAACGGATGTTTCAGAGGTCCGCAAAAAAGGGTTAGTGAGTTTTTCCAGAGCCAGGTTCGAGGGCAGCGTCATCTCGCCGTTGGCCCGCAGTTGCCGGACGTTCTCCACCCGTTCGGCGATATCCGCGTTATGCGGTTCCACGGCCTGGGCGAATTTCAGGTTGCTTTGTGTGTATTCGTGGGTGCAGTACACCAGCGTGTTCGCCGGCAATGCCGCCAGGCGCTCAAGGGAGGTGTGCATTTGTTGCGGGGTGCCTTCGAACAGGCGGCCACAACCGGCTGCGAACAGGGTGTCACCACAGAACAGCACGCCCTGGTGATAAAAGGCGATATGGCCGAGGGTGTGGCCGGGTACGGCAAACACCTGGAAGTCCCAGCCCAGCACGTTGATCCGGTCGTTATCCTGGAGTGCGACGTCCCGCGCCGGGATCTTTTCATTGGCCGGGCCGTAGACCGTGGCGCCCGAAACACGTTTAAGTTGCTCGACGCCGCCGACATGATCATGGTGATGGTGAGTCACCAGGATGTCGCTGAGGGTCCAGTCGGGGTGCTGCTGGAGCCAGGCCAGCACGGGCGCGGCATCACCGGGGTCGACCACGGCGCAGCGCTTGTTCGGCTGATCCTGTAACAACCAGATGTAGTTATCGGTGAAGGCGGGCAGGGCACTGATCTGTATCATTCTTTGATTCGCCAAGCTGAACACATTGGTGCATCTTAGAACTTCTTGGCGAGTTGGAGAATGCAATGACTGATAAAGCGTTCGCCCAGGCCGATCCCGAGTGGCTGGCACTGATCGGTGCCGCCCGTGAATGGCTGTCCGGGCCTATCGGGCAATTTTTGCTGGATGAAGAGCGGCGCATGCTCGAAGACGAGCTGGGCCGGTTCTTTGGCGGTTACCTGGTGCATTACGGTCCGTCGGCACAAACCCCGCCGTCGGCGCCTCAGGTGCAACGCAATGTGCGCCTGGGGGCGCCGTTGCCGGGTGTTGAAATCGTGTGCGAGGAGCAGGCCTGGCCGTTGAGCGAGCATGCCGCCGATGTGGTGGTGTTGCAGCATGGGCTGGATTTCTGCCTGTCGCCCCACGGTTTGCTGCGTGAAGCGGCCAGCAGCGTGCGCCCAGGTGGCCATTTGCTGATCATCGGTATCAACCCCTGGAGCAGTTGGGGGTTGCGCCACGTGTTCGCCCACGACGGGCTGCGCCAGGCGCGCTGTATCTCGCCGTCGCGGGTGGGCGACTGGTTGAACCTGCTGGGCTTTGCGCTGGAGAAACGCCGCTTCGGGTGCTATCGTCCGCCGCTTGCGTCTGCCAAGTGGCAGGGCCGGCTGGCCGGCTGGGAGCGCAGGGCCGGTGCCTGGCAATTGTCCGGTGGTGGTTTCTACCTGTTGGTGGCGCGCAAGATCGTCGTTGGCCTGCGCCCGGTGCGCCAGGTACGCCGCGAACCGATGGGCAAGCTGGTGCCGATGCCGATGGCCAAGGTCAATCGCAAGCAGAGCGAGCAGTAAACCTACCTTTTTTGATTTCAGGTCGAGCCTCTCGACCTCGGGCCTTTGTCGGTCGATTATCGGCAACCCGCTTTGATGGATCCCGCTTTGATGGATAGTGAAATGACCGATAGCGTAGAACTCTTCACCGATGGCGCCTGCAAGGGCAACCCCGGTCCCGGCGGATGGGGCGCCTTGCTGGTGTGCAAGGGCGTGGAGAAGGAACTGTGGGGCGGCGAAGCCAACACCACCAACAACCGCATGGAGCTGATGGGCGCGATTCGCGGCCTTGAAGAGCTCAAACGCCGTTGTGACGTGTTGCTGGTGACCGACTCCCAGTACGTGATGAAGGGCATCAACGAGTGGATGGTCAACTGGAAGAAGCGCGGCTGGAAGACCGCCGCCAAGGAACCGGTGAAAAACGCCGACCTGTGGCAGTTGCTCGATGAGCAATGCAACCGCCACAACATCACCTGGAAGTGGGTGCGCGGGCACATCGGCCACCCGGGTAACGAGCGGGCCGACCAGTTGGCCAACCGTGGCGTGGATGACGTGCGCGGCTACAAGCAGAGCTGATGACGGCTGACGTGTTAAGATCCCGCCCCTTGAAATGTACCAAACCGTTGAGAGCTGAACCCTGATGGCCATCCGATCTGTTGTACTCGATACCGAAACCACCGGCATGCCGGTGACCGACGGCCACCGGATCATTGAAATCGGCTGCGTCGAACTGATGGGCCGCCGCCTCACTGGCCGGCACTTCCACGTCTACCTGCAACCGGATCGGGAAAGTGATGAAGGCGCCATCGGCGTCCACGGCATCACCAACGAATTCCTGGTGGGCAAGCCGCGGTTTGCCGAAGTGGCCGATGAGTTCTTCGAGTTCATCAACGGCGCGCAGCTGATCATCCATAACGCGGCGTTCGACGTTGGCTTCATCAACAACGAATTTGCGCTGATGGGCCAGACCGATCGGGCTGACATTACCCAGCACTGCTCGATCCTCGATACCCTGATGATGGCGCGTGAGCGTCACCCGGGCCAGCGCAACAGCCTCGATGCATTGTGCAAACGCTATGGCGTCGACAACTCCGGTCGTGAACTCCACGGCGCGTTGCTCGACTCCGAGATTCTCGCCGACGTTTACCTGACCATGACCGGCGGCCAGACCAGCCTGTCCCTGGCCGGCAACGCGTCGGATGGCAACGGTTCGGCAGAAGGCTCGGGCAATCGCCCTTCGGAAATCCGCCGCCTGCCAGCGGATCGCCAGCCCACCACGATCATTCGCGCCAGCGAGCAGGACATGGCCGAGCACGCAGCGCGTCTGGAGGCGATCGCCAAATCTGCCGGCGCCCCGGCGCTGTGGACCCAATTGACCCAGCAATAACCGTCACCCCAGTGCCAGCCCCTGGCTGGCCCTGATCAAGTCATACGCCTTGCGCGCAATCGGGTTCGCCGTGTTCGGGCGGATCCACAGGTAGTACGTCACCTCTGGCATCCTCGGCAGCCCATCGTTCTCCCCCAATACCCGCATGTCCGGCCCGAGCATTTCCATGCTCCGTGGGGTCACGCCCAACCCTGCGCGGGTGGCGGCCTTGATCCCGATCAGGTTCGACGCCAGATACGCCTGGCGCCACGGGATATTCGCCCGTTCCAGCGCCTCCAGGGCATAGCGTCGATAGATACTCGGCTCATCCACCAGAATCAGCGGCAGCGGTTCGCTCGGCGAATGAATGTATTGCGCCGAACAGATCCACCACACCGGCGAAGTACGCAACGCAAAGCCTTCCAGGTTGGCGTCGGCGCGGGTGGAAATCACCATGTCGACCTTGCCCCGGTGCAAGTCATCCATCAGGAACGGGCTGCGGCCTACATCGATCTCCAGGCGCAGGCGCGGAGCCGAACGGGCGATGTGGCTGAGGATCGGCGGCAAGATGGTGTCGGCGATGTCATGGGGCGAGCCGATGCGCAGCACGCCGCTGAGGCTGCTTTCCCGCAGGGAATTAAGCGCGTCGTCATTCAGCGACAGCATCTGCCGCGCATGCCGCAATAACTGCAAGCCGGGTTCCGTCAGCTGTTTTTGCCGGCCGCGTTTCTCAAACAGGCTGACCCCCACTTGCTGTTCGAGGCGCTGCATATGCTGGGTGACGGAGGATTGCGTGCGTGCCAGATGAGTGCCGGCTTCGGCAAAGCTGTGGTGGTCGACCACGGCAATAAAGGTGCGGAGCAGTTCGAGATCGAGGGTCGACATGGCCATTCCAGGGCGTTTTTTATATCAAGGGTGCGAAGATAAACATTACAGATATTTATGTTTTGTCGCGTAGAATTTTTACGAGAGCTAATGATTTCGAGTATATGGCCAAAAAGCAGCGCGTCCATATACGGGAAGTTATAACGATATTAGATATTTGAATTTCCGTTACCCCGGCACTCTCCCTAGCATGCCCCCACATCAGGTCGGGGTACGCCGATCGCTAATGAGGGGAGTTCCATGGGTTTTGTGCGCGCGGCGGTAAAACGAAGGTTGCCTGTGGTCCTGGGCGCATTGATTGCCCTGGGCGGCAGCGTGGTGGCTCAGGCCGATGCGACCCTGGACAAGATCCAGCAGCGCCATGTGCTGGTGGTCGGCGTGCTGCTCTCCGGCGGGCCGTTTGGCGGCATCGACCCGGCTACCCAGAAGCCCAAGGGCCTTAACGTCGACCTGGCCAACGAGCTGGGCCGTCAGTTGGGCGCCGAAGTGCAACTGGTGCCGGTATTGCCGGCCAACCGCGTGCAGTTCCTGCAACAGGGCAAGGTCGACCTGCTGATCGCGAATATGGAATGGACCGCCGAGCGTGGCGACATCCTCGGTTTCGTGCCGACCCCGTTCTACAAGATCGGCGGCACCGCAGCGGTGCTCAAGGACAGCAAGATCACCCGCTGGGCAGACCTCAAGGATCAGCCGGTGTGCACCTCCCAGGGCAGCAGCTACGTGAAGCCGCTCACCGAGCTTGGCGCGCAGATCAAGGCCTTCAAAAGCTCCTCCGAATCCCTGCTGGCCCTGCGTGGCAACAACTGCGTCGCCGCCGTGCATGACTCCACGCTGGTCAATCCGCTGATCAACGACAGCGCCGAATGGAAGGATTACCGCACCCTCAGCCCCGAGTTGAATCCTGCACCGTCGGTGATCTGGACTCGCCGTGGCGAGAGCGACACCCAGGCCAGACTCGACCCGATCGTCAAGGAACTGCACCGCAGCGGCTGGCTGATCGACGCCCAGACCCGTAACCACATCACCCCGGCTTCCCCGGCGCTGGTGGAGTTGCAGAAACAGTTCAAGGGCGCCTGAGCATGCGATTGAAATCCCTGACCGTTCTCGGCCTGGCCCTGTGCGCAAGCCTGGCCCACGCCGACGCCACCCTCGACAAGATCCAGCAACGCCACGCCATCAGCGTCGGCGTGATTCTCAGCGGCCCGCCGTTTGGCACCATCGACCCCAAGACCGGCGAACACCTGGGCTACAACGTGGAGTTGGCCAAGGGCCTCGGCCAGGCGCTGGGTGTGGAGACCAAGACCGTTTCGGTACTGGCCCCCAACCGCGTGCAGTTCCTGCAGCAAGGCAAGGTCGATGTGCTGATTGCCAACATGCAATACACCGACGAGCGCGCCGAGATTCTCGACTACGTGCCCACGCCCTATGAAGAAGTCGGCGGCGCGGCGTTGATCCGCAAAGGCGCCGGCATCACCCAGTGGGCCGACCTCAAGGACAAGCCGGTGTGCGTGTCCCAGGGCAGCAACTTCATCAAGCCGCTGCAGGAAACCTACGGCGCGCAGATCAAGGCGTTCCGCAGCCAGTCTGAATCCCTGTTGTCGTTGCGTGGCAATGGCTGCGTGGCGGCGGTGCACGTCAGCCCGACCATGCACGCGTTGCTGGACGATGCCGAATGGTCCGGCTATGAGATCCCGTTGCCGGGAGATCTGATCCCTTCCAAATCGGTGATCTGGATCCGCAAGGGCGAACACGATACCCAGGCTCGGCTCGACGCCATCGTGCGCGACTGGCACCGCAGCGGCTGGTTGATCGCGCTGGGCGAACGCACCGGCATGGCGCCGTCCCAAGCGCTGCGTGATTTGCATGAGCAGTACAGCCATGAGTGAACCGCTATTCGCCACCCTGCAACAACTGCTAGGCACCGCCCATGTGCAGCGCAGTGACGAGGCTGCCCAGTACCTCACCGACAAACAGGGCCGCTACACCGGCCAGGTAATCGCGGTGGTGCACCCGGCCAATACCGAAGAAGTCGCCGCTGTGGTGCGTGCGTGTGTGGCCCTGGAGGCGCCCATTGTCGTCCAGGGCGGCAACACCGGCCTGATGGCAGGCGCCACGCCGGACGCCAGTGGCCGCGCGGTATTGCTGTTGCTCGACCGCATGAACCGGGTCCGCGTGATCGACACTGATAACGACACCCTGACCGTCGAAGCCGGCTGCATCCTGCAAAACGTCCAGGACGTAGCCCGTGAAGCCGGCCGGCTGTTTCCGCTGAGCCTCGGCGCCGAAGGCAGCTGCACCCTTGGCGGCAACCTTGGCACCAATGCCGGCGGTACTGCCGTGCTGCGTTATGGCAATACCCGCGAGCTGACCCTGGGCCTGGAAGTGGTGACCGCCGAAGGCGAAATCTGGAACGGCCTGCGCGGTTTGCGCAAGGACAACACCGGCTATGACCTGCGGGATTTGTACGTCGGCAGCGAAGGCACCCTCGGGATTATCACCGCCGCGACCCTGAAGCTGTTCCCGTTGCCCAAGGCCCAGGCTACTGCGCTGCTGGCCTTTGATGAATTGGCCCAGGCGGTTGCATTCCTGTCCCACGCCCGCGCCGGTTTCGGTGCGAATCTCACTGCGTTCGAACTGCTCAGCGCCGATTGCCTGGCGCTGCTGCGCGAGCAGTTTCCCGAAGGCCCGCAACCGTTCCTGAAAGCCAGCCAGCCCTGGTTCGCCTTGTTGGAGCTGTCGGATAACCACGGTGAAGCCCACGCCCGTGAAGCCTTCGAAACCGTCCTCGGTGAAGCCTTCGAACAGTCATTACTGGCCGACGCACTGATCGCCGAAAGCCTGGCGCAAAGCGAAGCCCTGTGGCTGCTGCGCGAAAACATGAGCGAGGCGCAGAAGCGCGCCGGGCGCAATATGAAGCACGACATCTCGGTGCCCATCTCGCAAATCGTCGCCTTCGTCGCCCATACCGATGCGCTGTTGCAGGCGCATTTTCCTGGAGTGCGCAACTTCACGTTCGGGCACCTGGGGGACGGCAACCTGCATTACAACGTTGCCCATCCGCTGGACTCGACGGTGGACGAGCACATGCGCAACTACGCCGAACTGAGCCTGCTGGTGCACGACAGCGCCCACGCCCACGGCGGCTCCATCAGCGCCGAGCACGGGATTGGCCAGCGCAAGGTCGGCATGCTGGGCCGCTACAAAAGCTCGGTGGAGCTGGACCTGATGCGCCGCATCAAACGCGCCCTCGACCCGAAAAACCTGCTCAACCCGGGCAAAGTCCTGGAGGTGCAGCCATGACCGTTCGCCTGTCCAGGCGCGTGCAGCGGGTGTCGCTGTCGGCCAACGCGGCAGCCAAGTCCCGCGCCACGGAACTGCGTGACGCCGGCCGCGACATTCTTGACCTGACCACCGGCGAGCCGGATTTCGATACCCCGGAGCACATCAAGCAAGCCGCCTACGCCGCCATCGCCGCGGGCGCCACCAAATACACGCCGACACCCGGGGTAAAAGCCTTGCGCGTGGCGGTGCAGCGCAAGCTGGCCGAAGAAAACCACCTCGACTATTCGCTGCCCAGCATCGTGATCGCCAACGGCGCGAAACAGATCATCTTCAATGCCTTCGCCGCCACCCTCGACGAGGGCGATCAAGTGCTGGTACCCACGCCGTATTGGCCATCGTTCCCCGACAGCGTGCGCTTCAACGGTGGCGAACCGGTGTTTATCGAGTGCGGGCTGGAGCAGGGCTGCAAGTTGCTGCCGGCGCAACTCGAGCAGCACATCAACGAGCGCACCCGCTGGCTGATCCTGAACGGCCCGGGCAACCCGAGCGGTGCGGTCTACAGCGAAGCTGAACTGCAAGCGCTGGCCGAGGTGTTGCGTCGCCATCCCCAGGTGCTGGTGCTGCTGGATGAACTCTACGAACACATCCGCTTCGACGGTCGCCCGGCCCAGAGCCTGCTGAACGTCGCGCCGGATTTGCAGGACCGCTGCCTGTTGGTGGGCGGCGTGTCCAAGACCTACGCCATGACAGGCTGGCGCATCGGCTTCGGCGCCGGGCCGCAAACCCTGACCAACGCCATGGCGGTGGTGCAATCCCAATCCACCTCCGGTGCGTCTTCCGTCGGGCAGGCCGCCGCGTTGGCCGCCTTCACCGGCGGGCTGGGCTTTTTGGCCGAGCAGGTGGCGGCCTATCAACTGCGCCGGGACCTGCTGATGATGGCCCTCGGCACCGTCGACGGCCTGGAAGTGCTTGAGCCTCAAGGCGGGTTCTTCGTGTTTGTGCGCTGCGCCGGTCTGCTCGGCCGCTACCGCCCGGACGGTCAGCCGTTGAAGGATGACGGCGATGTCGTCGCGTATTTGTTGGAGGAGGGCGTCGCCGGTGTGGCGGGCAGTGCTTATGGCCTGTCGCCGTGGTTTCGCCTGTCCATCGCCACGGCCACCGACAGCGTGGCCGAGGCCGGCCGCCGTATCGCGGTCGCCTGCGGCAAGTTGCGGGGCGTCGAATGAGTCATTGGCTGGAGATGTTTGTGCACTGGGCCGCCGGCATTGGCCTGAACTACAACTTCCTGCTGGATGCCTATCAGCGCGGCACCCTGGCGCAGGGCGCGTTGACCACCGTGTTGTTGTGCCTGTTCACCATCGTCGGCAGCCTGCTGGCCGGGATCAGCCTGGCGGCGCTGCTGACCTCGGGCAACCCATGGCTGGCCAAGCCGGCGCGGGTGTTTATCGAAGTCACCCGCAACACCCCGACCCTGGTGCAGCTGTACTGCGCGTTCCTGGTGTTGAACATGCTGCTGACCCAGGCGGTCGGCGCAGCCAACCCGCTGACGCCGTTTGCCTGGGTGGTGATCGTGATCTCCCTGCATAAAGGCGCGTTCCACGCCGAAGCCCTGCGCGCCGGCATCGAGGCGGTGCCTGCGGTGACGCTGGAAGCCGCCAGTTCCCTGGCTTTCAGCAGCCGCCAATTGCTGTGGAATGTGCAGTTGCCGTTGGCCTTGCGCTTTGCGTTGCCGTCGCTGATCAACAACCTGATCGACCTGGTGAAAATGACCGCCGTGGCCTCGGCCATTGCCGTGGGCGATATCACTTACGCCTCGATCATGATCTGGACCCAGAGCGACAACGTGCTGGAGCTGATGATTTTGATCCTGAGCTTTTTCGGCTTGCTGAGCTTTACCGTCAATTGTGTGGGGCGCTGGCTGGAAGCGCGCCTGAGGATGCCCGGTTATGGCCATTGATTCATTCCCGGTGCTGTCGGCGTTGCTGCAATGGTCGCCGGCGCTGGTCAGCGGTTTCGGCCAGAACATCCTGATCAGCCTGGTGGCGATCGGCCTCGGCTCGCTGCTGGGCCTGATGGTGGGCGCGCTGGCCATGTCGCCCTTGCGCCTGCTGCGGTTGCCGGCGCGGGTCTGGGTGCAGGTTTTCCGCAACGCGCCGTGGCTGGTGCTGATCTATTTCACTACCTACGTGTTCCCGTTCGAGATCCATATCGGCAGCAGCTACGTGTCGTTCCCCGACTGGGTCAAGGTGACCATTGGCCTCGCGTTGCCGGCCAGCGCCAACGTGGCGGAGATTTTTCGCGGTGCCATCGGCTCGATCCCCAGCACCCAGTGGGAAGCCGCGCGTTCACTGGCGTTCACCCGTGGCCAGATCTTCCGCTCGATCATCCTGCCCCAGTGCTTCAAGCGCATGTTGCCGCCGTGGATGAACCTCTACGCGGTGGTCACCATGGGCACCGCCCTGGCTTCGCTGGTGGGCGTGCACGACGTGATCGACACCGCGCAGATCGCCAGCAACACCGTGAACATGACCGGCTTTACCGTGGTGATCTACCTCAGCTTGCTGGTGTTGTTCTTCGCCTATTGCTACCCGATTTCCCGTTTGACCCAACGCCTGGAGCGCCGTTATGCCTTCTATTGAACCCCTGGTCAGCCTGCGGGACTTGCAGCTGTCGTTCGGTGACAACCGGGTGCTCAAGGGCATCGATCTTGATGTGCATCGCGGTCAGGCGGTGTCGATCATCGGCCCGTCGGGCTCGGGCAAGTCGACCATCCTGCGTTGCATCACCGGCCTGTTGCAGCCCCAGCGCGGCACCATCCGCGTCGGCGAAACCCGGGTCGATACCCTGGCCCAGGAAGCCCAGCGCATCGAGCTGCGCAAGCGCGTCGGTTTTGTGTTCCAGCAATACAACCTGTTCCCGCATTTGTCGGTGCTGGAAAACCTGGTGATCGCCCCGCGCAAGGTGCTCGGCCGCAACCGCGCCGACGCCGAGAAAGACGCGCGGGCGCTGTTGGCCAAGGTGCGCATGGAGCACAAGGCCGATGCCTATCCCGGCCAACTTTCCGGCGGGCAGCAGCAGCGGGTGGCGATTGCCCGCGCGTTGGCGATGCGCCCGGAACTGATTCTGTTCGATGAAGTGACCTCGGCCCTGGACCCGGAAACCGTCGGCGAAGTGCTGACGGTGATTCGCGAGCTGACCGAAGAGGGCATGACCTGCGTGCTGGTGACCCACGAGATGCGCTTCGCCGAAGAGATCAGCGACATCGTCTACTTCACTGAAAACGGCGTGATCGTCGAGCACGGCAGCGCCGAGCAAATCTTCCAGCGCCCCACCAGTGAGCGCACCCAGGAATTCCTGCGCCATGCCTTGGGCGATCCGGGCCGCCGTCCGCCGATCGCCAACGATCCGTACCTGTTGACCAACCTGAGCCGCTACACCCTGTCTGTCTAATAAGAGGAACCTCGTCATGAGTACCGCAAACCGTGCCGCCGTTATTGAAGACTTCCTGCAGCAGATCCGCGTCATCAACCAGCGTGGCGTAGACCGCGCGGCCCTGGTGGAAATCGTCGGGCTGCTGGAAACCCTGGCCGAGCGCCGGGACCTGTTCAACTTCAGCGAATTCCCCGCACCGGTGCCGGGGCAGGGCAGTACTGCCTTCCGTTATCGCCTGAACGACGATGGCGACACACCGACCCTGTACCTGAACTCGCTGCTGCCGGGCAAAAGCACCATCCCCCACAACCATGAAACCTGGGCGATCATCAGTGCCGTTGAAGGCCAGGAGATCAACTACGTCTATGGCCGCAACGATGAAGGGCGTGACGCAGGCTTCACCACCCTGACCCTTGAGAAAGAAGTCATCGTGCAGCCGGGTACTTCCATCTCGTTCCTTGGTGAAGACCTGCACGGGATTCGCGTCGAGGGTGAGCAGCCGACCTTGCACTTCCACCTGTATGGCTTGCCGCTGGAGTCTCTCAATGGCCGTTATGGCGTTGAAGCCGACGGCCGGATTCTCAACTACAACGCCTCGCAGATGGCCCCGTCGATCAAGGCCTACGCATGATCGACCTGTATTACTGGCCCACCGGCAATGGCCTGAAAGTCGGCATCCTGTTGGAAGAGCTGGAGGCGGAATACCGTCTGATTCCGGTGAACATCCGTGAAGGCGCGCAGAAGCAGGAAAGCTTCCGGCGCATCAGCGCGAACGGGCGGATTCCGGCGATTGTCGACCACAGCCTTGAAGCACCACTGAGCCTGTTCGAGTCCGGGGCGATCCTGAATTACCTGGCCGACCAGGCCGGGCGTTTCCTGCCGCCCGCCGGCACCGCCGAGCGCCAGAAAGTCCAGGAGTGGCTGTTCTGGCAGGTGGGGCATATCACCCCGTACCTGAGCCAGTTGCAGCTGTTCAAGGAGAAGGCGCCGGAACCGATTCCCTTCGCCCTGGACCTGCTGAACGCCGAAGCCGCGCGCCTGTATCGGGTGCTGGAGCAACGCTTGGCCGAGGTGCCGTACGTGGCGGGCGAGTACTCGGTGGCCGACATGGCGATCTTCCCGTGGATCCAGCCCCTGCGCCAAGGCCAGGACCTGGCGGACTACCCGAACATCCAGGCCTGGCGCTTGCGGATCAAGGCGCGCCCGGCGGTCCAGCGGGCCTACGCCAAGGGGCGTGAAGTGGCCGCTGGCGAGCGCTCGTTGGCCTTGCAGTAATTCATCTCTTTTTTGCGGGACTTTCATGAGCCAGACCATCACACCCGGGCAATTGCAACAATGGCTGTTCGACGGCCAGGAAATCGCCCTGTTCGACGTACGCGAGCACGGCCAATACGGCGAGGCCCACCTGTTCCACGGGGTGAACCTGCCCTATAGCCGCCTGGAGCTGGAGGTGCAGCGCCTGGCGCCGAATCCTCAGGTGCGCCTGGTGATTTACGACCAGGACGGCGGCGAGGTGGCTGCCCGGACAGCGCAGCGCTTGCAGGCGTTGGGTTACAGCAATGTGCATGTGCTGCAAGGCGGCGCGGACGGTTGGCAGGCAGCGGGCCTGCAACTGTTTGCCGGGGTGCATGTGCCGTCAAAAGCCTTTGGCGAGTTGGTGGAAGAGGCCAGCCACACGCCCCACGTCACCGCGCAGCAACTGGCGGACTGGCAGGCCAAGGGCGAGTCGCTGGTGGTGCTGGACGGCAGGCCGTTCGATGAGTACCGCAAGATGACCATTCCCGGTTCCATCTGCTGCCCCAACGGTGAACTGGGCTACCGCGTGCACGACCTGGTGCCGGATGAGACCACACCGATCGTGGTCAACTGCGCCGGTCGTACCCGCAGCATTATCGGCGCCCAGACGCTGATCAACCTCGGCGTGAAGAACCCGGTCTATGCGCTGGAGAACGGCACTCAGGGGTGGTACCTGGCGGATTTCAAGCTGGAGCATGGCAGCACCCGGCGGTATGCCGATCAGGTCTCCACTGATCTGGTGCAGCAGCGCGAGGCTGCCCGGCAATTGGCCGCGCGGGCAGGGGTGGTCACTGTTGGGGCGGATCAGGTTCGCCAGTGGGCGCAAGATCTGTCCCGCAGCCTGTTCCTGTGTGATGTGCGCACCGCCGAAGAGTTTGCCGCCGGCAGTTTGCCGGGGGCGCAACATACCCCAGGCGGGCAGTTGATCCAGTCCACCGACCTGTACATCGGCGTGCGTCAGGCGCGGGTGGTGCTGGTAGACAGCGACGGCGTGCGTGCGCCGATTGTCGCCAGTTGGCTGCGGCAGTTGGGGCATGAGGCGTATGTGCTCAAGGACGGTGTCCAGAGTGGCCTGGCGTTACCGGTCAGGCAGGCTGTGCCGTTCAAGGCGTTGCCATTGATCTCGGTGCAGGCGCTGGCCGATGCCCTGAAAGACGATGCCGTGGACCTGGTGGACCTGCGCCCGAGCATGACCCATCGCAAGGGCCGGATTGCCGGTTCGCGCTGGTCGATTCGCTCGTTGTTGGGCGCCGGTGCGCGACCGTTGGTGCTGCTGGCGGATGACCCGGCGCTGGCCGCGTTTGCTGCGCTGGAGTTGCGCGAAGAGGTGCGCGTGCTCGACGGCGGCTATGCCGCCTGGGTCGCAGCCGGTTTGCCGGTGATCGAGGATGCGCAGACGCCCGCGGATAATCAGTGCATCGACTTCCTGTTCTTCACCCACGACCGCCACAGCGGCAACAAGGATGCCGCCCGCCAATACCTGGCCTGGGAAATCGGCTTGTTGGCGCAGATGAGCGAGGCGGAAATCGCCAGCCTCAAACCGTTGGCGCCCGTATCGCGCGTGCGCACCCGGCTGATTCATGCGGCACGTACCGAAGGCGGCAATGGAGGCCGGGCGGTGAACGTCCCCATCACCCGTTTGAGCACCGTGCTGTTCGACAACCTCGCCCAGATGCGTGACGCGCGTTCCCGGCGCGACAGCGAGCGTGTCCTGAGTTACGGCGCGCGTGGCAACCCCACCGCGTTCGCCCTGGAAGATTTGGTCACCGAACTCGAAGGCGGCTATCGCACGCGGCTGTATGGCACCGGCCTCGCCGCTGCGGCGCAGACGTTCCTGGCCTACCTGCGACCCGGCGATCATGTACTGATCACCGACGCGGTGTATTCCCCGGTGCGCAAGCTGGCTCGTGAGTTCCTGCAGCCATTCGGCATCGAAGTCAGCTACTTCACCCCGGACGGCAGCGGTCTGGAAGCGCAGTTACAGGCCAACACCAAAATGGTCTATGCGGAAGTGCCGGGTTCGCTGCTGTATGAACTGTGTGACCTGCCCGCGATAGCCGCACTGTGCAAGCCGCGCGGGATTCTGCTGGCGGTGGACAATACTTGGGGCTCGGCTTACCTGTACCGCCCGCTGGCCTTGGGCGCCGACATCTCGATCATGGCCCTGACCAAATACCTCGGCGGCCACAGTGACGTGATGATGGGCAGTGTCTGCACCAGCGAAGCAGCATGGCCGGCCCTGGCGAAAATGAGCGACACCTTTGGCAATGCGGTGAGTGCCGACGATGCCTACCTGATCCTGCGTGGCGCGCGCACCCTGGCTTCCCGGCTGGACGTGCACGAGCGCCAGGCGCTGAAGATTGCCCAATGGTTGCAGGCGCAGCCGCAGGTCAAGCGGGTGTTTCATCCGGCCTTGCCCGAGCACCCTGGCCATGCGCTGTGGAAGCGCGACTTCAGCGGCAGTAACGGTTTGCTGTCGTTTGAACTCACCCGCGCGGATGCCGGTTACGTCGAACGGTTTATCGACGGCTTGCAGCTGTTTGGCCTGGGTGCGTCCTGGGGCGGTTTTGAGAGCCTGGTGACCCTGGCCGACACCCAGGACCGCCAGAGCGTCGCCGACCGTGGATTGAACCCGGTGGTGCGTCTGCATGTGGGGCTGGAGGATGTGGAGGCGTTGATCGAGGATTTGCAACGGGGGTTTGCAGCGGTGCGATGAAGGGGGAAGCAGGAGCTGCTCAAGGCAGCTCCTGTCGGTTGTCTGAATGTGGCAGATGATCATGGATTGGCTTTGACTTTGGGCGGCCCGACGCGCGTCTTCACGTAGTCAACGGTCACGATTTCCCAGAGCGGATTTGCACGCGTCCCCCAGTTTACCGGGACATCCATCCCACTTCGTTTTTCTACATAGTTAAAAAGTTGGTAGCCTCTGAGCTTGTTTTCGAGGTCAATATCGGCCAGTTCTCGTATGTCCGCGTCGCTGAATCGCGGATATTTTTTTCGGAATTTTTCCAAGGCTTCTTTGTAAATATCCTCAGGCTCCAACCCTGCAACACCAGATCTATACCCCACATCTACTGGCCCCTCAAACGCCTTGACGGGAATATTGGTCAAGGCGTGCAGCTCTGTCGCAAGGGAGTTTTCCCCGCCCAGGCCTGAGTAGCAGACCAACAGGCGAACCTCCGGATAATCCTTGATGTTTATTCGTCGCCGAGCAAGTTCTTCGAGTATGTCCTGAGCCGAGAGGGCTCTGTCATTTTCACCGACAATCCTTGCTGGCTGTCCGGCCTCGGGCTTTTCCGCATGGCCAATGATGTTGAGGCGTTTTTTGCCGTTGTATACGTCAACGTTGGTATAGATTTCCCCGTCGAGCGGCGTGAGCTTTTCCAGTGGTCCTCCCAATCGAAAGCGGGCCTTGTATGGCTCTATCTGCAATGCCGTATCCGTTTCGATCCTCGGACTTGCACCCGTTTGCGCACGCGCGGACCGAGTTTTGAAATGCATCAACAGCATCGCAAGGTTTAGCAACAGATCCGCCGCAGCTACTGCTTTATCAGGGTTATCAGTACTGCTCAGCACATCAAGCTCTTCGCGAACACCTTCAAGCAGCAAGGCTAAGCTGACGTAACCGGCGCCAGCGCCGGGAATGAATGGCAAAACCGCATTGAGCAGCAGCAAGCCTCCTTCTTTCAGGGTTGCCCAACGGCTCTCAGCGTTGGATGTCGATTCCCGGTCAGCCAGGCTTGCCAGGTTCTGGGCATTGGCCTCATACAAATGATCGAGCAACTGCCCTGTCTCCAGTTTCTGCTGCAGTGTCTTGGCCGCTTCAGGCTCGTCCGTGGTCAATCCGTTTGTCGGTGTTCCTGCGATATCCGAGAGCAACGGGATCTTCAGGCCGAACAGGACCACGTTGGGGTGGGTGAAACCGTTATCACTGTAGATTTGGCGGGTGGTTTCGTCCGGCATCCAGGCCAGGGTGTCGTTTTGCAACTTGCCAGGTTTCTGGATCGCCTCCAGAAGGGCCTGGCGAGTAGGGAACTGCAATAACGGGGCATCGCTGATAAGCGGACGATAGAGAATATGCGGGCCGGCGTTCACGTCTTTGGGTTCGATCAGATAGGCACCTTCCACCACATCCGTCTTGTTGTCGGCCTTGCGCTCGAAAGCCAACGGCCGGATGGTAATTTCCTCGCCGTCGACAGTTCGGGTACCCGGTCCCGGTTTGAGTATCTCCTGGATGTAGCGAAACCCCGTCGTGTCGAACCCGGCTTCTCCCTTTATGGCCAGCTCCAGGGCGCTGAGTTTCAGTTCCGTCGGTACTTGCTGAGTAAATAATGACAGGCGTTCGGTTTTCTTTATGGGCTCGTACAGCAATTCACGCTTAAGTAACTCCGGATAGTTCTTGCCCGCGTCTATCGTTGAAAAAAGGGCATGAAGGAGCCCGTCACCTTCAAGTTCGGGTACTCGCGTATTTCCCTGTTTGTGATAGACCTCGATGACCCCCCCTCTGGGCAGTCCTGACAGGTTATTCAGGAGCATGTCGGTCAGGCTCATGCGGGAGCGTTCGTACTGGACACTCTCTGGATTGAGCGTGAATGTTGTAGCCGGCCTTACGTACGCCATTTCCAGGTCCTTGGCGGGATATGCAGTGAGCTTTTGGTCTGCCGGCAGCGCGTCGAACCGGTTCTGGATATACGTGTGAATGTCCGGAATATCACTGTTGTAGGTCTGCCCTTTGTTACGTTGAGTGAAACTCGCCAGTTCCAGGCTCAGCTCGCTCATGAGAAACCGTTCGGCGTCACTGGCCTTGTTCAGCCACTCGGGCAACTGGGTTTTTGAAGAGGTGGCTTTACCAGGGTCAACAAATGAAGTGCTGGATGTCAGAGTGTCGCCTAAGTGCCGAGCAATGAGGATGTTGGCTTGGTTATCAAACACCTGACTGGTTACGACTTGCGCCGGGGCGCCATACCCCGCCTCGGACAGGGCTGCCATGGAGTCATAAGGGGTGATTTTTCCGCTGGGTTCAACCAGTAAAACAATGCTGCGAGCGGGTTCAGGCAGGGGGCGCGTAATGAGAATGTTCGGTGTGGCGTCATTGCCCTCGGCAGCCGGAAACGTAAAGGTGGAAACTCCCCCATTCGTCGGCCATGGGGATGTCGATGAGGGAGCGGGGTTGATGACCATGTCCACAGTCTGGCGTTGTTCTTCGTCCAGGCCGGGTTGCTTCAACCCGGCCATGCGCAGGTTGTTGCGCAGAAGACTGCTGACCAGGTCGGCGTGGCTGCCGGCATAAACCGGCTTGGTATTTGCCGGGCCGGTGAAGGCCGGCTTTTTCCAGTATTCGCTTGCGGCGTTTTTGTACAGGTCGTTCAGTATCAGTGGCAGCTCTGACAGGGCTTGCTCAATCGCGCCCATATTGACCTCAAGGGGAACGTCTTGTGGGGTTCCTGTACGCGCTAGTCGGTCAGGTCGTCTATCCAGCAGCTTGCTGCCCGCCAGGCTTTGAGGGGCGTCATCGAGGATTCGGCCGAGGCCAAGCATGATCAGCGGTACCTGCTTGAACTGACCGGGGTTGTCCGGATCCGGCGTGGCAACACTTACCTGATTGATGTCAAAGTCCAGATTGTTGGAACCGTTGCGGACAGCGTCACCGAGGAAATTTGCTACCACCGTGCGCAGGTTGGGTTCCGCGGCAAACTGGGTGCGTGCAATTTGTGTCAACGGGTGAGCGTTGGCCGCGGGCGCCGACGTATCAGGTTGCATCGCAGATGGATTTTCGAGCTGCTGTATGGCGGTGAGCTGTTTTTGTTGCACCGCGCGCGCGCGCTCGTCCATAGGAGGGGGAGCCGAGTTCAAGGCGGTGAAGCCCCTGTGATAGAGCGCGGTGCTGTGGTTGAGCGTCTCTTTCAGTGTGCCGCCGGCGGGAGGTTCACCATAAAAAATCAGGGCTTTAGCGATGGAGATGGAGCCATCAAGATTATAGGGCACGAGCTCATTCGTTCCCTCCCCCAGTTGCTTGGCCAGTGTCCTGATCTCAGCCGATACCTCCGCCCATCCGGATTGATCGTTGAGCGTAGCGATTTTCCGAAAGACTCGGTTTGGCCGGTCAATGACCATCAGGTCGCCCGTGCGCGGATCAATGCACACGTTTGAAGTGTCGAGGTTCTTTGTTCGCGCAAAGTCTAGGAACGCCTCTGCTTGAAATGCGTTGTTAAAGGCTTTGATCGTTTGCCCGATAGTGGAGCGCTCAGGGGGGGTGAAAACATAGCCTGACGTTAGGCTTACGCCGTCAGGTCGTATTTCGTTTCTCTGTGCCAACAGCGCGATTGCAGCCAGTCGCGCCACTTCCTCGTCTGCCTCAATAACCTGTGTTACTAGTGTTTCAGCAGGCCGTGCGGTTGAGAGTTGCCCGCTGGCGTGCAGGCTGGCAACGGCCTGTATGGTTTGTTGTCGGAGTTCTATAAAAGGGGCTTTCGAATCGGGTAGAGACGGGAAGTATGGGGTATTCAACAGCGTGCCGATCACAGAAAGCCGGTTGCCTCGAGAGGGGGATGAGCCATAAAAGGAACCGATCAGGTGGGCGGGGGCGCTATATTCGCCGGTGTAGGTAAACGTGCCCCCAAGAAGATTTGCGGCAGCCTTCAGGTCTGCGCTGGCTCGCGCCCAGCCAGGAATATCATCATGAAAGGTGACGACTTTTCCGTTGATTCGACAATCGAGAGACCCGCCATAGTCGGGATACCATCGGATGCTTGATGGGTCGATATTGTTATCGCGGGCAAACGTAGCAAAGGGTTCTGCTTTCAGCACCTGCGCGAAATTCGACCAGGCCATGCCGAAAGTAGAGTAGGGCGCAATATTGGAAACGGTGAGGGGGTTCCAATTGCCGCGTTCGGCAGTGCCGGATGATGCCTCCTCGTCTGCCAGTGCCAAGGCGTAACTGATGGCCATGTTGCTGTCGCTTTTTTCTACCAGTACCTTGGCGCTATTCGAGCCTTCCAGGCTGACGACATTGACGTCGCGGCGTGATCGGACCGCAGGGTTCGACCCGCTTGAGGTGCTATGGTCCGAAGGGGCTGGCTGAGGCTGTGCAGAGAATGAGTATTGTCGGGCGATATTGGCTGCGGGGCGAAAGTCAGCAATTCTCATGAGGAGTCCTTGGGCGGCTTGGGAGACAGCGGCCGCTGATGGTTTTTCTCACGGCGGCAGTCTTTGTGTCGTTCACTGATACGCCACGGTTCCGAGGTCTGCTCATGACAATTTGCGTCCGGCCATAGGTGCCAATCGAACTTTGTGTTTAACTTCGGCACCTGAAATTCGTTTCACTACCACCACTAGAAGGATTCCGTTCATGGCTCAAGTTACCCATAAAGGCAACCCTATCCAGGTCGACGGCGACTTGCCACAAGTCGGCGCCAAAGCGCCAGCCTTTACCCTGACTGCTGGCGATCTGTCGGACGCGACCCTGGCTACCTTTGCCGGCAAGCGCAAAGTGCTGAACATCTTCCCAAGCATCGATACCCCGACTTGCGCGACTTCGGTTCGCAAGTTCAATGCTCAGGCCAACAGCGTGGACAACACCGTGGTGCTGTGCATTTCCACGGACCTGCCATTTGCCCAGGCACGCTTCTGCGGCGCCGAAGGCCTGGAAAACGTGAAGAACCTGTCGGACTTCCGCGATGCCGGCTTTGCCGTTGACTACGGCGTTGCGATCGCCGCAGGCCCGCTGCGCGGCCTGACCGCCCGTGCCGTCGTCGTGCTGGACGAAAATGACAACGTGCTGCACAGCGAGCTGGTCAGCGAAATCGGCCAAGAGCCGAACTACGAAGCAGCCCTGGCTGTTTTGAAGTAACTGTTACTACGCATTACTGTCGTTTTGCAGTAACACGCGTGATGCAGTATTACGGCCTGGCCTAGTCCAGGCCGTTTTTATTTGTGCTTCAGAGGCTTAGTCAGATAGCGAATGGACTAAGCAAATAAGTTAAAAGTTGTAATCCAAGGTAAATAGCCGGTAAAGGCGCTTTTCTTAACGCGCCCCAGTGCTTATCTTTCAGCCTCCCAAAGAAGAAGCTCTCGCGCCCAATGGTTGATCACTCCATGCAATCCACCCCTCGTCACTCCCGCCGCTGGCTGTTCGGCCTCCTCGTGCTGCTGGTCATTGCCGGCCTGTGCTGGAAATTCTGGCCTGGCAGCCACAAAGACAGCGCCGAGAAGAAGCCCGCCGGGCATGCCGGCAAGTCGGGCATGATGCGTCCGGGCTTTGGTGGTTCTACCGGCCCGGTGCCGGTGCGCGTGGCGCCTGCGGTGCTGGGTGAGTTCCCGGTGTACTACAAGGCACTGGGCACGGTCACCGCATTGAACACCATCAATGTGCGCAGCCGGGTAGGGGGAGAACTGGTCAAGATCGCCTTTGAAGAAGGGCAGATGGTCAAGGCCGGTGACCTGCTGGCGGAAATCGACCCGCGCAGTTACCAGAATGCCTTGCTCCAGGCCCAGGGCACGTTGCTGCAAAACCAGGCCCAGCTGAAAAACGCCCAGGTCGACGTGCAGCGTTATCGCGACCTGTACGCCCAGGACAGTATCGCCAAACAAACCCTCGACACCGCCGAAGCGCTGGTGCTGCAGTACCAGGGCACGGTCAAGACCAACCAGGGCGCGGTGGATGACGCCAAGCTCAACCTCGAATTCACCAAGATCCGCGCCCCGATCACCGGGCGTGTCGGCCTGCGTCAGGTGGACGTGGGCAACCTTGTGGCGGCCAACGACACCACCTTCCTGGCAGTGATCACCCAGACCCAACCGATCAGCGTGGTCTTCACGTTGCCGGAAAACACCCTGGAAACCGTACTGGCGCGTTATCACGCCGGCAACAAGCTGCCGGTGGAAGCCTGGGACCGTGGCGATGTGGCCCTCAAGGCCAGTGGCGTGTTGCAGAGCCTGGACAACCAGATCGACGTCACCACCGGCACCCTGAAATTCAAGGCGCGGTTCGATAACAAGGACCAGGCGCTGTTCCCCAACCAGTTCGTGAACGTGCACCTGCTGGCCGACACCCTGCATAACGTGGTGCTGGCGCCGTCGGCGGCGATTCAGTTCGGCAACACCGGCACCTTTGTCTACGTGCTGGATGGCGACAAGAAGGTCAAGGTACGTCCGCTGGTGATCGGTGATTCCGACGGCGACAACACCGTGATCAAGCAAGGCCTGGCCGCCGGCGACCGCGTGGTGCTGGAAGGCACCGACCGCTTGAAGGACGGCAGTGAAATCGAAGTGGTCAACGACAGCAGTGAAGTGCCGACCACCCCGACCGAACACCTCCAGGGCCAGCCGGCAGCCAAGACGCAGCAAGGCCCGGCTGATGCCGGCAAGGCGCAAAAGGGCGGCGCATGAACCTCTCGCGGCTGTTCATCCTTCGCCCGGTAGCCACTACCCTGAGCATGCTGGCCATTGTTTTGGCCGGCGTGATCGCCTACCGCCTGTTGCCGGTCTCGGCCTTGCCCCAGGTGGACTACCCGACCATCCGGGTGATGACCCTGTACCCCGGCGCCAGCCCGGACGTGATGACCAGTGCGGTGACGGCGCCCCTGGAGCGTCAGTTCGGGCAAATGCCCGGCCTGACCCAGATGGCGTCCACCAGCTCCGGCGGCGCCTCGGTACTGACCCTGCGGTTCAACCTCGACATCAACATGGATGTTGCCGAGCAACAGGTACAGGCCGCGATCAACGCCGCCACCAACCTGCTGCCCAAGGACCTGCCGGCACCGCCGGTGTACAACAAAGTCAACCCGGCGGATACCCCGGTGCTGACCCTGGCCATCACCTCCAAGACCATGCTGTTGCCCAAGCTCAATGACCTGGTCGACACACGCATGGCGCAAAAAATCGCGCAGATCAGCGGCGTCGGCATGGTCAGCATTGCCGGCGGCCAGCGCCAGGCCGTGCGGATCAAGGTCAACCCCGAGGCCCTCGCGGCCAACGGCTTGAACCTGTCGGACGTGCGTACCCTGATCGCCGCCTCCAACGTCAACCAGCCCAAGGGTAACTTCGACGGCCCCACGCGGGTGTCGATGCTCGACGCCAATGACCAGTTGGTCTCGCCCAAGGAATACGCCGAGCTGATCCTGGCTTACAACAACGGTGCGCCGTTGCGGCTCAAGGATGTGGCGCAGATCGTCGACGGCGCCGAAAACGAACGCCTTGCAGCCTGGGCCAATGAGAACCAGGCGGTCTTGCTGAACATCCAGCGCCAACCGGGGGCCAACGTTATCGAAGTGGTGGACCGGATCAAGGCGCTGTTGCCGAGCATCACCGACAACCTGCCGGCGGGCCTGGACGTGACGGTGCTGACTGACCGTACCCAGACCATCCGTGCCTCGGTCAAGGACGTGCAACACGAATTGCTGATCGCCATTGCCCTGGTGGTGATGGTGACGTTCCTGTTCCTGCGCCGCTTCAGCGCGACCCTCATTCCGTCCATCGCCGTGCCGCTGTCCCTGGTGGGCACCTTTGGGGTGATGTACCTGGCCGGCTTCTCCATCAATAACCTGACGCTGATGGCCCTGACCATCGCCACCGGCTTTGTGGTGGACGACGCCATCGTGATGCTGGAGAACATCTCCCGCTATATCGAGGAGGGCGAGACGCCGATGGCGGCTGCGCTCAAGGGCGCCAAGCAGATCGGCTTCACCCTGATTTCCCTGACCCTGTCGCTGATCGCCGTATTGATCCCGCTGCTGTTCATGGCCGATGTGGTCGGGCGCTTGTTCCGTGAGTTCGCCATCACCCTGGCGGTGGCGATCCTGATTTCCCTGGTGGTGTCCCTGACCCTGACGCCGATGATGTGCGCGCGGTTGCTCAAGCGTGAACCCAAGGAAGAAGAACAGGGACGCTTCTACAAGGCCAGCGGCGCCTGGATCGACTGGCTGATCGAAGCCTACGGGCGCAAGTTGCAGTGGGTGCTCAAGCACCAGCCGCTGACCTTGCTGGTGGCCATCGCCACCCTGGGCCTGACCGTGGTGCTGTACCTGGTGGTGCCCAAGGGTTTCTTCCCGGTGCAGGACACCGGTGTGATCCAGGGTATTTCCGAAGCGCCGCAGTCGATCTCCTTCGCGGCCATGAGCCAGCGCCAACAGGAGCTGGCGAAGATCATCCTCGAAGACCCGGCGGTGGAGAGCCTGTCCTCCTATATCGGGGTGGACGGTGATAACGCCACCCTCAACAGTGGCCGCCTGCTGATCAACCTCAAGCCCCACGGCGAACGGGACCTGAGCGCGGCGCAGATCATCACGCGCCTGCAGCCGCAACTGGACAAACTGGTGGGTATCCGCCTGTTCATGCAGCCGGTGCAGGACCTGACCATTGAAGACCGCGTGAGCCGCACCCAATACCAGTTCAGCATGTCCTCGCCGGACGCCGAGTTGCTGGCCCTGTGGAGCGACAAGCTGGTGCACGCCCTCAGCCAGTTGCCGGAACTCTCCGACGTTGCCAGCGACCTGCAGGACAAAGGCCTGCAGGTGTACCTGGTGATCGACCGCGACGCCGCTTCGCGCCTTGGCGTGACGGTATCGACCATCACCGATGCGCTGTATGACGCCTTCGGCCAGCGGCAGATTTCCACTATCTATACCCAGGCCAGCCAGTACCGCGTGGTGCTGCAGGCCCAGTCGGGCGAAACCCTCGGCCCGGCCGCCCTGAACCAGATCCACGTGAAAACCACCGACGGCGGCCAGGTAAGGCTGTCGAGCCTGGCCCATGTGGAACAGCGCCAGGCACAGTTGGCGATCGCGCATATCGGCCAGTTCCCGGCGGTGATGATGTCGTTCAACCTGGCCCCCGGTGTGGCGCTGGGCAAGGGTGTGGAGCTGATCAACCAGGCCCAGAAAGACATCGGCATGCCGGTGGGCGTGCAGACCCAGTTCCAGGGCGCGGCCCAGGCGTTCGAGGCGTCGCTGTCGAGCACCTTGCTGCTGATCCTGGCGGCGGTGGTGACCATGTACATCGTGCTGGGGGTGCTCTACGAGAGCTACATCCACCCGATCACCATTCTCTCGACCTTGCCGTCGGCAGCGGTAGGGGCCTTGCTGGCCTTGCTGCTCAGTGGCAATGACCTGGGGATGATCGCGATTATCGGCATCATCCTGCTGATCGGCATCGTGAAGAAGAACGCGATCATGATGATCGACTTCGCCCTCGACGCCGAGCGCAACCAGGGCCTGGACCCGCAAACCGCGATCTATCAAGCGGCGCTGTTGCGTTTCCGGCCGATCCTCATGACCACCCTGGCCGCGCTGTTCGGTGCCGTGCCGTTGATGCTCGCCACCGGTTCCGGTGCGGAGTTGCGCCAGCCCCTGGGCCTGGTGATGGTCGGCGGGTTGCTGGTGAGCCAGGTGCTGACCCTGTTCACCACGCCGGTGATCTACCTGTACTTCGACCGCCTGGGGCGTCGCTGGCGCAAAGAGCCTGTGCGCCTGGAGCCGGTTGAGTCATGAACCTGTCCGGACCTTTCATTCGCCGGCCGGTAGCGACGATGCTGCTGAGCCTGGCGATCATGTTGCTGGGCGGCGTGGCGTTCAACTTGCTGCCGGTGTCGCCGTTGCCGCAGATCAACTTCCCGGTGATCGTGGTCTCGGCCAGCCTGCCCGGGGCCAGCCCCGAGGTCATGGCCTCCACGGTGGCGACGCCGCTGGAACGCTCCTTCGGCGCGATTTCCGGCATCACCACCATGAGCAGTTCGTCGAGCCAGGGTTCGACCCGGGTGATTCTCGCGTTCGACTCCAACCGCGACATCAACGGCGCCGCCCGGGAAGTGCAGGCCGCGATCAACGCCTCGCGCAACCTGCTGCCCAGCGGCATGCGCAGCATGCCCACCTATAAAAAGATCAACCCGTCCCAGGCGCCGATCATGGTGCTGTCCCTGACCTCGGACGTATTGCCCAAGGGCCAGTTGTACGACCTGGCCTCGACCATCCTGTCCCAGAGCCTGTCCCAGGTGCCGGGCGTAGGTGAAGTGCAGATCGGCGGCAGCTCCTTGCCCGCCGTGCGTATCGAACTTGAACCCAAGGCCCTCGACCAGTACGGCGTGGCCCTGGACGATGTGCGCAACACCATTGCCAATGCCAACGTGCGCCGGCCCAAGGGCTCCCTGGAAGACAGCGAGCGCAACTGGCAGATCCAGGCCAACGACCAGCTGGAAAAAGCCAAGGACTATGAGCCGCTGCTGATTCGCTACCAGAACGGCGCGGCCCTGCGCCTGGGGGATGTGGCCAAGATCAGCGACGGCGTGGAAGACCGCTACAACAGCGGCTTCTTCAACAATGATTCGGCGGTGCTGCTGGTGATCAACCGCCAGTCCGACGCCAACATCATCGAGACGGTCAAGCAGATCAAGGCCCAGTTGCCGGCGCTGCAGGCGGTGCTGCCGTCCAGCGTCAAGCTGAACCTGGCCATGGACCGTTCGCCCGTGATCACCGCGACCCTGCACGAAGCCGAGATGACGTTGTTGATCGCCGTGGCGCTGGTGATCCTGGTGGTGTACCTGTTCCTCGGTAACTTCCGTGCTTCGTTGATTCCTACCCTGGCGGTGCCGGTGTCCCTGGTGGGCACGTTTGCCGTGATGTACCTGTTCGGCTTTTCCCTGAACAACCTGTCGCTGATGGCGTTGATCCTCGCCACCGGCCTGGTGGTGGACGATGCCATCGTGGTGCTGGAGAACATTTCCCGGCATATCGACGAGGGTGTGCCGCCGATGAAGGCAGCGTACCTGGGGGCCAAGGAAGTCGGCTTTACCTTGCTGTCGATGAACGTATCGCTGGTGGCCGTGTTCCTCTCCATCCTGTTCATGGGCGGGATCGTCACCAGTTTGTTCCGCGAGTTTTCCATCACCCTGGCGGCGGCCATTATCGTCTCGCTGGTGGTGTCGCTGACCTTGACCCCGATGCTCTGTGCCCGGTGGCTCAAGCCCCACGTCCCGGGGCAGGAAACCGGTTTGCAGCGCTGGAGCGAGAAGGCCCACGCGCGCATGGTCGCCGGTTATGCCCGCAGCCTCGACTGGGTGCTTTGCCATCGGCGCCTGACCCTGCTCAGCCTGTTGGTGACCATTGGGGTCAACGTGGCCCTGTATGTCGTAGTGCCGAAAACCTTCATGCCCCAGCAGGACACCGGCCAGTTGATCGGTTTTGTGCGCGGTGATGACGGGCTGTCGTTCGGCGTGATGCAGCCGAAGATGGAGATCTTCCGCCAGGCCGTGCTGAAGGACCCCGCGGTGCTGAGCGTGGCCGGCTTTATCGGCGGCAACAACGGCACCAACAACGCGGTGATGCTGGTGCGGCTCAAGCCCATCAGCGAGCGCAAGATTTCTGCCCAGGGAGTGATCGAGCGTTTGCGTAAAGACGTGCCGCTGGTGCCGGGCGGGCGGCTGTTCCTGATGGCCGACCAGGACCTGCAATTTGGTGGCAGCCGCGACCAGACCACTGCGCAGTATTCCTACATCCTGCAAAGCGGTGACCTGGCCGCCTTGCGCCTGTGGTACCCGAAAGTGGTCGCCGCGTTGCGTGAGTTGCCGGAGTTGACCGCCATCGATGCCCGCGAGGGTCGCGGCGCCGCGCAGGTGACGCTGATTGTCGACCGTGACCAGGCCAAGCGCCTGGGCATCGACATGAGCATGGTCACGGCGGTGCTGAACAACGCCTACAGCCAGCGGCAGATTTCCACGATCTATGACAGCCTCAACCAGTATCAGGTGGTGATGGAGGTCAACCCGAAATACGCCCAGGACCCGATCACCCTCAATCAAGTGCAGGTCATCACCTCCACCGGCGCGCGGGTGCCGCTGTCGACCATTGCGCACTACGAAAACAGCCTGGCCGATGACACCGTGCGCCATGAAGGGCAGTTCGCGTCGGAAAACATTGCCTTCGACATGTCCCCCGGCGTTACGGTAGAGCAGGGCACGGCCGCCATCGAGCGGGCGATTGCCAAGGTCGGCCTGCCGGAAGACGTGATCGCGAAGATGTCCGGTACCGCCGATGCCTTTGCCGCCACGCAAAAAGGCCAGCCGTTCATGATCCTTGGCGCGCTGGTGGCCGTGTATCTGGTACTGGGGATCCTCTACGAGAGCTACATCCACCCGCTGACCATTCTCTCGACCTTGCCTTCGGCAGGTGTGGGTGCGCTGCTGTCGATCTACGTGCTGGGGGGCGAGTTCAGCCTGATCTCGCTGCTGGGGTTGTTCCTGTTGATCGGGGTGGTGAAGAAAAACGCGATCCTGATGATCGACCTCGCGCTGCAACTGGAGCGCCACGACGGCATGAGCCCGCTGGAGTCGATTCGCGCGGCCTGCCTCGTGCGGTTGCGGCCGATCCTGATGACCACCCTGGCCGCGATCCTTGGTGCCTTGCCATTGCTGCTGAGCACCGCCGAAGGCGCGGAAATGCGCCAGCCCCTGGGCCTGACGATTATCGGCGGCCTGGTGGTGAGCCAGATCCTGACCCTTTACACCACGCCTGTGGTTTACCTTTATCTCGACCGCCTGCGCCACCGTTTCAACGGTTGGCGCGGAGTGCGTACCGATGCTGCCCTGGACACTGCGCTATGACCGATTCAACGTTTCCCGCTGTGCAACGCCTGGCCTTGACGCGCGGCTCCAAGCTGCTGAGCCTGGCCCTGTGCGGCGTGATGCTCAGCGCCTGCGCTGTCGGCCCGGATTACAAACGCCCCGAGTTGACCGAGCCGGCCCAGTACAAGGAAGCCGAAGGCTGGCGTCAGGCGGCCCCCAGCGACTCATTGGCCCGCGGCGCCTGGTGGGAATTGTACGGCGACCGGCAGTTGAATGAGCTGGTAGAAAAACTCAACAGTGCCAACCAGACCGTGGCCCAGGCCGAGGCGCGCTATCGCCAGGCTGCATCGCAGGTGCGCAGTGCCCGTGGGGCGTTCTTCCCGACCGTCGACCTCAGTGCCACCAAAACCCGGGCCAGCCAGGGCACTGGCAGCAGTAACGCCAGCCTGAGCAGTTCCAGCAGCGGTATCCGCGACACCCTGAACACCCAATTGGGCGTGAGCTGGGAAGCCGATATCTGGGGCAAATTGCGCCGGGGCCTGGAAGCCAATGAAGCCAGTGCCGAAGCCAGCGCCGCGGACCTGGCGGCAATGCGCCTGAGCCAGCAGTCGGAACTGGTGCAGGATTACCTGCAACTGCGGGTCATGGACGAACAGACCCGTTTGCTGCAAGCCACGGTAGACACCTACCAGCGCTCCCTGCAAATGACCCAGAACCAATACCGCGCCGGTGTCTCGGGCAAGGACGCCATCGCCCAGGCCCAGACCCAGCTGAAAAGCACCCAGGCCAGCATGATCGACTTGATCTGGCAGCGCGCACAGCTGGAAAACGCGATCGCCGTGCTGATCGGTGTGCCGCCGGCCAACTTCAACCTGGCGGTGAGCAAGGACATTCCGGCCCTGCCGCAGATTCCGGTGAGCCTGCCGTCGCAACTCTTGGAGCGCCGCCCGGACATCGCCCAGGCCGAGCGCTCGGTGATTGCCGCCAACGCCAATATCGGCGTGGCCAAGACCGCCTACTACCCGGACCTGACCCTGAGCCTGGCCGGTGGTTATTCCAGCAGCACCTACGCCGACTGGATCAGCCTGCCGAACCGCTTCTGGTCCGTGGGGCCGAAACTCGCCATGACCTTGTTTGACGGTGGCCAGCGTTCGGCCGAAGTCGACCGTGCCGAAGCGTCCTATGACGAAACCGTGGCCAAGTACCGCCAGACCGTACTCGACGGTTTCCGCGAGGTGGAAAACTACATGGTCCAGCTCAAGGTCCTGGAAGACGAGGCGGTGGTCAGTAACGAGGCCCTCGACGCCGCCCGGGAATCCCTGCGCCTGACCCAG
This sequence comes from Pseudomonas sp. 1912-s, assembly GCF_029269205.1. NCBI lineage: Bacteria > Pseudomonadati > Pseudomonadota > Gammaproteobacteria > Pseudomonadales > Pseudomonadaceae > Pseudomonas > Pseudomonas sp. 1912-s. Next base: position 109,273 of record NZ_JARIXR010000004.1, on the reverse strand, counting down.
AACCAATACAAGGCCGGTTTGATCGCGTATCTCGATGTGGTCACCGTGCAAGCCACGGCCCTGAGCAACGAGCGCACGGTGCTGACCCTGCTGCAAACCCGGCTGGTTGCCAGTGTGCAACTGATCGCTGCATTGGGCGGTGGCTGGGATGGGCAGATGCAGTTGAGCGACAAGAAATAGGCACCGGTCTGGCAGGTGTTCGGGCTTGTTTGGGAGCGGGCTCGCTCGCGAAAGCGGTGGGGCAGTTGATACATCGTTGACTGGCACTCGCCTTCGCGAGAAAGCCCGCTTCCACAGGGTTTTGCGCTGTTTTTGAGCCAGCCGATTGGCGTCAAATTTTGAATGATGGCTATACGACAATATTTCAGGTGTACAAGAATTATTCTCGCTACAATCCCTGACTTTTCAGCCCGGCACGGATGCCGTTCGGCCCATTGGTCACGAGAAGTCCCATGCTCACCGGTAGTTATTCCCCCGCCCTCGTCCTGATTTCCCTGTTTGTCGCGATCCTTGCGTCTTATACCGCGCTGGACCTGACCGGCCGCATTGCCACGGCCAAAGGGCGTGCCGTCTACCTGTGGATGGGCGGTGGCGCGCTGGCGATGGGGGTGGGTATCTGGTCGATGCACTTTATCGGCATGCTCGCCTTTCGCCTGCCGATCAGCCTGGGTTATGACATCGAGATCACGGCGCTGTCATTGCTGATCGCGATCCTTTCCAGTGGTTTTGCCTTGTGGCTGGTCAGTCAACCGCGTTTGCCGGCATGGCAACTCGGGTTTGGCGCCTTGATCATGGGCGCCGGCATCAGCGCCATGCACTACACCGGGATGGCCGCCATGCGCATGAGGCCCGGTATCGACTACGACCCCACGCTGTTCACCGCCTCGTTGCTGATTGCCGTGGGGGCGTCGGCGGCGGCCTTGTGGATTGCCTTCAACCTGCGGCGCAACACGCCTTACGTGCGTTTGGCCCGGGGCGGCGCGGCGATGGTGATGGGCGTGGCGATCGTTGGCATGCACTACACCGGCATGGCGGCTGCGCGTTTCGCCGATGGCAGTTTTTGCGGCGCGGCCCTGAACGGCTTGAGTGGCAAGGGCCTGGACAACCTGGTGTTGGTGACCACCCTGGCGGTATTGATCATTGCGCTGCTGACGTCTCTGCTGGACGCACGCCTGGAAGCCCGCACCGCTGTGTTGGCGGACTCGCTGACCCAGGCCAACCAGGAACTGACCCACCTGGCCCTGCACGACATGCTCACCGGCTTGCCCAACCGCACCTTGCTCGCTGACCGGATTCAACAAGCGATACAGCGGGTGAACGAAGAGGGCGGTTGCTTTGCGCTGATGTTTATCGATCTGGACGGCTTCAAACCGGTCAACGACGCTTTCGGTCACCACATGGGCGACCAGTTGTTGCAGCAAGTGGGCCTGCGTCTGCGGGAAGACTTGCGCAGCCAGGACACCCTGGCCCGTATCGGCGGTGACGAGTTCGTGTTGCTGGTGCAGTTGGGTCAGCCTGACGATGCGTTGCGCCTGGCCGAGCGCCAGGTGGGTCTGATCAACCAGGCCTTCCGCGTCGCCGAGCATGAGCTGAAAATTTCCGCGAGCATCGGCATTGCGCTGTTCCCCGGCAACGGCGCCACGCCTCAGGAACTGCTGATGAACGCCGACGCGGCGATGTATCACGCCAAGGGCATGGGCAAGAACGGCTACAGCTTTTTCGACGTCTCGATGAACACCAACGCGCGCAAGCAACTGCAACTGCTGCAGGATTTGCGCAACGCTGTGGAGCACGAGCAGTTCCGGTTGTACTACCAGCCCAAGTTCGACGCCATCAGTGGCCGCCCGGTCGGTGCCGAGGCGCTGCTGCGCTGGGAACACCCGCAACAGGGTCTGTTGTTGCCGGACAAGTTTATCGAACTGGCGGAAAAGACCGGGCTGATCATCCCCATCGGCGAATGGGTGCTCAACGAAGCCTGTCGCCAGATGCAGGTGTGGTACGCCCAGGGCTACCACGACTGGCGCATTGCAGTGAATCTGTCGGCGTTGCAGTTCTGCCATGCCGGGCTGGTGAAGAGCGTTGCCAATGCCCTGGAGCGTCACCGGTTGCCGGCCAACAGCCTGACCCTGGAAATCACCGAAACCACCGCCATGAGCGATGCCGATGCGAGCATGACGGTACTGCAGAAGCTTTCGGACATGGGCGTCGACCTGTCCATCGATGACTTTGGCACCGGCTATTCGAGCCTGATGTACCTCAAGCGCCTGCCGGCCAATGAGTTGAAAATCGACCGGGGGTTTGTCCGTGACCTCGAGCACGACAGCGACGACGCGGCGATTGTCTCGGCCATCGTCGCCCTCGGCCAGGCCCTGGGCCTGCGCATTGTGGCCGAAGGCGTGGAGACCGACGTACAGCAGAATTTCCTCACGCGGCTGGGCTGCGATTCGTTGCAGGGGTATCTGCTGGGGCATCCGTTGCCGGCCGAGGGGTTCATGGCCGACATCCAGAGTGCCGAACAGGTGGTGCGTGCGCATTCGGTGACGTGAGCCCATGCAAAACCTGCGGGGCGCAGGTAGTATTGGATCCATCAGCTCACGTTGAATCAGGAGACCTTACACATGGATAAAGTCGTCGTCATCACCGGCGGCAGTCGTGGGATCGGCGCTGCCACGGCGTTGCTGGCCGCTGCCCAGGGCTACCGCATCTGCATCAACTACCAGGCCGATGAGGACGCTGCCCACCGCGTACTTGAGCAAGTGCGCGCCCTCGGCGCCCAGGCCATTGCGGTACGGGCCGATGTCAGCATCGAAGACGAAGTGATCGGCTTGTTCCACCGGGTCGATACCGAATTGGGCCGGGTGACCGCGCTGGTCAACAACGCCGGTACCGTCGGGCACAAGTCGCGGGTCGATGAGATGTCCGAGTTCCGCATCCTGAAAACCCTCAGAACCAACGTGTTGGGGCCGATTCTGTGTGCCAAGCATGCGCTGTTGCGCATGTCGCCCAAGCATGGCGGGCAGGGCGGCAGCATCGTCAACGTGTCGTCGGCCGCCGCGCGTCTGGGCTCGCCGGGGGAATATGTCGACTACGCCGCATCCAAGGGCGCGCTGGACACCTTCACCCTCGGGCTTTCCAAGGAAGTGGCGGGTGAGGGGATTCGGGTCAATGGTGTGCGTCCCGGCTTCATCTTCACCGACTTCCATGCCCTGAGCGGCGACCCGGACCGGGTCAGCAAGCTGGAGCCCGGGATTCCCATGGCCCGTGGCGGGCGTGCTGAAGAAGTCGCGGAAGGGATTATCTGGCTGCTGTCGGACAAGGCGTCCTATGCCACCGGGACCTTTATTGACCTGGCGGGCGGTCGCTAGGTCTGTGCTCGTTGTGGCAAGGGGCAAGCCCTTGCCACACGCTCAATAGCCGGCCCAACGCAGTACCGTATAGCCCTTGTTCGAGAACTCGCTGAGTAGCCGGCCCTCGGAGTTGTCCTGGGTGCTGTAGCCTGAGTCAGAAAACCCGTCTACCACTCCATTTCGAGTGTGGCTGGCGTTCAGCTTGCGGTCGTCGAGGTTGTCAATGAACCGCAGCACTTTGTCCAGGTTGTAGGCGGCATCGGCGCGTGAGTCTGGATCCGGATTGGCTTCGGTCCAGTCGCCGACTTGCCGCTTGAGGTCATCGCCCACTGCAAGATGATCGTGCCCCCCAAGGAAATGGCTAAGTACGCTGCTTTGCTCAATGATCCTTTCTGCTGAACGATGGTCGCCAGCCGGGCGACCTATGGGGCCAGTCATTTCACGTACCTGGTTCTGTTCTGCTGCCGTCATGTAGTTGGGTGGGACGGGTAGCGGTGTCAGGCCCGCCGGGGGAGAAATATTCATCGAGTACCTTTGATGTGGGTCAGGGAAAGGACGTTTTTCGTGGAGAGAAATGTCCCACTCCTGTGTGGTCCAGCACTCCGCGTGGTTCCAAGGTTTTAAAACGAACGCACAATCTTCCCCAGCGTTTCCATCGCCTTTTCACACGACTCATCCCACGGGCTGCCGTAATTCAAACGAATGCAGTTCCTGAAGCGCTGCGTCGGCGAAAAAATCGGCCCCGGCGCGATGCTGATGCCCTGGGCCAACGCCATCTGGAACAACTTCAATGAGTCGGTCTGCTCCGGCAACTCCAGCCACAGGAAATATCCGCCTGCCGGCTGGCTGACCCGTGTCTGCGCCGGGAAATAGCGCGCGATGGCGGCGAGCATGGCGCTTTGCTGCTCCTCCAGCGCATACCGCAACTTGCGCAGGTGCCGGTCGTAGCCGCCGTGTTGCAGGTAATCGGCAATCGCCGCCTGGGCCGGCATCGAGGCGCACAGCGAGGTCATCAGCTTCAGCCGCTCGATCTTCTGCGCATAACGCCCGGCGGCGACCCAGCCAATGCGGTAGCCGGGGGCCAGGCTTTTGGCGAAAGAGCCGCAGTGCATCACCAGGCCTTCGGTGTCGAACGCCTTGGCCGGTTTCGGAGCCTGTTGGCCGTAGTACAACTCGGCGTACACGTCGTCTTCGATCAGCGGCACCTGATGGCTGCGCAGCAATTCCACCAGTTCCAGTTTTTTTGCCTCGGGCATGGTTGCGCCCATGGGGTTCTGGAAGCTGGTCATGCACCAGCAGGCCTTGATCGGGTAGCGCTCCAGGCTTTGGGCGAGCACCTTGAGGTCAATGCCGTCGCGCGGGTGCACGGGAATTTCCACCGCCTTGAGTTTCAGGCGTTCCAGTATTTGCAGGCTGGCATAGAACGCCGGCGCTTCGATGGCCACCAGGTCGCCCGGTTCGGTCACGGCCTGCAGGCACAGGTTCAGCGCCTCAAGGGCGCCGTTGGTGATCAACAGTTCTTCCATTGGCAGCATCAGCCCGCCGACCATGTAACGCAGGGCGATTTGCCGGCGCAGCTGCGGGTTGCCCGGCGACATGTCGGTAACCACCATGCGTGGGTCCATTTCCCGGCTGGCGCTGGCCAGTGAGCGGGCCAGGCGCGGCAGCGGGAACAGCGTCGGGCTGGGGAACGCCGAGCCGAAAGGCACGGTTTGCGGGTCTTTGATGGAGTCGAGCACCGAGAACACCAGCTCGCTGACGTCCACCTCGGTGGTCTCGTGCACGTGGGCACTCACCACCGGCTCGGAAAACGGGCTGGGCGCATGGGTGTTGACGAAGTACCCGGAGCGTGGCCGGGCGCGGATCAGCCCGCGACGCTCCAGCAGGTAGTAGGCCTGGAACACCGTGGACGGGCTGACGCCATAGGTCTGGCTGGCATAGCGTACCGAAGGCACGCGCTGGCCCGGGCCGAGGACACCGGAGCGGATCAGTTCTGCGATGTCGTCGGCGAATTTTTCGTAGCGTTTCATTGGGGCCTAGTGCTTTGAACAGATTTTGCTGATTGAACACAGATCAAAAGGTGGGAGCGAGCAAGCCCGCTCCCACATTTGATCTCCAGTGTTTCTGAAACTCGGTTTTTAACGATTCAACGGCGCTACAAACCGGCTATCCGCCGCGCTGTAAACCCATGGCTCATCCACGTCCGTTACCTTGAAACGAATGGTCTGGGAACTGCTGGCAGGCTTCTCTGCGGTCATCGCCACCGACACCGGCACATCGGTGATTTCCCCGGGCGCCAGGCTGATGTCGGTCTTGCCCTGCAACTGGAAGCCGTCTGCGTCTACCAGCTCCATGCGGTAATCCTGGCGCTGCTGGGTCTTGTTGATGACCTTGAGGCTGTAGATATTCTCGATCAGGCCTTCACTGTTCTCCCGGAACATCCCACGGTCCTTGGTGACGTCCAGCGACACCATCGGCCGTACGACCAGGGCCACCACCAACGCCCCGATCATCACCAGCAACACGGCACTGTAGCCGATCAGCCGCGGCCTGAGCAGATGGGTCTTGCCCCCTTGCAGCTGATGCTCCGAGGTATAGCTGACCAGGCCGCGGGCATAGCCCATTTTGTCCATGATCGAATCACAGGCGTCGATGCACGCGGCGCAGCCGATGCATTCCATTTGCAGGCCGTCGCGGATGTCGATGCCGGTGGGGCATACCTGCACGCACAGTTGGCAGTCGATGCAGTCACCGAGGCCGACGTCCGCCGGTTGCACATCACGTTTGCGCGGGCCGCGGTGCTCGCCACGGGCCACGTCATAGGAAATGGTCAGGGTGTCCTTGTCGAACATCACACTCTGGAACCGCGCATACGGGCACATGTGCATGCACACGGCTTCGCGCAGCCAGCCGGCGTTGAGGTAGGTGGCACCGGTAAAAAACAGCACCCAGAACAGGCTCACGCCGCTCATCTGCCAGGTCAGCAGTTCTTCGGCCAGGGGGCGGATCGGCGTGAAGTAGCCGACAAACGTCAGCCCGGTCAGCACGCTGATGCCCAGCCACAGAGTGTGCTTGGCCGAACGCCTGGCCAGCTTGTTCAAGCTCCAGGGCGCGGCTTGCAGCTTGATGCGCTGGTTGCGCTCGCCTTCGGTGACTTTTTCGCACCACATGAACAGCCAGGTAAACGAGCTTTGCGGGCAGGTATAGCCGCACCACACGCGGCCTGCGAACACCGTGATCGCGAACAGGCCGAACGCACAGATGATCAACAGCGCCGACAGCAGGATGAAGTCCTGGGGCCAGAACGTGGCGCCAAAAATGTGGAATTTGCTTTCAGCCAGGTCCCACAGAACGGCCTGGCGTCCGCCCCAGTTCAGCCACACGGTGCCGAAAAACGCCAGGAACAGAAAGCCCGCGCCCACCACGCGCAAGGTTCGGAACAGGCCCGTGAAGCTGCGGGTGTGAATCAGGTTGTCGTTGGAGGTGGCCTTCATCTTCTTTGGATGTGCAGGCTCATACATTTCTACGGTTCGGACGGGGATTCTATCGCTCATGGTCTTTCGCTCATCAGCCTCCATCAGGCAGATGAACTATGACCGGCGCTCTGTTTGCATAACAGGCTCAGGTATGGCGATTAAAAGCGGATCAGATGGGCCTGTGATGCGCGCCTGCGACAATGTGCTGCACCCTGTGGCGCGTGGGGTGCAGCGCTTTTGCGGGCGTGATGATCCAGGTCAATCAAATCACCGAATCACCGTCGGTGGCCTTCAGATGCTTACGGCCGTCGGTGGCACCTGCGACGGTCAATGCGTCGGCTTCTGCTTCGGTGATGTAGACGCGATCGCCATTCAACTCCACGGCTGACATGGACTTGGCGCTGTCGGTAATCACCGTGACATCGGTGGCGGGGAGGCTTTGTTCGTCGCCGTGCTCATCGATCTTGAAGTAACAGGTCTGGTTTTCGATACGTACGGGCATGGTGCTGTCCTTTTCCGGGGGTACTGAGGGTTAGGCGTTGCCCGTGGTTGAATGGTTCTGCGCAACTGACTGACGGTCGGCGTTGTCCATCCCGTATCGACCCTTGAAAGGACACGACCATGGACGCCTGGTGGCATGAAGTCTGGCAAACCCTGCAAGCGGAATTTGCCGACATTGGCGATGCCCGGCAACTGACACAGATCACCGTGCGGTTGCTGATTGCGGCCATTCTGGGCGGCATTCTCGGTTTTGAACGTGAACAGAAGGGCAAGGCCGCCGGGGTGCGCACCCATATGCTGGTGGCCATGGGGGCAGCGCTGTTTGTGTTGGTGCCGAATTTGTCCGGCTCCCAGGCCGACGCCATGAGCCGCGTGTTGCAAGGTGTGATTGCGGGCATTGGTTTTCTCGGCGCCGGTACCATCCTCAAGGGCAAGGAAGACGAGGAGGGCCAGCACGTCAAAGGGCTGACCACCGCCGCCGGCCTCTGGATGACCGCCGCCATTGGCGTGGCGGCCGGGATGGGACGTGAGTCGACGGCGGTGTTGAGTACGGTGCTGGCACTGATGGTGTTCAGTGTGATGCCAAGGATTGTCAGGTTGCTGGAGAAGGATTAGCTGGAGCCCATCCCGGCATTGATGTTGTGCTTGCTGAGGCGCGAGCCCAGGTCTGTCAAGGTGTTAGCCATCGTCCCGGAGTGTCGAGCGCTCTGACGTGCCTGGGCCGCCGATTGGCGCCAGTCTGCCAAGGATTTCAGTATCGCGCTGTCGTCATCGGGGTCGGTTGCCATTTGAAAGAGCATCTCGGTTTTTCGTCTTTGAGTGTCCTCATCGATCGCTTTTTCCATGGCTTGCGTGGCGGCGCTCAGTCCAGGGTTGATAGCGTCTTTATTCAACAACTCGCCGATATCCATCAGCGTCTGGGCATTCGCCTGGGCATCGGGACCACGCAGCAGGGTGCTGATGTTCGCCGGGGTCAATAGATCACGGAGCCTGTTCAGGGTGTTGACGCTTCCTTGAGCGTCAGGATTGCGCAACAGCTGATCAATGTTGTCCTTGGTCAGCAGCGCTTTCAGGTCGTTAAGGGGTTGCCCGGTCTGGGGCCCGCTCGGGGGCAGCGCATTTTGCGGAGAGGGGTGGTAGGCACTCGGCTGGGTATTGATCGTCGACATGATGTTTTCTCGCAGGATGATGGAATAAACGCTACATCCCGAGGGCGTGCGTTTTCGCGAGATAAGTCTTATGGGGCGTATAGGCTCTGACTCTAAGAGTCATCTCTGTTGCAGGTAGGAAGTTTCGGTTTTGACGATCAGCCTGGATCGTCAAAACCTCAACTGTCACGTTCGCTTCAGACAATCACTGGCGGCATCGTCGTCGGTGGTTCCTCCACCGGTGGTGGCTGTGTGCCAGGCGGTTCTTGCTCGGGAATCGGGTCCGGTTCGGTGGGTGGCAGGGTGGGCTTGTCAATGTTCGGGTCCGGGGTTTCAGCCGGGATCGGGATATTCATCGGTGTGGCCTCCTTTGTGCTTTGCTCTATCGGTGGACAATCGGGCGGTGGATTTGATTCCCCGCCCGATGGCGGCATATCCACCTGAACTTTTCATCCGCCGGTACGCTCGGAACCTATACGGCCCTGCTCAGGGAGAGCGGTGCCGTTTCAGAATTTGGATCAGGCACAAGAGCGTCCACTGGGCGTTAAGGGGAGATGCTCGATGACTGCTGAAACACTGACGCACGATGATTCAACCTCCACGTTACCGCTGTCCCAGGCACTGTTGCTGCCAAGGATTGCGATTGAAAGCACCACCCCGGTCATCGATGGCGGCGAGTTTGCCGTCAAGGCTGTGGTCGGCCAGCGCGTCCAGGTCGCCAGCAAGGTGTTTGCCGATGGTCACGACAAGCTCGCGGTGCTGATCCGCTGGCGCCCGCGCAGTGAAGAAAGCTGGCACAGCGTGGTGATGACCGATGTTGGCAACAACGGCTGGGAAGGTGCGTTCACCGTGACCACCCAGGGCCCGCATGAGTATTGCATCGAGGCCTGGATCGACACGTTTGCCAGCTTCCGCTACGAATTGAGCAAGAAACACGAGGCCGGTGTGCCCGTCAGCCTGGAATTGCAGGAAGGCCGCAGCCAGGTACTGCAAGCGGCCGAGCGCAGCGACAACGAATTGCGCGACCGCCTGATGCTGCTGCACCACGAACTCTCCGGCCTGCTGGAAACCGAGCAAGTCGCGCTGTTCCTGCACGAAGACAGTGCACACCTGATGACCCAGGCCGACCACCGCGCCTATTTGAGCATCAGTGCCGTATACCCGATTGATGTAGAGCGCGAGGCGGCGCAGTTTGCCAGCTGGTACGAGCTCTTTCCCCGCTCGATCACCGATGATCCTGCGCGCCATGGCACCTTTAACGATGTGCACTCACGGCTGTCGATGATCCATGACATGGGTTTTGACGTGCTGTATTTCCCGCCGATTCATCCCATCGGCCGCAGCCATCGCAAGGGCAAGAACAATTCCCTGACCGCCGGGCCGGATGATCCGGGCAGCCCGTACGCCATCGGCAGCGAAGAAGGCGGCCATGAGGCCATCCATTCGCAGCTGGGCACCCGCGAAGACTTCCGTAACCTGGTCAAGGCCGCCGCTGAGCATGGCCTGGAAATCGCCCTGGATTTTGCCATCCAGTGCTCTCAGGACCACCCGTGGCTCAAGCAGCATCCGGGCTGGTTCAACTGGCGGCCCGACGGCACGATCAAATACGCCGAGAACCCGCCGAAGAAGTACCAGGACATCGTCAACGTCGACTTCTACGCCGCGGACGCTATCCCCAGCCTGTGGGTCGAGTTGCGCGACATCGTGGTCGGTTGGGTGGAAGAGGGCGTGAAGACCTTTCGTGTCGACAACCCCCACACCAAGCCGCTGCCGTTCTGGCAATGGCTGATCAGTGATGTGCGTTCCAAGTACCCGGAAGTGATCTTCCTCGCCGAAGCCTTCACCACCCCGGCGATGATGGCGCGCCTGGGCAAGGTCGGTTACTCCCAGAGCTACACCTACTTCACCTGGCGCAACACCAAGGCCGAGTTGAGCGAGTACCTGAGCGAGCTGAACGAATCCCCGTGGCGCGAGTGCTTCCGGCCGAACTTCTTCGTCAATACGCCGGACATCAACCCGGGTTTCCTGCATGAGTCCGGCCGCGCCGGCTTCTTGATCCGTGCCGCGCTGGCCACCATGGGCTCCGGCCTGTGGGGCATGTATTCCGGCTTTGAACTGTGCGAAGCGGCCCCGGTGCCAGGCAAGGAAGAGTACCTGGACTCGGAGAAATACGAGATCCGCCCACGGGACTTCACGGCGCCGGGCAACATCATTGCCGAGATCGCCCAGCTCAACCGCATCCGTCGACAAAACCCGGCGCTGCAGACGCACCTCGGGCTGAAGCTCTACAACGCGTGGAATGACAACATCCTGTACTTCGGCAAACGCAGCGAGGACGGCAGCAACTTTATTCTGGTTGCCGTGAGCCTCGACCCGTTCAACGCCCAGGAGGCCAATTTCGAGTTGCCGCTGTGGGAGATGGGCTTGCCGGACGACGCCCAGACCCAGGGCGAGGATTTGATGACCGGCCACCGCTGGACCTGGTACGGCAAGACCCAGTGGATGCGGATCGAACCGTGGCACCAGCCGTTTGGTATCTGGCGCATTACCGTTTCCTGAAGCTGATTGAGATCGTTCCCACGCTCCGCGTGGGAATGCAGCCCCGGACGCTCTGCGTCCCCAAGCGTGACGCGGAGCGTCGCAACAGGCATTCCCACGCAGAGCGTGGGAACGATCAGCGACCCCACGAATTTTCCAGGAGTTTCCAATGGCGAAGAAACCCAAGGCTGCCACCTTTATCAAAGACCCGCTCTGGTACAAGGACGCGGTGATTTATCAGGTTCACGTCAAATCCTATTTTGACTCCAACAACGATGGTATCGGTGACTTTCCAGGGTTGATCGCCAAGCTCGACTACATCGCCGACCTCGGCGTGAACACCATCTGGCTGCTGCCGTTTTATCCCTCGCCACGCCGCGACGACGGCTACGACATCGCCGAATACCGTGGCGTGCACAGCGACTACGGGACCATGGCCGACGCCAAGCGCTTTATCGCCGAAGCCCACAAACGCGGGCTGCGGGTGATCACCGAGCTGGTCATCAACCACACCTCGGACCAGCACCCGTGGTTCCAGCGTGCGCGCAAGGCCAAGCCCGGCTCGGCCGCGCGGGACTTCTACGTGTGGTCCGATGACGACCAGAAATACGACGGCACCCGCATCATTTTCCTCGACACCGAAAAGTCCAACTGGACCTGGGACCCGGTCGCCGGCCAGTACTTCTGGCACCGCTTTTATTCCCACCAGCCGGACCTCAACTTCGACAACCCGCAGGTGATGAAAGCCGTGCTGTCGGTAATGCGCTACTGGCTCGACATGGGCATTGACGGCCTGCGCCTGGACGCCATCCCGTACTTGATCGAACGCGACGGCACCAACAACGAAAACCTCCCGGAAACTCACGACGTCCTCAAGCAGATCCGCGCCGAGATCGACGCCAACTACCCGGACCGCATGCTGCTGGCCGAAGCCAACCAGTGGCCGGAAGACACGCAACTGTACTTCGGTGACAAGAAGGGAGATGACGGCGACGAATGCCACATGGCCTTCCACTTCCCGCTGATGCCGCGCATGTACATGGCGTTGGCCCAGGAAGACCGTTTCCCGATCACCGACATTCTGCGCCAGACCCCGGAAATTCCGGCCAATTGCCAGTGGGCAATCTTCCTGCGCAACCACGATGAACTGACCCTGGAAATGGTCACCGACAAAGAACGTGACTACCTCTGGAACTATTACGCCGCCGACCGCCGCGCGCGGATCAACCTGGGGATTCGCCGCCGCCTCGCGCCGTTGATGGAACGTGACCGCCGACGCATCGAGCTGCTCAACAGCCTGCTGCTGTCGATGCCGGGCACGCCGACCCTGTACTACGGCGATGAAATCGGCATGGGCGACAACATCTACCTCGGCGACCGCGACGGTGTACGCACGCCAATGCAGTGGTCCATCGACCGCAACGGCGGCTTCTCCCGCGCCGACCCGGCGAGCCTGGTGTTGCCGCCGATCATGGACCCGCAATACGGCTACCAATCGGTCAACGTCGAAACCCAGACCCAGGACCCGCACTCATTGCTGAACTGGACCCGACGCATGTTGGCCGTGCGCAAACAGTCCAAGGCCTTTGGTCGCGGCAGCCTGAAAATGCTCTCGCCGAGCAATCGCCGCATCCTGGCCTATACCCGTGAATACACGGGCACCGATGGCAAGAATGAAATCATCCTCTGCGTGGCCAACGTGTCCCGCAGCGCCCAGGCGGCGGAGCTGGACCTCTCGGCGTTCGCCGGCATGGTCCCGGTAGAGATGCTCGGCGGCAACGCATTCCCACCCATTGGCCAGCTGAATTTCCTGCTGACCCTGGCGCCGTATGGCTTCTACTGGTTCGTGCTCGCGGCAGAAAACCAGATGCCGAGCTGGCACGTGGAGCCGGCGCAAAGCATCCCGGACTTCACCACCCTGGTGCTGAAAAAGCGCCTGGAAGAACTGCTCGAAGCGCCATGCCGCACCACCCTGGAACAAAATGCCTTGCCGGCGTGGCTGCCCAAGCGCCGCTGGTTTGCCAGCAAGGACACCGCGATTGATAGCGTGCACATCGCCTACGGCGTGCGTTTTGGCGACCCCCAACACCCGGTCTTGCTCAGTGAGATTGAAGTCACCAGTGCCGGGCAGGTCAGCCGTTATCAGTTGCCATTCGGCTTCCTGGGTGAAGACCAGTTCACCAGCGCCTTGCCGCAACAACTGGCGCTTGCCCGTGTGCGGCGGGTGCGTCAGGTCGGTTTGGTGACGGACGCGTTCAGCCTCGACACCTATATCCGCGCGGTGATCCAGGGCTTGCAGGCCAACACCGTGCTCAGTTCCACCGACGGCGAGATTCGCTTCGAGCCCACGGCGCAGTTGGCCAAACTGGAATTGAACGACGAGTCGGAAGTGCGTTACCTCGCCGCTGAACAGTCCAACAGTTCGGTGGTAGTGGGCGGCAGCCTGGTGCTCAAGCTGATCCGCAAAGTCAGTGCGGGTGTGCACCCGGAGCTGGAAATGGGCGCCTACCTGACGGAAGCCGGCTACGAACATATCTCGCCGCTGCTGGGCTCGGTGATACGCCACGACGCCGACGGCCAGGACAACCTGCTGATGATTGCCCAGGGTTACCTGAGCAACCAGGGCGATGCCTGGGGCTGGACCCAGAACAACCTGGAACGGGCGATTCGCGACGAACTGGCAGAAGCCATGTCCGAGCAGGAGCAGCACTACAACGCCCTTGGCGAACTGGCGGACTTCGCCGGCTTGCTCGGCCAGCGCCTGGGTGAAATGCACCAGGTGCTGGCAGCGCCGACCACCAACAAGGCCTTCAAGCCCGAGGTTACTTCCCTCAAGGATAGCCAGGGCTGGGCCAGGCACGTGGGTGCACAAATCGACCGTGCGCTGCTGTTGCTCAAACAGCATCAAACCCAGTTGAACCCTGCTGACCAGGCATTGGTCAGTGCTTTACTGGAGCAGAAAAAGGCGATTGCCAGTCATGTTCAGGACCTGGCGAAAGCCACGGTGGGCGGGTTGCGCATTCGCGTGCATGGCGACCTGCACCTGGGCCAGGTACTGGTGGTCAAAGGCGATGCCTACCTGATCGACTTCGAGGGCGAACCGGCGCGACCGCTGCATGAACGTCGCGGCAAACACAGCCCGTACAAGGACGTGAGCGGGGTGCTGCGTTCGTTTGATTACGCGGCGGCCATGGCGGTGAATGTGCAGGGCGTCGACCAGTCGCCTGAAGCCAATGCGTCCCGGCAGCGGGTCGCGGATCGCTATTTGCATGAGGCCAGACAGGCATTTATCCAGGCCTACCACGCGGCCACGACTACACTGGGCCATGACTGGCAGGATGCCAAAGGCCAGGACGCAGCGCTGGCGTTGTTCAGCCTGGAGAAGGCCGCGTACGAAGTGGCCTACGAAGCAGAGAATCGCCCGAGCTGGTTGCCGGTGCCGTTGCAAGGTTTGCACGGGCTGCTCAGCGGGTTGAAACCAATATCGAAAACTGCACGCGGTGGGGAGACGTCATGAGTTTTACAAGCAAAGAACCGCTGCAGCCAAAGCTGACTGCGATGCCAGCGTCCAAGGACATCGAGGCGCTGGTGCGCGCGGAGCACCATGACCCGTTTTCAATTCTCGGGCCCCATGATGACGAGCAGGGCGGCCAGTTCATTCGCGCCTTCCTGCCTGAAGCCTTGAGTGTCCAGGTACTGGCCAAGGACAGCGGCGAGCACATCGGCAGCCTCGACGCGACTCAAGTGCCAGGCCTATTTGTCGGGCATTTCGGCAGCCGCCAGGCGTACCTGCTGAAGATCCAGTGGGCCGGCGGCGAACAGATCACCGAAGACCCTTACAGCTTCAGCCAGCTGTTGCTGGGCGAGATGGACCTGTACCTGTTCGCCGAAGGCAATCACCGCGACCTCAGCAGTTGCCTCGGTGCACAAGTGACCAGTGTCGACGGCGTCCAGGGTGTGCGCTTTGCGGTGTGGGCGCCGAATGCCCGCCGGGTGTCGGTGGTGGGCGACTTCAACGTCTGGGACGGGCGCCGTCATCCGATGCGCCTGCGCCACCCGTCCGGGGTCTGGGAAATCTTTATCCCGCGCCTGCAACCGGGCGCCGCCTATAAATACGAAATCCTCGGCGCCCACGGGATTCTGCCGCTCAAGGCCGACCCGATGGCCCTCGCCACGCAGATGCCGCCGGACACCGCCTCCAAAGTCGCTTCGCCGCTGCAAGTCGACTGGCAGGACCACGACTGGATGCAGTCCCGTGGCGAGCGGCAAAAGCCCAGCGCGCCGTTGTCGATCTACGAGCTGCATCCCGGCTCCTGGCAGTGCGAACTGGATGAAGTCGGCGAAGTGGCCCGCCAGTACACGTGGCGCGAGCTGGCCGAGAGGTTGATTCCCTATGTGCAGCAACTGGGCTTCACCCATATCGAACTGATGCCGATCATGGAGCACCCGTTCGGCGGCTCCTGGGGTTACCAGGCCCTGTCGCAATTCGCCCCGACGGCGCGCTTCGGCTCGCCGGATGATTTCGCGTTTTTCGTCAACGCCTGCCATCAGGCTGATATTGGCGTGATCCTCGACTGGGTACCGGCGCATTTTCCCACTGACACCCACGGGCTGGCGCAATTCGACGGCACCGCGCTGTACGAATACGCCAACCCGCTGGAAGGCTTCCACCAGGATTGGGACACCCTGATCTACAACCTCGGCCGCACCGAAGTCCACGGTTTCATGCTGGCGTCGGCGTTGCACTGGCTCAAGCATTTCCATATCGACGGCCTGCGAGTGGATGCCGTGGCGTCGATGCTGTATCGCGACTATTCGCGCAAGGCCGGCGAATGGGTGCCGAACCGCCATGGCGGGCGGGAGAACCTCGAAGCCATCGACTTCCTGCGTCACCTCAACGACGTGGTGGCCCTGGAAGCCCCCGGCGCCCTGGTGATCGCCGAGGAATCCACCGCCTGGCCGGGCGTGAGCCAGCCAACCCAACAGGGCGGCCTGGGTTTCAACTACAAGTGGAACATGGGCTGGATGCACGATTCGCTGCACTACATCCAGCAAGACCCGGTGTACCGCGCCCATCATCACAACGAGCTGAGTTTCGGTTTGGTGTATGCCTGGTCCGAGCGCTTTATCCTGCCGATTTCCCACGACGAAGTGGTGCACGGCAAACACTCGCTGATCGACAAGATGCCCGGTGACCGCTGGCAGAAATTTGCCAACCTGCGGGCCTACCTGAGCTTCATGTGGATGCACCCGGGCAAGAAGCTGCTGTTCATGGGCTGCGAATTTGGCCAGTGGCGTGAATGGAACCACGATCAGCAACTGGACTGGTACCTGCTGCAATACCCGGAACACCGGGGCGTGCAGAAGCTGGTGGGCGACCTCAACCGCCTGTACCGCGAAGAGCCCGCGTTGCACGACCAGGACGACGCGCCTCAGGGCTTCCAGTGGCTGATCGGGGATGACGCCATCAACAGCGTCTACGCCTGGCTGCGCTGGAGCAAGGACGGCCGGCCGGTGCTGGTGGTGGCCAACTTCACACCGGTGCCGCGCGAGGCCTACAAGGTCGGCGTGCCGTTTGCCGGGCGCTGGAGCGAGGTGATCAACAGCGACGCCGATACCTATGCCGGTTCCAACTTCGGCAACGGAGGCGGGGCGTTTACGGAGGATGAGCCCAAGCATGGGCAGCCCTTGTCGCTGTCGTTGAACCTGCCGCCGTTGGGTGTGTTGATCCTGCGGCCTGAAGGCTGATGCCCAGACGATGAAGGCCAAATGTGGGAGCGAGCAAGCCCGCTCCCACTTTTGGAAAGTGTTGCAGCTTAGAAATCGACTTTCAGGCCAATCGTCCCCTCCCGCCCATTGAGCGAATGGCTGTCCAGGTTCCGGTTGTACCCCACCTCGCCATACACTGTCACTGAACTGGACACCTGCAGCGTCGCCCCGGCGCTCAGGTCCATCGTGGTGGATTGCTGGTCGGTATTGATATCTGTCGACCGATTGAATGTGACGGTGTTGGTGCCCGTGCCGGCATGCCACACATTGGCCCGCACATAAGGTTGCACCGGCATCCCGCCTACCCTGTAGTCGCCCCGCAAGCGAACGCCGACGCGTGTGGTGACGTTCGTGTCGGCCTTGAACGAAATATCCGAAATGCCATCGTTCTGGCTGTCCAGCCAGGTACGGTCAATGATCACCTGGGCCTGCGGTTCCACCTCCCAATGTGCGGACACGGCGAACGGCATGCCGACTTCTGCCGAGCCCGCCACGTTATGCCCCTTGGTCTGCAATTTCACGCCCCGACTGGATTCGTCGTGGCCGTCGAACCGGGTGCCCATTACCACCAGGTCCAGGTAAGCACGGTTGGCACCCATCAGGGTCCAGTAGGTACCCAGGCTGTCGGCGCGCAGGGTAATGTCGCCGGTGTCGGTGTTCTGGAAACCACCGGCAAAGCCCTTCACATTCCCGGTCAGGCGGCTGTGGCCGACAAAGAATCCGATGCGCTGGTTCAGGCCATTGTCCGAGGTCCAGGCGTAAAGGTCGGTGCCCACCTGGAAGCCCGACAGCGAACTGTCCAGGGTCGGGTTCACGGTACCGGAAAAAGACTGGCGCGTGCTGCTGCCAAATACCCTGGCCCAGCCGGCAGGTGCCGCACCGGTCGGTTGTGGCGGGCCCTGGTCACCCATGCGCTCGTGATACGTACTCAACATGCCCTGGACGATTTGCTGCACGGCGGGGAACAGCACGGAGTAGTCCGCCACTTCCGGGCGGTAGATGGGAATGGGTTCTTCACCCGGGAAAATCCCCGGCGTGTCTGGTGTTCCGTCGGCCGGAACCGGTGGAAAGATACCGACGTCGGGTGGGACTGGTGGAATGATGCCGCCGTCGGGCGGGGCCGGTGGAATCACACCCACAGGCCCTTCCGGGGTAGGAAGTGGCGGTGCTTCGATGGCCGAACGCAAGTACCAGTTTTGCGCCGTGCCGGGGGTGACGCCGCCTTTGTACAGGTAGTACTCGTAAGCCCCGGCAGACACTGCACCGCCTCTCAGGGAGAACGCCAGGTCACTGGCCGTCGCCCCGTTGGCCGCCTGGACCACCAGGATGCCGTTCTGCACCGTCATGGCGCCCGGGCCCGCGAGGTTGGTCACGTTGATCGTGGTGCTGCCTTGCATCGCGCCTGTGTTCACCACCAGCTTGTCGCTGGGCGCGTTGTCCCCGGCCAGGACACTTTGCAGGGCCAACTGTCCATGGTTGCCGGTGTAGTTGCCGTTGATGGTCAGGCTGTCGGTGGCGCTGGCGCTGTTGCTGGTCAGGTCGATCAGGCCGGCGTTGTTGACGTTGACGAGCTGGCCGGCGGTAAACGGGCTGATGCTGCCCTGGGTGACCAGCAACGTACCGACATTGATGTTCAGGGTGCCGGTGTGGGTGCCGGCGTCGCCGAGGGTGAAGGTGCCGCTGCCCAGGGTAAAAACCGAGGTGTTGTTCAGGGTTACGGTTTCCCAGTTGGCATAACGCGACGGTGTGGCAGCCCGGGTGTTGTCGAACGTCAACGAGTCATCGCCCAGGCCGCCATCCAGCAGGGGCGTGGAGGCAATGGTCGGCTCCGTCAGGCTGGTCAGGAATGCCCGGTCGGTACCGCTGCCTGTCACGATGGGGCCGTGAATCAGCCCGGCGTTTTGCCAGGTAAAAATACTGTTGCCATTGCCGGCCTGGACACCGCCGGTGATATCGCCGCCCTTGACGATGATGTCGTTGTCGCCGTTGCCGACGTGGATCTTGCCGCCAATGCTGCCATTGGCAACGGTGATCTCGTTGTTGCCATTTCCGGCCGCCATGTCGCCGTCGATTCGGCCGGTGCTCAGGGTCGCTTTATTGTCGCCGTCGCCCTGGGTCACGGACGCAATGGTCCCGCCACTCATGGCAAAGTTATTGATGCCCAGTCCCTGGATGACAGCCCCGGCGCTGCCCTGGCTGATTTGCACAATCCCGTTGCCGTTGCCCTGGATGATGCTGCCGGTCACCGTGCCGCCGAACAGTTGGAAGATATTCGCACCGTCGCCCATGTCCACCGCACCCTCAACTGTGCCCGAGTTCATGGTCACGAGGTCACGCCCTGGCCCGAATGTCACGTCGCCATTGATCACGCCAGTGCCCGCGGCGGGAAACAGCAGGGTGTTGTTGCCGGCGGTGTCGACAACGCCTGCGCTGGTGCCGCTGCTGCAGGTGAAGGTGTCGTCACCGGCGGTGGGCACCAGGGTGCAGTCGGCGAGCGAAGCCAGCGGCCATCCCGCCAGCAAGGCTGAAGAGACAATTCCCAGGTGCATCAGGGTAGCAAGCCGTGCGGTCATGATTTGCCCTCGCTGGATGCCGCGAGGGCAAGCGTGGGCTTTCACGTTAGCGCCGCACGGGCAGCGCCGCTACTGTGAAAAGTAACAGGTACAGACGAGTACGCCGGAGCTACAGGAACACGATCTCGTACGGTTCGCGCATCCGTTCCAGCAGCACCTGCGCGAGGATCGGCTCCAGGCCGATTTCCGGGTCACCGGCCAATTGGCTGGCATAGGCGTGGGCAGCATGCAGCTTGCGGGCGACGCTCCAGGTGTCGAGCCTGACCTTGCGGGCGCGTTGCCAGGGGATGGCGGCAGTTTCCCGGACCGGCCAGTGCCACGCCCAGATCGGCAGCTCGTGCAGGTGCACGCCCTTGACCGCGCAGGCTTTGGCGGCGGCGCGGCCGACGGCGTCATGGTCGTCGTTGCCGTCATTGCGCCAGGTGGTGAACACCACGTCGCCGGGTTGCAGGTAGCGCGCAATGAACTGGCTCATTTGCTGTTCCCGCGCGGCCAGGGCGTTGTCGGCAAAGCCGCCGCGAATCCATTTCAGGCTGTGCAGGGGCACACCGAGCCGTCGCAGCGCCTCGACACTTTCCTGGGGGCGGACCACGCTCAGGCGCTTGGCCGGCCACACGGTAGAGCCCGGATGGCTGGCACTGCCGTCAGTGATGGAGATCAGTTGCAGGGCGTATTCGCGGGTGCTGAGCAATTGCAGCAGGCCGCCACAGGCGATCACTTCGTCGCCGGGATGCGGGGCGATGACGACTACGCGGCTGCCTTCGGGCACCAGGATTGCGGGGTTGATAGCAGGGATTTGCGCGAGTTGCGGGGCGCTGTTCCAGATTTGCGCGGGGCCCCGGCGGCTGTCGGTTAACGGTGCAGGTTTCATGGGTGTCACGTCCTTGTTCATCGGTGATGCAGGCCGTACCCCGTTGTCGGGACGGCTCTTGTTGATACACAAGCGTCGGGCAACCGACGCTCGCGGCGCGACGGCGTTCCAACCCTGGATTGCCGTGCAAGGAGTACTGATGATAGTTACGAATCGTCGCTTTTACATAGCCGGATGTCGCTATTTTTTCAGGAGGCCTGCATCAGGCTCTTGAGGTAATCCCCAAAGCCGCCCTGGGCGCGGCAATCCAGGCGGGCGCTGGTGATCACCTGGGGCGAGTGGCTCCAGGCAATGGACGCGCCGCAGCGCTCCAGCTGGCGCACCAGCTCGACGTCTTCATGGCACGGCAGGGGGTCGAAACCGCCGGCTCGCACGTACGCCCCGGCGCTGACGCCGAGGTTGGCGCCATGGATATGCCGATGCCCGTCCCGCGCCTCATAGGCCTGGTGATAGCGGATCTGCGCCGCCGGGTCGAAGCCTTCACTCCAGGCGTCCACCGTGACCGTGCCACACACCGCGTCCACCCCCAGGGCCAGTTGCGCCACCAGCCAATCGGGAGCCACGCGGCTGTCGGCGTCGGTGCAGGAAATCCAGCGCGCGCCGTTGTTCAGCAAGTGCCGCGCGCCCACGCCGCGTACGTGTCCCACGTTCCGCGCCTGCACTTCAAGACTGTGCACCTGGTATTCGCGGGCGATGAGGGCGCTGCGATCGCTGCAGCTGTCGAGCACCGCCAGAATCTGCACCTCTTCACCCAGCAGGCCCGGATGACTGGCCGCGACCATCGCGGCTTTCAGGCATTCAGGCAGTAGTGTTTCTTCGTTGTGCACGGGTATCAGGATGCCGATCATCGCAGTCCCTCCAAGGTTGCAACCGTGGTGCCGTCACGGCTCCACAGGTCCAGTAGAAAATCGCTTTCGTGATGCTGTATCAAAGGCGGCATGCCCAGGCGTTGTCCGAGGCGCGCATGCACCTGTTCCGCCGTTTGCGGGCAGCCTTCGATGGGCGGTCGCCAGTGGCAGGCGAGGATTTGTCCGTCAGGTGTCAGCGAGGCGAGGGCGCAATCGATCAGCCCGTCGAAGTCCTTCGGGTCGAGGTAGTAGCACAGCTCGCTGAGCACTATCAGCTCGAACGTCTCGCTGGGCCACTGGTCCGGCAAGCGGCTCTGCTGCACCGTGGCATGGCTGAAACCGAGCAACCGCGCCTGTGCCAGGCTGACGGCGGCCTGCGCGGTGTCACAGCACAGCAGGCGGTCGCAGCGCGTGGCCAGCTCGAAGCTCAGCTCACCGTTGGCGCAGCCGGGCTCAAAGATCGAGGCGTAGCGCGGCCGGGTCAGCGCGGCAAGGGTCAGTGCCCGCTTGCGGCGTTCGTACCAGCGTTGGCGAAAGGCCCAGGGGTCGTCGTTGCCGGCAAACAGCTCATCGAAGTAGGGCGTGGCGACGCTCATACAAACACCACTTCAAAAGGTTGCAGCAGCCGCTCCAGCACGTAGGGTGCGAGCACCGGCGGCAGGCCGATCTGCGGGTCACCTTCCAGCTGGCTGGCAAACGCGTGGATTGCATGGCGTTTGCGGGCCACGGCTTCAGGCGTCAGGAGGATTTTGCGCGCGCGGTGCCAGGGCACCTGGCTGTCTTCGGGGGTCGCCCAGTGCCAGGTCCACACCGGCAGTTCCAGCAAGGTCGCGCCTACGGCCCGGGCTGCCTTGGCACTGGCACGGCCCACGGCTTCATGGTCGCAATGGCCGTCTTCGCGCCAGGTGGTGAAGACCACGTCGCCGGGCTTGAGGTAGCGTTGGATGAATTGCCCAAGGTCCTCTTCGCCAGCCGCGACCTGGCTGTCAGAAAAACCGGCCCGCAGCCACTTCAGGCTGTGCAACGGCAAGCCCAGGCGATGCAGCGCCTGGGCCGATTCCTGCGGCCGCACCACGCTCAGGCGTTCCACCGGCCAGCGACGCGAGCCCGGATGGCTGGCGCTGCCGTCGGTGACGGAGATCAACAGCATGGGCCGGTCCAGGGCGGCAAGGCCTTGCAGCAGGCCGCCGCAACCCAGCACTTCATCGTCCGGATGAGGCGCAATGATCACCGCGCGGCTGCCCTCGGGCACTAGCTCGGCAATCTCGACACAGGCCAGTTCGGCCAGCCGCGAGGAGCTTTGCCACAGGTGCAACGGTGTGCCCTGGCCGACGATAGGGTTGGTTTTCATAGTTGCCACTGCCCTGTGGTTTGTTCAGCGATTTGTTGGCCGAGGGCGCCCAGGTCACGCTCGGCGTGGCTTTGCCGGATGTACACCGGCAAGTCCGCCATCAGTTGGGCAAAGTGCGGGTCCTTGCAGTAAGGGCCGGCGCCCAGCGCGCGACCGACATGGCGCACCACCTGGTCGACCGAATCTTCGATACACGCTCGCGCCTGCTGAGCCAGCAGTTGCGCATTGGCCTTGGGTTGCCGGTCGATCTGTACCGCACTGTTGCGCAGCACGCAGGCGGCGCTGTGCAGGGCACTGTCGACCGCGCCCAAATGGGCCAGCGCGTGGGGCTCCTTGCTGCGGGCACAGTGTTCGCGCAAGGCTTCTGCCAGGCGTTGGGCGGCGCCGTACCAGCACGCCGCGATACCGATCCCGCCCTGCCAGAAGCCGGGCCGCGCCAGATAATCCCCGGGGCCGCCCACCGCCAGCCCGGTGGCCCGGTCGAAAATCACCTCGACACTGCCCGTCGCCGCCATGCCCACGGCCTGCCAGCCGTCATCGGTGACGGTCACCCCGGGCTGGTCCATCTGCACCGCCACCAACTGTTGACGATCCTCGTCATCCCAGGCTGTCAGCAAACCATGGCTGACCACCGCCGCACCGGAGCACCAGGCCTTGCGGCCTTCCAGTACCAGCCGATGGCCGTCGCGCCGCACCCGGACCCGGGCGGTGGGCGGCTCGGCGGCCCACATGCCCCACGTACTGCCGATGGGCGGGAGCTCGCTGCCCAGTTCGGCGATGATAGCGAGGGCATCGGTATGCCCCTCGAACAGTTTGCACAGCCCCAGGTCATGGCCAGCCACCTGGGCCAGGCGACTGAACCGTTGCAGGGTATCGCCGCTGCCGGGCCGGGGCAGTTGGTCCAGCCCGGTCTCCACCAGCGTGCTTAGCGCTCGGCCCAGTGCTGCTGTGTCCGGGTAGCCTGGGGTATGTTGCAGGAAATCGTGCAAATCCATTTCACACCTCGTCCTCATGCTGCAGTTCAAACAGCAACAGCGAGCGCCCGGTGACCGCGTATTCGTGGTCGAAATCAAAGCGCTCCTGGCCACGCACCGACGGCTGGTTGGTGTCGAGCATGCAGGTCCAGAAGCCGCCATCCGGTACCGGTGGCAGGCGGAAATTGACCATGTCGTGGTGGGCGTTGACCACCAGCAACAAGGTGGCATCGGCCCCCGGGCGACGAATCCCGGTTTCCTGGGCGCGGCCATCCATCAACATGCCCAGGCAGCGGCCATGGCCGTCCTGCCATTGTTCGGTGGTCATTTCATCGCCGCTTGGCGCCAGCCAGGTCACGTCCTTGACGCCGATGTCTTCGTTGTAGTCGCCTACCAGGAAGCGCCCGCGACGCAGGATCGGGTACGCCAGGCGCAACTTGATCAGGCGCTTGACGAACTTGAGCAGGGCCTTGCCGTCTTCATCCAGTTCCCAGTTGATCCAGCCGATCTCGCTGTCCTGGCAGTAGGCGTTGTTATTACCGTGCTGGGTACGGGCAAATTCGTCACCGGCCACCAGCATCGGCGTGCCCTGGGCCAGCAGCAGCGTGGCGAAGAAATTACGCATCTGGCGCAGGCGCAGTGCGTTGATTTCCGGGTCGTCGGTGGGACCTTCGACACCGTGGTTCCACGACAGGTTGTTGTTGCTGCCGTCCTGGTTGTTCTCGTCGTTGGCTTCGTTGTGCTTGTCGTTGTAGGACACCAGGTCGTGCAGGGTGAAACCGTCATGGGCGGTGATGAAGTTCACCGAGCTGTACGGGCGCCGGCCACGCTGGTTGAACATCTCGCCCGAGGCGGTCATGCGCCCGGCGAAGTCGGCCAGTTGGCCGTCGTCGCCTTTCCAGAACGAGCGCACGGTGTCGCGGAAACGGTCGTTCCACTCCACCCAGCCCGGCGGGAAGCCGCCAACCTGATAGCCACCGGGGCCGCAGTCCCAGGGCTCGGCGATCATTTTCACCTGGCGCAGCACCGGGTCCTGGCGGCAGGCCACGAGGAAGCTGTGGCGTTCGTCGAAACCGTCGCGGTAGCGGCCGAGGATGGTTGCCAGGTCGAAGCGGAAACCGTCGACGTGCATCTCGGTGGCCCAGTAACGCAGCGAGTCGGTGACCATTTGCAGCACGCACGGGTGACTCAGGTCGAGGGTGTTGCCGGTACCTGAATCGTTGATGTAGAAGCGCTTGTCATCCGGCATCAGGCGGTAGTACGACGCGTTGTCGATGCCGCGCATGGACAGGGTCGGGCCCTGCTCGTTGCCTTCGGCGGTGTGGTTGTAGACCACGTCCAGAATCACTTCCAGCTTGGCTTCATGCAGGTGCGCGACCATCTCCTTGAACTCGGCAATCTTGCCGCTGGCCAGGTAGCGCGGGTCTGGCGCGAAGAAGGCAATGCTGTTGTAGCCCCAATAGTTGGTCATGCCTTTTTGCAGCAGGTGCTGGTCGTTGACGAAGGCGTGCACGGGCAGCAGTTCTACCGACGACACGCCCAACTGGCGAATGTGCTTGAGCACGTCATCGACCATCAGCCCGGCGCAGGTACCGCGCACTTCTTCAGGCACCGAAGGGTGGCGCATAGTGATGCCGCGCAGGTGGGTTTCATAAATGATCGTGCGATCCCACGGCGTGCGCACCGGCTGGTCGTTGCCCCAGGTGTGAGCCGGGTCGATGACTTTGCACTTGGGCACGAAGGGCGCGCTGTCGCGCTCGTCGAAACTCAGGTCGGCGTCTGGATGCCCGATGGTGTAGCCGAACAGCGCCTCGGACCATTTGAGTTCGCCCACCAGTTGTTTGGCGTAGGGGTCGATCAGCAATTTGTTGTGGTTGAAGCGATGACCGTTGGCCGGGTCATAAGGACCGTACACGCGATAGCCGTAAATCAGCCCTGGGTGGGCGTCGGGCAGGTAGCCGTGGAAGGTCTCGTCGGTGTATTCCGGCAGTTCGATGCGTTCCAGCTCGACTTCGCCGCTGTCGTCGAAAATGCACAGTTCGACTTTGATGGCGTTGGCCGAGAACAGTGCAAAGTTGACCCCCAGACCGTCCCAGGTCGCGCCGAGGGGGAAGGGCAAACCTTCACGAATCCGCGACGGCTCGTTTTCCGGCGTCGAGTTGGGCTTGTTGGGTTTGCTCATTGAGATGCTCCTGCAAGTAGATTTTCCGGGCCGAACGAGGCCGTGCCGGCGCGAAGCCAGTTAAATATCGGTGTCTGGATAGCCTCCTGCGGTGCGGGCGCAGCCGCAGGAGGGGCTTTGGCTCAGGGTGCCTTGGGCTTCTTCGCCGCAGCGGGCTTCTTCGGCGCCGGTGCCGCGCCTGGCTTGGGTGCGGCGGCCGGCTTGGCCGCGGCAGCCGCTGCCGGCTTGGCTTTAGGCTTGGCCTTGGCGGCGGCCTTTGGCGTCTTGGATGGCGTCAGCGCTTCGGCTTCTGCCAGTTTGCGCGCCATCTCCCAGTGTCGCGCGTCCTCGCCGTGGGGTTTACCTTCAGACTCCCAGATCTGATGCGCTAATTCGCGTATGCGTTTGTCTTCAGTACTCATCACAATGCTCCTCGCAGAAAATTTTCAGCTTTCTTGACCATCAGGATTGATAAAGACATTGACCGGGAAATCCCCCAGGGCAGCGCTGATCATGAGCTCCTTGTTTGGTGTGACTGCGCCTGTTCGGAAAAGTCCCTTCCAATTTTGGGTTGGGGCGGCGAACGGTAATCGGACCCGGGTATCGCCCCAAATCTGCGCGTTGATCAGGGGGTACACACCGTTTTCAAGCAGACGGTGCGGCCAGCGTGGCACCACCACCAGCAGCTGTTTGCCCTGGTATTCGCGGTAGAAGGCGACCACCCGTTCAGCGTGTTCGCCGACCACTTCCAGCGGCTCGTAGCTGCCCTGGCGAAACAGTTGCGCATGCGCCTTGCGCAACGTCAGGACCTGGC
Source organism: Pseudomonas sp. 1912-s (assembly GCF_029269205.1). Classification (NCBI taxonomy): domain Bacteria; kingdom Pseudomonadati; phylum Pseudomonadota; class Gammaproteobacteria; order Pseudomonadales; family Pseudomonadaceae; genus Pseudomonas; species Pseudomonas sp. 1912-s. Next base: position 82,902 of record NZ_JARIXR010000004.1, on the reverse strand, counting down.
TGATCACCGCCTGTTTTATACGCCCGTCATGCCAGTTGAACAGCAACTCGCCGATGTCCGGCGGTGTGTGCAGCCCCTGTTGCCGTGCGTGAAAGTCCACGGGCCGGCGGTTATCCGGGTCTACCAGGGTGAAGTCCCAGAACTCATCGCCCTGATACAGATCCGGCACCCCCGGCACCGTGAGGCGAAGCAAGGATTGCGCCAGCCCGTTGAGCGCACCCGCCGGGGCGATGGCCTGGGCGGCTTCGCCGATGGCGTCGCGCAGGGCCTTGCCGGAGTCCTCCAGCAGCAGCCGTGACAGGAACGCTTCGACACCTTGTTCATACAGCTCGTTGGGTGCGCTCCAACTGCTGTTCAACTTGGCTTCACGCAAGGCTTTCTGCTGCCACTGCCAGAGACGCCGGTGATAGTCCGCCAGGCCCTCGGCATCGTCGCGGTGCAGGTCCAGGGGCCAACTGCCCAGCAGCACCTGATAGAGGATCAGTTCGTCACCCGCCGAAGGCGTCTGCCCATCGCTGCGCAGGCGGGCGGCGAGGGGGCGCCATTGCTCCACCTGTTCGGCGTACCATTCGGCGCATTCGCTGAGCACGGCCAGGCGCGCGCGGGTGTCTTCGCCGCGCTTGTGGTCGTGGGTGGCGGTGGCCAGCAGGTTGTCGGGGAACGTGCGCAGGCGTTGCTGATTCACGGCATGAAAGTCGTCCAGCGGTGCGCTGAACTGCTCGGTGCTGAAGCCCACGTCATTGCGCGACAGCAACACGCCCGAGCGATAGAACGCGGTGTCTTCCACGGCCTTGGCCGCAGCCGGCGAGGTCAGTTGCTGGAAGCGTACGCAGGCGTGCTTGAGCATCTTGCGTTCACGGCCCAATGGGCGGTCGCGCCAGGGTTGGCCACCGAGCCATTTTTCCAGGTAGTCGAGCACTGGCCAGTCGGCTTCGCTCAAGGTGCTGCGGGCACCGGCCAGGGCTTGCAGGAAGAACACGTCATCCAGTTCGCTGCGGCCCCGGGCGCTGATGTAGGTGCGGTACACCGGGAAGTGCACGATCAGTTCCTGCAACGCGCGGCGAATCGCACCCAAAGTCAGGTCGCGGCTCATCACATCGTCCCGGGCCACTTGCAGCAAGGCCTGGGCCACGCTTTCAAAGTCGCCGGCGAGGGAGCCGTTGAGGATCTGCTGACGGGCGAGCCAGGCTTCTTCGATAAACGAAGCGGGGCGTTCGGTGTGGCGAGTCCATAACTCAGCCAGAGGCTCGAAGCCTTTGGGGTCGTGTTGCAGCAACGACAACTGGTTCATGAATTCGTAGCCGGTGGTGCCATCCACGCGCCAGTCTTCGCGCAGGGTTTCGCCTTCGCCGAGGATCTTCTCGACGAAGATCGGCAGGTGCCGCCCACCCGCCAGGGAATCCACCCGGCGCCGCAGTTTGCGGCAGTAACCACGTGGGTCGGCGAGGCCGTCGATATGGTCGATGCGCAGGCCGTCGATCAGGCCTTCGCTGATCAGTTGGAAGATCTTGCCGTGGGTGGCTTCGAACACCGCGCTGCGTTCAACCCGCAGGCCGCCCAGCTCGTTGACGTCGAAGAAGCGCCGCCAGTTGATGTCGTCTGCCGCCGTGCGCCAACTGGCCAGGCGATAGCTTTGTTGTTCCAGCAGGGTATGCAGGCGGGCAAAACCGTCGGGCTGGCGCGCGTCGTAGAGCCCGAGGTTGTCTTCGATAGCCTTCAGGGTCTCGGGATTGCGGGCCGCCTCAGCCAGCTCCCGTTTCAGCGCGACCGCCTGAGGGTAGGCGTCCGGCTGGTAGGCCAGGCTGCTGAAACGGTCGGCCAGGGCCTTGATGGGCACCAGGTCGCCGTATTCCCGCGGGCAGATCGGAAAACGGTGTTCGTAATGCTCCACAAAAAAGCTGCCGTGCTGTGGGTCGAAGCGCAGGGGCAGGGCGCCGGATTGCAGGGCTTCGCCGTAGTCGCTGCCTAGAAACGGCATCAGCAGTTGGCCTTTGAGCAGCGGGTCCGGCGAGTGCCATTGAATGTCGAAGAATTCGCTGTAGGGACTCAGTCGGCCCCATTCCAGCAGGTCCAGCCACCACGGATTATCGGCACCGCCGACGGCCATGTGGTTGGAGACGATATCGAGGATCAGCCCCATCTCATGCTCGCGCAGTGCGGCTACCAGACGGCGCAGCGCCGGTTCGCCGCCGAGCTCGGGATTGACGGTGGTCGGGTCGACCACGTCATAGCCGTGCATCGAGCCGGCGCGGGCGCTCAGCAGCGGCGAGGCGTAAAGGTGGCTGATGCCCAGTTCGGCGAAGTACGGCACCAGCGGCACGGCGTCGTCGAGGGTAAAGCCCTTGTGAAATTGCAGGCGTTGGGTAGCCCGCAGGGTCAATGGCTTCATCGGTCACGCTCGTGGGCCTGGAGGCGCGCCACGGCCAGCAGCTCAAGGCGGCGGGCGGCGTTTTCATCGTCGAGCAGGGTGGCTGCATCGCCCGCGAGGCGGCGCCGCCAATTCGGGTGGGTGTCGGTGGTGCCGGGCAGGTTGGCTTGCTCCTCCACGCCCAGGGCATCTTCCAGGGGCAGCAGCACCAACGGCGCACGGGTGTGGCCCAGGTAGCGCACGCTGGCGTCGATAACGTGGTCGGTTTCGTTGCGCACTTCATCGGTGAAGTTCTGCGGGTCCTGGCTCAGGGCCTGGCGCAGCGCCTGGCGTTCCCGCAGGCGGTGCTCGCTCCATTGTTCGACGGTGGGGGCGTCGATCAGCCCCAGCTGGATGTTCCAGTCGATATCGCGGCTGTGCCACCAGCCGTTGAGGGTGGGCAAGTCGTGGGTGCTGGTGGTGGCCAGTGCGTTGTCCGGCCAATCCAGAATCGGCTTGAACTGCCCGCCATGGTCTTGCTCGAACAGCAGCACGCGCATGCCGAGGATCGAGCGGGCGATGAGTTTTTCCCGCAGGCCGTCGGGTACGGTGCCGAGGTCTTCACCGAGGACGATTGCCTGGTGGCGGCTCGACTCCAGCGCCAGGAGCCGCAGCAGGTCATCCACCGGGTAATACAGATAAGCCCCGTCCCGCGGCGAGGCATCCATCGGGATCACCCATAGGCGTTGTAAGCCCATCACATGGTCGATACGCAGGCCGCCGGCATGGGCAAAGTTGGCCCGCAGCATTTCGATAAACGCACGAAAGCCGTTGCGCTTGAGGCCTTCCGGGGAAAACGCGGAGATGCCCCAGCCCTGGCCGGCACGGTTGAGAATGTCGGGTGGCGCACCCACGGTGAGGTCTGCCAACAGTTCATCCTGGCGACTCCAGGCCTGGCTGCCGCCGCCGTCCGCGCCCACCGCGAGATCGGCGATCAGGCCGACGCCCATGCCACTGCCGCGCGCCGCTTGTTGCGCACGCTCCAGGCAGCGGGCGATCAGCCATTGGTTGAACGCATAGAAGCCGATTTCATCCCGATGGGTTTCGGCGAATTGCGCCAGTGCCGGGCTTTGCGGGCTGTGCCAGTCCTCGGGCCAGTGACGCCAGTCGAGGCTCTCGCCATTGGCTGCACGCTCGGCTTGCACGGCTTCAAAGCGGCAGTGGTTTTCCAGGGCTTCGCCGCCGGCCTGGCGGAAGCTCAGGAAGTCGGCGTGCTGCGGGTGGTCGCCCTGGCGAAAGTCTTCATACAGGGTGCGCAACAGGCGCTGCTTGGCTTTGGCGGCGGCCGGCCAGTCGATCAGGCTTTGCTGCTCAAGGTCTTGCAGTTCGTCGGCCAGGCCGCTGGTTTCGATGGCGGTTTGCACCGCACGTTCGCCGAGGATGCAGCCGGGGGAGGCGTACAAACTGTTGAGGAACAGCCGGCTGGACGGGGAATATGGGCTGAAGCGGTCGGTGTCGGCGCTGAACATTGCGTGCATCGGGCTGATGGCCAGGGCATCGGCGCCACGTTCGGCGGCGGAACGGGCCAACTGCTCCAGTGCCTGGGTGTCACCAAAACCACCGTCGCCGCTGCGGCGCAGGGAATACAGTTGGGCGCTCAGGCCCCAGGCCCGGGCGGTTTGGGTGTCGACCGCTTCAGCGACGGTGTAGCAGTGGGTCGGTGCCACGGCCAGGGTGAAATGCTGGTCGGCGATATGCACCTGCTGGTAGCCGACCGGAATCGACCCGGGCAGCACCGCGTCATCGTCCAGCTTCAGGTCGAGCACGCTGGCGTCTTCGAGGTGAATCTGGCACGGCGTGCCGGGGGCGAAGTAGCGCGCCAGGTCCAGGCCGGCACCGCTGTCGACGGTCATCAGCGGTGGCAGGTGCTTGTCTTGCTGCACGCGTTCCAGGTCCAGCAGGCTGGCTTCGATGGCGGCATCGCTGTCGGCCGGGTGACCCAGGCCTTTGAGCACGGCGCGCAGGGCGTCGGGTTTGACATGTTGCGGGCGGCCATTCGCGTCGATCCAATCGACGGCCAGGCCCGCTCGGCTGGCGAGTATTTCCAATTGCGCGTCGCTCAAGGGTGCTCTCCAACAGGGGAATGGGTGAGGCTGACGCGGGCACTGAAGGGGGCCAGTTGTTGGGCCCCGCTGGCCTGCGTCACAAATAGGAGGTGCTCGGCCGCTGGGTAGTTCAGAGAATCGGCGCTCAGGTTGAGGTCGATCTGCAGCAGGCTGCCATTGCCCAGGCGCCAGCGCGCCGTGACCGCGCCCACCGCCAGTACGTGCGCACCCAGGGCCACGCTGCCCGGCAGGTGCGGCACGATATGTTGGTGGCGCAGGCTGAGCAGTTGGCGATAGAGCTGTGAGTCGCCGCAGTCGGCGAGGGCGGGTGCCGAGCGGCGGAAGGTTTGCAGGGAATTGGGATCGGGAATTCGTTCGCGGCGTTCCGGGTCGCTGAACGCAGCAAAGTCGGCAAACTCGTTGCGCCGGCCTTCGCGTACCGCCTCGGCCAGTTCGCCGTGGTGGTCGGTGAAGAACAGGAACGGCTCTTCGGCGTTGACTTCGTCGCCCATGAACATCAACGGGATCATCGGCGACATCAGCAGCAAGGTCGTCGCAGCGCTCAAGGCCTGGGGCGAGCACAGTTGATGCAGGCGTTCGCCCAGGGCCCGGTTGCCGATCTGGTCGTGGTTCTGCAGGAACAGCACAAAGGCACTGGGCGGCAGGTGGCCACTGGGCTCACCGCGTGAGTGGCCGTGGCGGGTGGTGTGGCCCTGGTAGATGAACCCTTCGCTCAGACAGCGGGCCAGCTTGCCGGTGGGGTCTTCGGCGAAGTCGGTGTAGTAGGCGTCGGTTTCGCCGGTGAGCAGCACGTGCAGGGCGTTGTGGCCGTCGTCGTTCCACTGCGCATCGAAACCGCGCTCCAGCAGGCTGGCCTGGTTGAATTCGTTTTCCAGCACCAGCCACACATGGCGCCCCGCGTCGACTTGCTGGCGCACGCGTTCGGCCAGTTCCTCCAGGAATTCGGGGTCGTTGATGGCATGTACCGCGTCCAGGCGCAGGCCGTCAAAGCGGTACTCCAGCAGCCACATCAGGGCGTTGTCGATGAAGAAATCCCGAACTTCCCGGCGATCAAAGTCAATGCCGGCGCCCCAGGGCGTGTGCACGTCTTCGCGGAAGAAACCTTTGGCGTAGCTGCCGAGGTAATTGCCGTCGGGGCCGAAGTGGTTGTAGACCACATCCAGAATCACCGCGAGGCCGTGGTGGTGGGCGCTGTCGATCAGCTGTTTCAACTGTTCGGGCGAACCGTAGGAAGATTGTGGTGCGTAGGGCAGGACACCGTCGTAGCCCCAGTTGCGTTCGCCGGGGAACTGGGCGATGGGCATCAGCTCAATGGCGGTGACACCCAGCTCCGCAAGGCGCGGCAGTTGTTTCTCGACCTCGGCGTAGCCCCCCAGCACGCCCACGTGCAGTTCGTAGATCACGGCTTCGTGCCAGGGCCGGCCTTGCCAGTGGCTGTGGCGCCACTGATAGGCCAGAGGGTCGACGACCACGCTGAAGCCGTGAACGTCCGTGGCCTGTGCCCGGGAAGCCGGGTCGGGAACGTCCTGTTCACCGTCGATGCTGTAGCGGTAGCGTGTCCCGGCGGGACATTGCAGCTGCACCACAAACCAGCCATCGGCCTGGGGCAGCATCGCTACCGATTTACCTTCTTCAAATTCAACGCTGACATAAAACGCGTCGGGTGCCCACAAGGCGAAACGGGTGTGTTCCGCATCCAGCATGATCGCGCCGTGGGGCCATGTTTCCAGAGTCCTTGACGGCATCTATGAAGACCTCTTTTTTAATTTTTCCCCGATCTTCCCAGTGATTTCGCCACCAGTTGTTCGTAAAGTTCGGCGTAGGGTTCCACCGCCTTGCACCAGTTGAACGGTGCGGCCATGGCCCGGCAACGCATGGCGTTGAGCAGGCCGGGAAAGGCGAAGACCTTGAACGCACGGCTCAACGCCGCTTCGTAGCTCTCGACGGTGGATTCGTTGAACAGGAAACCGGTAACGCCATCCTCGATGGTATCGGCCAGGCCGCCGGTGTTGCGGGCAACAGGTAGCGAACCGAAGCGCTGGGCGTACATCTGGCTCAGGCCGCAGGGTTCATAACGGGACGGCATCAGCAGGAAGTCGCTGCCGGCGAACATGCGCCGGGCATCGGTCTCGTTGAAGCCGATGCGCACGCCAATCTGGCCCGGAAAGCGCAGGGCCAGGGCGCGCATGGCTTGTTCTTCTTCAGGCTCGCCGCGACCGATGATTGCGATCTGGCCACCATTTTCGACGATAAAGCTGGCGACCGCTTCGGTGAGGTCCAGGCCTTTTTGGTAGACCAGGCGCGACACCACGGCAAACAGTGGGCCGGTGGACTCTTCCAGGCCGAACAGGTTGCGTACATGGGCGGCGTTCAGCGCCTTGCCTTCCCAGTCACCGATGTTGAAGGGGTGGGTCAGGTGCGGGTCAGTGGAGGCTTCCCAGCTCTCGTCGATGCCGTTCGGAATACCGCTGAGCAGGCCTTGCTGGGTCTTGCTGGCGAGGAAACCGTCCAGACCGCAGCCGAATTCGGGGGTGGTGATTTCCTGGGCGTAGGTCGCGCTGACCGTGGTGATATGGCTGGAATACGCCATGCCGGCCTTCAGGAATGACAGCTTGCCGTAGAACTCCATGCCTTCTTGTTGCAAGGCGTGTTCGGGAATTCCCAGTTCCGGGCACGAGGCCAGGCTGACCACACCCTGGTAGGCGAGGTTATGAATGGTGAACAGGGTCGGGGTACGTGACCCGCGCCAGTGCATATAGGCCGGCGCCAGGCCAGCAGGCCAGTCATGGGCGTGCACCAGGTCCGGGCACCAGTGGATCTGCGCCAGGTTGGCGGCAATATCGGCAGCGGCCAGGCCCAGGCGGGCGAAGCGAATATGGTTGTCGGGCCAGTCGCGGCCGTTGTTGGCGCCGTAGGGCGTGCCTTCGCGCTCATACAACTCGGGGCAGATCAGCACGTAGATGACCAGGCCATCCTTGAGGTCCATGCGCCCGATCTTGCACGGTGGCAACGCAGCGTGGCCGCCCAGCTCACCGATGATATGAATGGGGTTGTCGCTGTCAAGCACCTGCGGGTAACCAGGGATCAGCACGCGCACATCGTGCAGGTGCGCCATGGCACGGGGCAGGGCGGCGGACACGTCACCCAGGCCGCCGGTTTTCACCAGGTCAGCCAGCTCGGATGTCACGAACAATACTTTCTTGCGATTGGGATTCTGACTTGGGACCGGCCGCAGCGTGTTGGGCAGGTCGGCCAAAGAGGTCGGCCCGCCAACCGGCTGACTAAAACGCTCTCCCTGAGTATCTAAAGCGGCACTGATCATAGTTCTCTCCCATGTATTGGTCGGCTGATGGCATATGGCAATCAGCGAAGGTTGACCGCATCCTGCGGCCAGGCGCACAAGCGCTACACAGACTGGCAAGGCTTATGCCAGTTGTGTTGGAGTCTTAAATAGAGTGGATGGACGGGCGTTTGGTGTGAACCGTCAGCGCTCGCCTTACCTTAAACCTGACCTGCGGCAGAGTTCGAAAGTTTCGATTTTTTGCGGGGTTTTTGTTTTGGAACGGACCCATCGGTCATGAGTCTAGGACAAGATCCCGGAGCCTGCGGGGTCTGTGGGGAATTTTGTAGGACAAATTTTTTTTCATGTACAAAAGCGCCCACTTCTGGCCACCAGGAAGCGGGCGCTCTTAATTGGTGCGTGGAGTGATCAGGACAGCGGGCGAACGGGCACCCCTTTGGCCCACGCTTGAATGTCTTCAATCATCTGTTCGTAGAACTGGCGGTAATTCTGCTCGCTGACATAACCGACGTGTGGCGTGGCCAAGACATTCGGCAACTGGCGGAACGGGTGCCCGTCCGGCAACGGCTCCTGGGCGTACACATCCAGGGCAGCGCCTGCGAGCCGGCCATGGGTCAAGGCGTCAATCAGGGCCGCCTCATCGACAATCGGCCCGCGGGACGTGTTCACCAGGCGCGCAGCAGGTTTCATCCAGCCCAGCGCCTCGGCGTCCACCAGCCCGCGGCTGCGGTCACTGAGTACCAGGTGAATCGACAGTACATCCGCCTGTTCAAACAGCTCGCGCTTGCTGACCCAGGTTACGCCGGCTTCGGCGGCGCGTTCCGGCGTGAGGTTTTCGCTCCAGGCAATCACCCGCATGCCAAATGCCTGGCCGTATTTGGCGATCTTCTGGCCGATGCTGCCCAGCCCGAGGATCCCCAGGGTCTTGCCGTACAGATCGCCACCCAGGCCCACTTGCCAACCGCCTGCCCGCAGGGAATTGGCTTCGGCCAGCAGGTTGCGGGTGGAGGCCATGATCAGCGCCCAGGTCAGTTCCGGGGCGGCGTGCTTGTAACTGTCGGTGCCGCACACCTGGATGCCCAGGGCCTTGGCGGCGGGAATGTCGAGGGCGGCATTGCGCATGCCGCCGGTCACCAGCAGCTTGAGCCGGGGCAAACCTTGCAGCAGTGCCTGATCGAAGGGGGTGCGTTCGCGCATCACGCAAATCACCTCGAAGCCCTGCAAACGCTCGATCAAGGTGGCGGTGTCCGCCGGGTAGTCGTGGAGGAAGTGCACCTGGCCCACCGACGCCAGGACTGACCAGTCCACCACGCCACTGGCCACATTCTGCCAATCATCAATCACTGCGATCTGTACCGACATTCACGCGTGCCTCGAAAAAGGTTGGATTAGAGGGCATTCAGCCCTTGCAACAGCGCCTTGTGAAACTGTGCCGGCTCTTCCATTTGCGGCGCATGGCCCAGGCCCGGGAATTCCACCAGGGTGGCGTGGGGGATCAGCTTGGCCACTTGCTTGCCCAACACGGCGTAGTTGCCGATCTTCGCCTTGACCGCCGGTGGCGCGATGTCTTTGCCAATGGCGGTGTTGTCGGCGGTGCCGATCAGCAGCAGGGTGGGCATCTGCAGGTCCTTGAACTCGTAGTACACCGGCTGGGTGAAGATCATGTCGTAAATCAGCGCCGAGTTCCATGCCACCTGGGTGTGGCCGGGGCCCTTGTTCATGCCGGCGAGCATCTGCACCCAGCGCTCGTATTCGGGCTTCCAGTGGCCGGCGTAGTAGGTGTCGCGCTCATAATTGCGGATGCCGTCGGCGGTCAGTTTCAGCTCGCGCTCGTACCATTGGTCAACGCTGCGATAGGGCACGCCAATGGCTTTCCAGTCTTCCAGGCCGATAGGGTTCACCAGTGCAAGCTGTTCGGTTTGTTCCGGATAGAGCAAGGCGTAGCGCGTGGCAAGCATGCCACCGGTGGAATGGCCGAGAAGCGTGGCCTTTTGAATGCCGAGTTTTTCCAGGAGTTGGTGGGTGTTGATCGCCAATTGCTGGAAGCTGTACTGGTAATTGTCCGGCTTGCTGGAGGTGCAGAAACCGACCTGGTCGGGGGCGATCACCCGGTAGCCGGCGTCGCTCAGGGCCTTGATCGAGGCATCCCAGGTGGCGCCGCAGAAGTTCTTGCCATGCATCAGCACGATGCTGCGGCCATTGGTTTTGCCCTTGGCCGGCACGTCCATGTAGCCCATTTGCAGGGATTTTCCCTGGGACTGGAAGGTGAAGTGCTCCACCGGATAAGGGTATTGGAAGCCTTGCAGTTCGGGGCCGTAGGTCGGGCCCTCGGTGGCGGCGAAGGCGGGAAGGGCGCTGCCGAGCAGCAGGCCGGCGACGCAGAATGAGCGGATGTTGGGCATGGGGACAGGCTCCGGAAACAGTGCCCGGATGCTGTGGCGGAGGGATTAACGGGAGATTAAATCCAGTGCAGGGTCAGCAGGGCCAATACCCCGTAGCGCGCACCTTTGGCCAGGGTCACCAGCAGCAGGAAACGCCAGAACGGTTCGCGCATCACCCCGGCCACCAGCGTCAGCGGATCACCGATGATAGGCACCCAACTGAGCAACAATGACCAGTGGCCCCAGCGTTGATAGTGGGTGCGGGCCTTTTCCAGGTGTTTCGGGCTCACCGGAAACCAGCGTCGTTCCTTGAAGCGTTCAATCGAACGCCCCAGCAACCAATTGACCAGCGAGCCCAATACGTTGCCCAGTGTTGCAACCCCAAGCAGCAGCCACAGGCTGTAATGCCCGCTGAGCAACAGCCCCACCAGCACCGCCTCCGACTGCATCGGCAACAGCGTGGCGGCGCCGAAGGCGGCGAAAAACAGCCCCAGGTAACCGGCGAGCATCAATCAGCGGGCCGGGTAGTCAGCCACGACGACGTCTTTGCCTTCACGGGTCAGGCCGATCACCTGGTAGGCATCGCTGCTGCCGTCCATCTCCATGCCCGGCGAGCCCAACGGCATGCCCGGCGCCGCAATGCCCAGCAAATCGTCGCGCTTGCGCAGGGCCAGCACCTGATCGGCAGGCACATGGCCTTCGACGAACTTGCCGTCGATCACCCCGGTGTGGCACGACGCCAGGCGCGGCGCCACGCCCAGGCGTTGCTTGACCTCACTCATGTTGGCTTCCACATGGTCGTTGACCTTGAACCCGTTGCTTTCCAGGTGGGCAATCCACTTTTTGCAGCAACCGCAGTTGGCATCGCGGTGCACATCAATCGGGATCAGCTCGGCGGCCTGGGCCAGGGGGCTCATGAGCAGGGCCGACAGCGCGGCCAGTCGCAGGGTGGTTTTCATCGTCATCTCATCAGGTAAAGGGCAACAGCCGGGCATTCTCCCTGCTTTTCAGCAAAGGGTTTTCCGGGAGTGTTACGAAGTTTTACGAAAAACCGACAGCACCAGAATAACGGCCTGGTGCTGTCTGAAATCTGAGGGGGAGATGACGGTTTTGTCAGGTAATCGAGGATTCCAGGCGCTGCTTGAGTTGATCAAGGGCCTGGTTGGACAGCGCGACCATACGTTCATGCAGGGTGATCAGTTGCAGTTCGGTTTCATAGGTCAGGATGCGCTTGAACAGCGTGCCGCTGCCCCGTGTCTGCAGCAGATAGTGGATACAGCCGTCGACGGCCAGGGACGTGAATGCGGTCTTGAACTCCCGCGGTCGCTGCGCAATCTGCACGCGATAGCTCATCTGCACCCGCACACCCAGCAGGTCGATGGTTTCGGTAAAACGGTGGCCGCTGGGTAATGAACCGGTGATGCCGGTGTCGGCACCCAGGGATGTCGGATGCCATTCATGCCAGCGATCCGGTTGGGTGACGTAGTCGTAAACCGCTTCGATAGGGACTTGGATAAAGCGTTCCTGACTGATCTGCTCAGTGCGGATCGGGTGCTCAACTGCGTGCATGACACACCTCCTGTGTGGCGAGACTAAGCACTTTGAGCTGTCAGAATAGTCCGGCTCCCGCACATTGCACGGGAGTCGGCAGGCTATTTTTCAACGAACCTTGAAGCGTCCCATCAACGCAATTACCCGGCCATTTGCATCCAGCAGGCTCTGGGTGTTGTGTTCCGTGGCGTGGCCGCTTTGCACCAGTTCTTCGACCATGTGGCGGATGTGCACCATGCTGCGGTTGATTTCCTCGGTCACCGCGCTTTGCTGTTCGGCAGCCGTGGCGATCTGGGTGCTGAGGTTATTGATATGGCTGACAGAGCCGGCCATCTCGTCCAGACCTGTGTTGACCCGTGCGGTAGCGTCCGCGGCGGACTGGCAGCTGGCCTGGGTGGCTTCCATGGCGGTCACCGAAGAGCTCACGCCGGTTGTCAGGCGCGCGAGCATTTCGTTGATTTGCGAGGTGCTGGCCTGGGTACGGGCGGCGAGGGCACGGACTTCGTCGGCGACCACCGCAAACCCCCGGCCCTGTTCGCCGGCGCGGGCGGCTTCGATGGCCGCATTGAGTGCCAGCAGGTTGGTCTGGCCAGCGATGGCGCCGATCACACCGAGGGTTTCGGTAATGCGGGCGGCGTCCTGGCGCATGTTTTCCACGGTGTGAGTGGCGCTGGAAACCTCACCGATCAACGCGCTGACGCTGCGCGAAGCTTCCCCGACCACCACCCGCGAACGGTCGGCGTGCTCGTTGGCGCGCTGGGTGAACGCGGCGGTTTCGGCGGCGTTCTCGGCCACGGTGTCGGCGGTAGAGCTCATTTCGGTGATGGCGGTCACCGTCTGATCGGTCTCCGAGGCATGGCGCACCAGGATCTGGTTGGTCTGGGCCGACGTCTGCTGCAACTGTGCCAGGCTCGACGACATGGCGCCGGTGGCCTGGGTCACTTCACCGATCATGTTCTGCAGGTAGACGATAAAGCGGTTCACCGAATGCCCGATCGCCCCCAGTTCGTCCTCGGCGCGAATGGTAATGCGTCGTGTCAGGTCGGCATCGCCGTTGGACAGCGCGTCGATATTGGTCTTCAGCGCGGTCATCCGTTTAATCAATTGGCGGATGGCATACACCTGCAACAGCACCAGCAGCAGAATCATCGGGATTTGCAGCATCGCCAGGGTGCCCAGCACGTCATCCCGCTGGGCGGTGATCAGCGAAGTCGGGAGTGCCGTGGCCAGGAACCACGGCGTGCCTTCGATCGGGCGCATGAAGAAGGTGCTGGCCACGCCCTGGTTGTCGAACTCACTGCGCTGCAGGGTCTGATCGCGATGGGCAAGGCCCGCGCTGACCTGGGCGGCAAAGGCTGAGGTGCCGACCAGTTCGCTGATGTTTTTCAACACCACCGGGCTGCTGAGGCGCGTGCTGTTGCTGATGATCTTGCCGTCGCCTTCGACGATCAGCATTTGCCCGCCGAGGTCTTTTTCCTTGCTGGCCACCAGGTCGTTGAAGAAGCCCAGGGTCACGTCGATGGTGGCGACGCCGTACGCCGCGCCGTCACGTTGGATCGCCATCGCGCAGTTGGTGCGAGGCTCCTGGCTGGCGTCATCCTTGTAGGCTGCCGCCCAGGCGCACTGGCCGCGGGGTGAGGCGAGCCCGCCCTTGTACCAGCTCTGGTCGTAATAATTGGGGGCCGCGTCGCTGTTCCAGAAGGTATTCACGGCCAGCTTGCCCGAGGCATCGCGGTGCCAGAAGGTGCTGTGCTTGTTACGCCCCGGCGTGCGCTGGTTGGGCAGGGGCCAGATGCCGCCGCCGAACACTTTCAGTTCGCCGTACTGGTCCACCAGGCCTGGCAGCACCTTGTCGATGGCGTCGCTGTCCAGCAGTGGGATGGTTTGGGTGATGCTGCGTTGCTGGGCCTGAACCTTGTTCAGCTCGCCCTGGATCTGCTCGGCCACTTCGGCAATGCGATTGAGGGCCACCTGTTCTTCGGTGTGGCGCAGCTTGGGGGCCACCAACTGTCCGATGCCCACCACCGTCAATACGAATAACAACAGGACGAACAGCACCAGAAACAGGGTGTAACGGGCTTGGATAGAGCGCAATGAGGGCATGGGGTCGTCCTTACGAAGCGTTTATTGTGCGACGCGGCTTTGTTAGAGCTTCGAAGGGCTATCGGCTTGGGAGGGAGGAGCTTTAGGTACTATGGTGCAAGAAAGTAGTACGAATAAATAAAACCTGTAGGAGGCTTCTATTTTGGGTTGCCGGGGTGTTTGATGCGGGCTTGAATCTGCGACGGATCCCCCGGTAAAACATGGACGAAATCATCTATCAGGTGGTGAATTGGCTGAGCATTGAGCACCACACGCGCAGAGGCACCACCAACAACTACCTGGCGCTTTTATACCTGGCCGTCACAATTGGCGGCGTGGTCGTCGCCAGGGAGCTTGCCGCCAAGCGCAAGGCCCTCAAGGCACGCGCCACTGAGGCGTTAACCACTGCGCCATTGACCGCCACCTCATTTACCGAGGAGAACGGCCTACCGGTCAAGTGCACGGGCACCCTGCGACAGGACGCCGACGGCTATACCGTCAGCATCACGCGCAACAGTGTGGAGTCCCACAGCGAGCAGTTGGCGTCGCTGGACGAGGTTGATACCTGGCTGAGAGCCCACACGCCCTTCATCCTGTCGGACTTTCGCAAGCACCCTTGAGGGGGGTTATTTGTCGAGCATCTGCATGACGGCTTCCGGGTAACGCAATCCGGCGGTTGCATTGGCCGGGAAGATCGCTTCCAGCGCCGCCAGCTCGGCCGGGCTCAGCTTGACCTCCAGTGCGGCGACGTTCTCTTCGAGGTACTTGCGTTGCTTGGTGCCGGGGATCGGGATCAGGTAATCCCCTTGCGCCAATACCCAGGCCAACGCCAGCTGCCCGGCGGTCACGCCCTTATCGGCGGCCAGTGCCTGCACCTGTTCCACCAGCAACAGGTTCTTCGCAAAGTTCTCGCCCTGAAAACGCGGGCTGAAGCGGCGGTAGTCATCCGCTGCAAAATCGTCCGGGCTTTTCAGCGCGCCGGTGAGGAAGCCCCGGCCCAGCGGGCTGTACGGCACAAACGCAATGCCCAGGCGCTGGCAGGCTGCCAGGCAGCCGTTGTCTTCCTGGTCGCGGCTCCACAACGAATATTCGCTTTGCAGGGCGCTGATGGGATGAACCTTGTGCGCGCGCTCCAGGGTGGCGGCCGACGCCTCGCTCAAGCCCAGGTAACGCACCTTGCCTTGCTTGACCAGCTCGGCCATGGCGCCCACGGTTTCTTCAATCGCCACGTCGGGGTCGATGCGGTGCTGGTAGTACAGGTCGAGGGTTTCCACGCCCAGGCGTTTCAAGGTGCCATCGATGGCATCCCGAATGTATTCCGGGCGGCCATTCACGCCGCGTATCGTGGGGTTCGACGGGTCGCGCACGATGCCGAACTTGCTGGCAAGGAACACCTGGTCGCGCTTGCCGGCGATGGCCTTGCCGATCAGCGCTTCGTTGGTGTGGGGACCGTACATGTCGGCGGTGTCCAGCAGGTTGATCCCCAGTTCCAGGGCGCGATGCAGGGTGGATAGGGCTTCGGCGGTGTCGGTGCCCGTGGTGTAGAAATCGGTCATGCCCATGCAGCCGAGGCCGATGGCGGAAACCTGGGGACCGTTTTTGCCGAGTTGACGAGTGTGCATGGGTCCAGCTCCTGTGTGGGGAAGGGCTCCATTGTTGCCCTCGACAAAAGCGGGATAAACCGGCTAAAACCACTATCACTATTATGAAATTCTAAACAATCCTCGAAGGAAACCCGCCAGTGGACCGTTTTAACGCCATGCGTGTGTTTGTGCGGATCGTCGAACTGGGCGGTTTTGCCAAGGCCGCCGACAGCCTGCAGCTGCCGCGCGCCTCGGTGACGATCCTGATCAAGCAACTGGAAGCCCACCTTGGGGTGCAACTGTTGCAGCGCACCACGCGCCAGGTCAGCCCGACCCTGGACGGTGCCGCCTACTACCAGCGCTGTGTACGGCTGTTGGCCGACCTTGAGGAAACCGAAGCCGTATTCTCCACCAGCCGGCGTAACCCGCGCGGCACGTTGCGCATTGATATGCCGTCGGGGATCGGCCGTTTCCTGGTGATTCCGGCGCTGCCCGAGTTCACCACCCGCTACCCGCAGATCGACCTGGAAATCGGCCTCAACGACCGCCCTGTGGACCTGATTCGCGAAGGCGTGGACTGCGTGTTGCGCGGTGGCCTGGCGCTGGACGAGTCACTGGTGGCCCGGCCGCTGGCAATGATGGATCAGGTGACCTGCGCCAGTCCCGGCTACGTGCAGCAGTTCGGCCTGCCGTCGACACTGGATGATTTGGCCGGCCATCTGGTGGTCGAGTACTTCTCCAGCACCAGCGGCAAGCGCTATGGCCTGGAGTTCCAGATGGGCAATGACATACGGTTGGTGGACCTGCCCAAGCAAGTCGCGGTGAACAGCGCCGACGGTTACCTGGCGGCCTGTGAAGCGGGTTATGGCTTGGTGCAGACGCCTTACTATCACGCGGTTCGCCAGTTGGAAGCAGGCACCCTGGTGGAGGTGCTGGCGGACCTGCAACCGCCGAAGTTGCCATTGACCGCGCTGTACCCGCCGCACCGCCAGTTGTCGCAACGGGTGCGGGTATTTGTCGATTGGCTGGTGGAGTTGTGTGCGCGGCCGGGCAACGGGTTGCAGCGTCAGCCTTGAGCCTTGCGATAGGCGCCGGGCTGAAAGCCGGTGACTTTATGGAAGGCGCGGGTGAAGGCGGCCACCGATTGATACCCCACGGCCAGGGATACGTCTGCCACGGTCTGGTCCTGCTTGAACAATTGGCAGGCGTGGCGCACGCGCATCATCAGCAGCACTTGCCCCGGCGACTGGCCGCACAGTTCATTGAAGCGCTTGAAGAACGCCGAGCGCGACAAGCCGGTGCAGGCCGCCATGCTTTCCAGGGTCCAGGGATCGGCCGGGCGGGCGATGAGTTGTTCCAGCAGGCGCGCGAATGCCGGTTGCCGGGCCAGCGCCGCGAGGCCGCCGAGTTCGGTGTTGTCCAGTACCTGTTGGCGCAGCACATACAGAAACAGCAGGTGGCACAGGCGCTCCAGCAAGGCGGGTGAGGGCGCGGGTGTGCGCTCGCATTCCTGCAGGATCAGTTCGAACAGGTTGCGTGCGGCCGTCAGCGAAGGGTCGCCCGCCCGCAGAATGATCCAGGCAGGCAGGGAGTCGACAATCATCGCCGACAGCCCGGATTGAAAATGAAAGAACCCGCACACCAGGCCCACACCGTCGCTTGCCTGGCTGTCCAGCGGCAGCATTGGCTTGCGCGGGCATTCCTGGGCGCCGTCGGCGGTGCCATCGCTGGACAAGCGATACGCCAGGTCCCGCAGCAGGAATACCGCGTCGCCGTTGTTCAGCGGGTAAGGGGTGGAGTCGCCATCGATGTGCATCCAGCAGTGCCCCTGCACCACCAGATGAAAGCTCGCGCTCGCCAGGCCGTGGGTGCTGGCACGCCAGTCGCCGCAGTAACGCCCGACGTGAAACAGGCTGGTGTTGAGTTCGAGGCTATCTAATAACCAATCGACGAGTGAACTGGACGAATTCATCTAATGGAAAGACTCAAGAGCAAGTAATCGCTACTTTAGACTATTGAGCGGATTTTTTATAACCAACAGACTGGGTACACGAATCCATGAGGAGACCACTCCATGTCCCGCGTACCGATGCTAACCCCGGAAACCGCCCCTGAAGCGGCCAAGCCCTTTCTGGAAAATGCCCTGAAGGGTTCCGGGTTCATCCCCAATCTGCTGGCGGTGCTGGCCAATGCCCCGGCGGCACTGGAAACCTACATCACCGTGTCCGGCCTGAATGCCAAGTCGGACCTGAGCCTGGCCGACCGTGAAGTAGTGCAATTGATTGCCGCCACGACCCACGGTTGCGATTTCTGCGTCGCCGGGCACACTGCCGTAGCGCGCAACAAGGCCAAGCTGCCGGAAGACGTGATCGACGCCTTGCGCCAGCGCGGCGAATTGCCCAACGAGCGTTATGAGACACTCGCCGAGTTCACCCGCGAAGTGATCGCCACCCGCGGTGATGTCAGCGACGCCGGTTATGCCGCGTTCCGTGAGGCCGGTTACACGGACGGTCATGCGCTGGAGGTTATCCTGGGCGTCAGCCTGGCGACCCTGTGCAACTTCGCCAACGTGTTTGCCCGTACCCCGCTGAACCCGGAGCTGGCGCAATACCGTTGGGAAAAACCGGCAAGCTGAAGGCGCGCAAGCGTTCGCGATGGTAAACATGCTGTAACAAGGAGAAACATGAATGCTTGACCCAATCTTGAGCCGTTGGCTCGATGTTCAAGCGCAGGCCCTGGATGTGGGCAGTTGCGATCCGCAGGAAGTGCTGCCACGGCTGGCAGAGGCCAATGTATTACGTATCGGTGTGCCCAAGGACCTCGGTGGCCTGGGCGGCGATGTCACGGGCGCAGTGGAAGCCATTGCCGACGTGGCCAGCCATTCCCTGGCGTCGGCGTTTGTCTGCTGGGGCCAACGCTCGTTTATCGAATACCTGCTGCAAAGCCCGAACCAGCGGCTGCGCGAGCAACTGCTGCCGGACCTGCTGAGCGGCAAGCTCGCCGGGGCGACCGGGCTGTCCAACGCGATGAAGTTTTTGTCTGGCATCGAGACGCTGCAAATCAGCGCCGAGCCGACGGATGACGGCTGGAACCTCAATGGCCGCCTGCACTGGGTGACCAACCTGCGCAAGAACGGGTTTGTGGTGGCAGCTGCCATCGAGMATGCCCAGGGCGGCGCGCCGTTTATCCTGGCGATTCCCGATTCGGTGAGCGGCTTGCAACGCTCCCGTGACCTGGAGCTGTTGGGCCTGCAATCAAGCAATACCGCCGCCCTCGGCTTTGAAGCCGTGGAACTGAGCCGCGACTGGCTGCTGCATGACGATGCGCGCAAGTTCCTGCCGGCGGTGCGCCCGGCGTTTCTCGGTTTGCAGTGTGGCATGTCCATCGGCCTGGCCCGGCGTTCGCTGGCTGAGGTGGCCAATCACTTGGGCTCCAGCCGCACCGTATTGCGCGAAGAACTGGAAGTGCTGCGTACCTCGCTGGAACAGGCAGTCAACGACCTCAAGAAAGGCCTGCTGAGTGGCCGTTTCGGTACCGAGCCGGTGCCGTTGTTCCGCCTGCGCATTGCCCTCGCCGAAATTGCCGCCAGCGCTGTTCAGCTTGAGTTGCAAGCCAGCGGCGGCAAGGCCTACCTGACCGCCCACGGCAGCGGTTTTGCCCGGCGCTGGCGCGAGTCGGCATTTGTGCCGATCGTGACCCCGAGCCTGGTGCAGTTGCGCACCGAGCTGAACCGTCAGGCCAATCTATGAGCCAGGCGGTATTGCACGCCCAGGGGATTTGCCTGGGGTACGCGGGCAATTCGGTGCTGGAAGGTTTCGACCTGCAGCTGCAGCCGGGTGAAGTGGTGTCGATCCTGGGCCCCAGCGGTGTTGGCAAGTCCAGCCTGCTGCGGGTGCTCGCCGGTTTGCAGACGCCCCAGGGCGGCAGCATCAGCCTGCTGGGCGAGCCGTTGAACGGCCCGCATCCACGGGTGGCGGTGGCGTTCCAGGACCCCAGCCTGCTGCCGTGGCTGAGCCTGGAAAAGAACGTCGCCTTCGGCCTGGACTTTGCCCGGCAACCGCACCTCAGCCCTGAAGAGCGACGCCAGCGTATCGACCACGCAATCAACGCCGTAGGCCTGGAACACGCCCGGCAGCAATTCCCGGCGGCGTTGTCCGGCGGCATGGCCCAGCGCACCGCGTTGGCGCGCTGCCTGGCCCGCCAGCCGCAGGTGTTGCTGCTGGACGAGCCCTTCGGCGCCCTGGATGAAGTGACCCGTGCCGACATGCAGCACCTGCTGCTCAAGGTCAACCGCGAGCAAGGCTCGGCGGCGGTGCTGATCACTCACGACATCGACGAAGCGCTGCTGCTGTCCGACCGGATTCTGCTACTGGGTAACCGCCCGGCGCGGACCCTCGGTGAATGGCGCATCGACCTGCCGCAACCGCGGGAAGAACAGGTAGAGGCCATCGGCATCCTGCGCATCGAGATTCTCAAAACCCTACGGCAGGCGAGCCGCACTAACCCCCAACCCACTGAACTGCTGGAGCCTTGCCATGTGTCTGGATGACCTCACTCACTCGCGCCGTGACTTTCTCAAACTCTCGGCCGTGCTCAGTGCCGCCGGTGCCTTGCCACTGCTCAGCAGTTTGCAGGCCCGGGCGGCCAGTGAGCCGGACGCACCGGTACGTATCGGCTACTTGCCGATCACCGACGCCACGCCGTTGTTGGTAGCCCACAACAATGGCCTGTTCGAAGCCGAGGGCATCAAGGCCGAGCGCCCGGTGCTGTTGCGCAGTTGGGCGCAGGTGATCGAGGCGTTTATCTCGGGCCAGGTCAACGTGATTCACCTGCTGTCGCCGATGACGGTCTGGGCGCGTTATGGCAGCAAGGTCCCGGCCAAGGTCGTGGCCTGGAACCACGTGGGCGGCTCGGGTTTGACCGTGTCCCCGGGCATTACCGATGTGAAGCAACTGGGCGGCAAGTCGGTGGCGATTCCGTTCTGGTACTCGATCCACAACGTGGTGGTGCAGCAGTTGTTCCGCGACAACGGCCTGACCCCGGTGGCGCGTGCCGCTGGCAGCGCGATTGCCGCCAATGAAGTCAACCTGATCGTGTTGCCACCTTCCGACATGCCGCCGGCCCTGGCCAGCAAGCGCATCGACGGCTACATCGTCGCCGAGCCGTTCAACGCCCTGGCTGAAAACCTCAACGTGGGCCGGGTGCAGCGCTTTACCGGCGACGTGTGGCGCAACCACGCGTGCTGCGTGGTGTTCATGCATGAGCACGACCTGACCAACCGCCCGGAATGGTCGCAGAAGGTGGTGAATGCCATCGTCAAGGCCCAGGTCTGGACCCGTGACAACCGCGAAGAGGCAGTGAAGCTACTGTCCAAGGACGGCGAAAACCGCTACACCCCGCACGCCGAACCGGTGCTGCGTAAAGTCCTCGCGCCGGCGGCCAGCGACCGTGCCGCGTACCTGGCCGACGGTGCGATCCAGCACGCCAGCTGGGACGAGCACCGCATCGACTTCCAGCCGTATCCGTTCCCGAGCTACACCGAAGAACTGGTGCGCCGCTTGAAGGACACGCTGATCGAGGGCGACAAGAAATTCCTCGCCGACCTGGATCCAGCCTTCGTCGCCAAAGACCTGGTGGACGACCGCTTCGTACGCAACGCCATCGCTGCGGTCGGCGGCATGAAAACCTTCGGCCTGCCGGAAGGCTTCGAGCGAAACGAGGAGATTGGCGTTTGAATCACGGCAAAACCTTGGGACTGCCGGGCTGGTTGCTCGGCTTGAGCGGGCTGGCAGGGTTGTTGTTGCTCTGGTGGCTGGGGGTGAAGGTATTTGGCAGTGCAGACGGTTTGTCTGCGCGGTTCTCGCTGTCGGCGACCTTCGCCAGCCTGTGGGAATTGCTGGGGCGCAGCGAGCTGTACCTGAACATCGCCGTGAGCCTCAAGCGAATCTTTGTCGGGCTGTTCCTGGCGTTGCTGATAGGTGTGCCGTTGGGCTTGCTGGTGGGCAGCTCGCGCAAGCTGGAAGCGGCGACCACGCCGGCCTTCCAGTTTTTGCGGATGATCTCGCCGCTGTCGTGGATGCCCATCGTGGTGATGTTGATGGGCGTGGGCGACCAGCCGATCTACTTCCTGCTGGCGTTCGCGGCGGTGTGGCCGATTCTGCTGAATACGGCGGCGGGTGTGCGTCAGCTTGATCCGCGCTGGCTGCAACTGAGCAAAAGCCTGAGCGCCACGCGCTGGGAGACCTTGCGTCGGGTGATTATTCCCGGGGTGATGGGGCACGTGCTGACGGGTGTGCGCCTGGCCATCGGCATTCTGTGGATCGTGCTGGTGCCGTGCGAGATGCTCGGGGTCAGTGCGGGGCTGGGTTATTACATCCTCGACACCCGTGACCGGCTGGCTTACTCGGAGCTGATGGCGATGGTGTTGCTGATCGGCTTGCTGGGCTTTGCCCTGGATGCGTTTGCGCGGTGGTTGCACCAGCGTTGGGTGCATGGCGCCAACAGCTAGGCCTGGCCCTTCAAAACAAACCCGACTGGATGTCGGGTTTGTTGTTTATGCAGCGTGATCAGCGATGGTAATACCCCGGTCCGCCGTCGTAGTAGCGATGGTCATGCCACCCGCCACCGCCGTGGGGGAAAATAATGCAGCCGCTCATGCTCAGCATGATCAGCAAGGGAATCAGCAGTGTGATTCGACGAAGCATTTCCAGATCCTCTAGGGTACTCACAGGTTCAATCAGGCGTTGGACAAGCCAAAGTTTTTCATCGCCTGTAACATGAGACCCCGCCGACCCCATTCCATCCCCGCCAAAGGGTATGCGCTTGGTGTGGCAGTCGATACAAAGTGGATACAATTTTTCAGCTTCAGGAACCCGTCATGACCCAAAAGCAACGTTTGAAATACTCGATTCTGATCTCCCTGGTGGTGCTGGGGACGATGTTTGGCCTGTCCTACCTGCAGAACAATGGGGTCATCAGCGAAAAAACGTTCCAGTACATCGCCATTGCCGTGGCGGTGACCGTGGTGGTGATCAACGGTGTGATGCGCCGCAAGGTCAAGCCTAACCTCTGAGTCAGGCCCGGCCTTCCAGGACTTTGGCAGCCTGCTCGTGCAGGCTGTAGCTCTTGTCGGCGTTCAGGGTGATCACGCCTTCGGTGCACAGGCGCTTGAGCACCTCACGCACGCTGAGAAACGACAACGGGATGCCCAGCTCCAGCAAATGGCTGTGCACACCGCGCACGCCGAGGGTGCGCTGGTTGTCGGCGGCGGTCAGCAGGGCGTCGATGACCTTCAGCCGGATCAGGCTGGTGCGCAGGCCAAAGCACTTGAGCAAATGACGAATGCGCTGGTTGCCATGTTCCGGCGCCTTGCCGAACGCCTGGTTGCCGGAGCCAAAAGCGCCGTCATGCATGGATGAGTGTCCTTCCGTGGGCAGTTGCGAGTTGTACATGCAGAAACTCCTTATCAGAGCCTGATCAGGAAAATGATGGTGCTCTTAACTAATAAGACGTACGAGCAGCCGAAATCATGAAGCGCGGGATGTAGAAATTTTGTCGGTAACATCCCGGAGACATACCGACATGTCTGAATAAACGCCTGCGGCTGCTAAATTATTCCCGGTTTTTACGTCTTAACTGAGGTGTTGGCGAAGCTGTCCCTCGTCACGGTGTTTAATTTGGCTGTGGAGTCTGCGTGATTATTACCAACGGGTTGTTCAGGGTGTGCGTGGCGGGTGCGTTGCTGGGGCTGAGTCTTTCGGCCACGGCGCGGGTGCAGGAGCAGCAGGCCACGGCCGAGATCCGCCGCACCGGTTTTGGTGTCCCCCATATCCGGGCCAGCGACGAGCGCGGGCTGGGGTTTGGCATCGGCTATGCCTATGCCCAGGACAACCTGTGCCTGCTGGCCAATGAGGTGGTGACGGTCAACGGTGAGCGCGCCAGGTACTTCGGCCCCGAGCAGGCGACCCTGGAGGGGCGCAACAACCTCGCCAACGACGTGTTCTTCACCTGGCTCAACACGCCCGAGGCGGTTGCGGCGTTCTGGAAGGCACAAACCCCGGCAATGCAGCAGCGCATTGAAGGCTATGTGGCCGGCTACAACCGTTACCTCAAGGAGCGTACCGCCCAAGGCTTGCCGGCGCAGTGCCAGGCCGCATGGGTACGGCCCATCACGCCGCAAGACCTGGTGAAGTTGACCCGTCGCTTGCTGGTGGAAGGCGGCGTCGGGCAGTTTGCCGAGGCCTTGGTGGGCGCAGCGCCGCCGAATGCCGTTGCTCAACGGGATGCCAAGGCATTTGAGGTCGCCGCTGCCAACCAGCAGCGTTTCGCCCTCGACCGTGGCAGCAACGCCGTTGCAGTGGGCCGCGACCGATCATTCAACGGCCGTGGCATGTTGCTGGCCAATCCGCATTTTCCGTGGGTTGGTGGCATGCGTTTCTACGAGATGCACCTGACCATTCCCGGCCAACTGGATGTGATGGGCGCCGCCTTGCCGGGCCTGCCGGTGATCAACATCGGCTTCAACCAGCACGTGGCCTGGACCCATACGGTTGATACCTCCAAACACTTCACCCTGTACCGCCTGACCCTGGACCCGAAGGACCCGACCCGTTATTTGCTGGATGGCAAATCCGTGCCCATGGATAAAACCAACCTCAAGGTGACGGTGAAAGCCGCCGACGGCAGTACACGGGAAGAGTCGCGCACCGTCTACAGCTCGCAGTTCGGCCCGATGGTGCAATGGCCGGGCAAGCTGGACTGGGATAAAAAATATGCCTTCAGCCTGCGGGACGCCAACCTGGGCAACGATCGGGTGCTGCAACAGTGGTACGCGATGAACCGCGCCGCGAACCTCAAGGAACTGCAAACCTCGGTGCACACCCTGCAAGGCATCCCGTGGGTCAACACCCTGGCGGCGGACGACCAGGGCCAGAGCCTGTACATGAACCTGTCGGTGGTGCCCAACGTCAGCGCGCAAAAACTCGCGCAGTGCAGCGACCCGCGCGTGGGCCTGCAGTTCATCATGCTCGACGGCTCCCGCAGCGCCTGCGCCTGGGACGTGGACCCGCGTGCCGCCCAGGCCGGGATCTTCCCGGCCGATCAGCAGCCGCAACTTGAGCGCACCGACTACGTGCAGCACTCCAACGACTCGGCGTGGATGGTCAATCCCAAGGCCCCGCTGACCGGGTTCTCGCCGGTGATCAGCCAGGAGAACATCGGCCTGGGCCCACGCGCCCGTTTCGCCTTGCAACGCTTGCAGGAACTCGACAAGCAGCCGATCAAGGTCGTCGACTTGCAGAACATGGTCATGGACAACCAGGTGTACCTCGCCAGCCAGGTCATGCCGGACTTGCTGAAATTCTGCGCGGGTGCCGATGCCAGCGTGAAGTCGGTGTGCGACAGCCTGAAAAACTGGGACCAGCGCGCCAACCTAGACAGCGGCCTGGGCCTGGTGCACTTCATCAACCTGGCGGAGCAACTGGCGCAAGCGCCCGACGCGTGGAAGGTCGGCTTCGACCCGGCACACCCCTTGACCACACCACGTGGGCTGGCAATTGAACGGGCAGGGGTGGCCAAGGCACTGCGCGAGGCGATGCTGGCGTCCGCCGCCGACGTGGCCAAGCGTGGGCTGACCGCCGACAGCCATTGGGGTGATATCCAGGTCTCGGGACAAACACCGATCCATGGCGGCCCGCAGGAACTGGGCGTGTACAACGCCATGCAAAGCGTGCCCCGTGCGGATGGCAAACTCGAAGTGGTCAGCGGCAGCAGCTACTTGCAAATCGTCACGTTCGACGAGAAGGGGCCGCAAGCGGTTGGCGTACTGGCGTTCTCCTTGTCCAGCGACCCGGCGTCGAAATACTTCAAGGACCAGACCCAGGCGTTCTCCGAGAAAAAACTCGGGCCGCTGCCGTTTACCGAGCAGCAGATCAAGGCTGATCCGCAGTACCAATTGCAGGTTGTCAAAGAGTAAAACGCTAGGTGTTGATTGCTCCCGGCCCGTGGGAGCAATCAACGTTCGTTCGCTACGCCCCCAAGACCTCCCCGCAGCACCCCGCCGCCTACCCCGATAGCTGTATATACGCCATCCGGGCGACTTCTTACTCTCAATGAACTCCGGTTAGAGCCCGTGTATACGGGCCGGAGTGCCTTAAAACAACAAAAAAACCTGCTTGGGAACGGTGGCTGTCGCGCCGGGTTTCCGGCTGTTCGTGTTTTTGCCTGCCAACAACAATTACTGGTATTCACGGAGCACTCAATGAAACGTCATGACCGCTTGCAACGGGCCTTGCGGCTTTCACCGCTGGCCCTTATTTGTGCCTGCGCGCCAGCTTGGGCTGGCTATGTGTTTGAAGACGGAGGGTTCAAGGGGGAACTCAATCTGGGCGTCGGTACGGCGGTGATTGCCAGCGACGGCGTGAACTTCGGCCTGGGGCAAATCGATGCCCGCAGTGGCCAGAACAAGGGCCCGCGCGCGGACTGGGTGGAAACCTTTTTCAAGCCCGGCGCGACCCTCAACTACACCTTCGACAGTGGCCTGCAATTGCTGGGCGGCGCTTCGGTGATTGGTACCCATACCTATGGCGATGGTGATGCGGCGGGCCTGACCCGTGGCGGCGATGGCAACGTCAGTCTCGAAGAACTTTACGGCGGTGTTCGCAGTGGCGCCTGGACCTTTACCGCCGGGCGTCAGGGGTTTGTGGTAGGCAACGGCTTCATCATCGCCGACGGGCATTTGGGGATGTATTCGGAAGGTGCCTATTGGGCTGACCCGCGCCGTGCATTCAAGGACACAGCGATCTTGCGCTACGATGCCGGGCCGTTATCCAGCCAACTGTTTACCGTGCGCACCGACAGCCATTTGGGGGACACCCGCATGACCGGGGTCAACCTCGACTATGCATTGGCGTACGGCAAGCCGGGGCTGATGATGCTGCACGTCGATGATGTCGACCCGAAGATCAATGCCGTTGCACCCCGTGACGGCATGAACCTCTATGACGCTCGATTGCTGGGAATGAAAGTTCCCGGCATCAACGGCCTGACCCTGGAGGCGGAATACGCCATCGAGCGGGGCAGCGGCAAAGGCGTGCAATACGACGCCAGCGCCTGGTATGCGCGCGCTGACTACCAATTCAGCAGTCTGCCCTTAAACCCGACTCTGACCTATCGTTACGGTGTGTTCTCCGGGGATGCCAACCTGGCTGACAACACCCGCAAAAGCTGGGAACCGCTCAGCAAGGGCTATATGGAGCGTGGTGCCTGGGTGATCGGTGACATCACTGGCAACTACCTGCTTAACAACAGCAATGAACGGGTGGGCATGTGGAAACTGGCCACTCAACTGACGCCGCAGGTGGGTGTTGGCGGGGTGTACTACCAGTTCGCCTTGGACCAGAAAAACTACCTGGGCCAGGCGGTCACTGATCGCGATTTCGCCGATGAGAGCAGCCTGTATGTCGACTGGACGCCGGTGCCAAGCGTGTACGCGACGCTCTCCTACAACTGGGTCAAGCCCGGTGCAGCGGCGAAGCAAACCTTGGGCAACGATACGTTTTCGGCCTGGCAGGTTTACCTGAGCTACCACTACTAAACCCAGCGTCGATAAAAAAACGCGCAACGGCTTTTGGGCCGTTGCGCGTTTTTTATCTGGTGCTGGTTCAGGGTTGGGTTGGTTTTACCGTCAACGGCGCAATTGCCAGGAACGACGCTGCGCACAACACCACTGAGGTCCAGAGCAGGAGGGTGAAGTGGCTCTGTTCGCCGAGCAACATCGCTGCCAATGACGGGCCAACGGCCAGGCCACCGCAAATCGCCAGATTGGACAACACTACCAATCGGCCACCCTGGCGATCGTGCTCACTGATGGCCGTCATGAGAAAGGGCAGGGTGTAGGTCCAGGCGAACTTGAACACGCAGGCGGCGAGAAAATAATGCACCAGGGTCAAGTCGCCCAAGAGGCCTAACAAACTGCCTGCCATCAACACAAAACCAGCCGCCACCAGCAGCGTACGCGGGCCCCGAGGGCCGATCCAGGTGGCGAACAATGCACCGGCGATGCCCATCAAGGTTGCCGTGGCCAGGGCGCCAGCACTGTCGGCGGGCTTGATGCCCTGATGGTTGGCCAGTTCGCCGACAAAGGTCCAGATGCCGCTCAGGCTCAGGTAGAACAGGAATACCGCGAGCATGCCAAGCGCAGCCTTGGCACTGATCGCCGCTTTACCCGTAGCGACGGGGGCGGGGCTTCGTTGTGGCAGGCTGAACACCAGCGGGAATACGCAGGCGGTGACCAGTGCCATCAGGAAAAAGAACGTCGCCGCGCCGCTGTACTCAAACAGCGCGGGCATGAAATGCAGGCTCACCGCCGCCAGCACCAACTGCCCCGACACCCAAAGGCCGAAGGCGCGGGCGGCGTTCGGCAAGGTTGCTGCCGTGCCCATGCACACCAGCACCAGGCACGCCTCGGCAAAGGCACTGGCAAAACGCACCGCCACCAATAAACCATACGACGGCTGGGCGCCATGCAACAGCAAGGCGGTCAGCAGGTTGCCGGCAATGAACAGCAACGCTGCGCAGCAGGCAATGCGGCGCCAGCTTAGCCAGCGCATCATGAAGTAGGCCGGCAAGGTTGCGACCGCCATGGCGCCCAGTTCCATGGTGAATAGAAAACCTACTTGCTGGGTGTTCAAGCCCAGTTCGACGATATAACGGCTGGCGAGCGCCGGTGCTACCAATAGCACCAGCGGGCCGATCGCCGAGAAGATCACCACCGCGGCCAGGCGCAGGCCGGCGTTGGACACGTAGCGTTGTGCAACGGACAGACTGCTCATGTGCGGAGTCCTTCTTCGAATAGGGGGCTGTGCAGCACGTGCTGCAAGTGGGTGATCCATTGCTGTTGATGGGGTTGCAGTGCCTGGCCGGTGATGCCGCGCATGTCCGCCAGGTTGGGGTCGACAATGGCAGTGCGCTGTCCGCTGAGGGTTTCCATCACCGCCAGGCCCATGTAAGGCACGGTGTTGGGTTCGTAGCCGCCCTCGTGGCACAGCACCAGGCGGCCGTCACAGCAGTGGTCGGCAAGGTCCATCAAGCGCTGGGTCATGGCCCGGTAGCTGTCGCTGTGGAGCATCATCCGGCCTAACGGGTCGTACGCTCCGGCATCGAAACCGCAGGGCACGATGATCAATTGCGGGCGATAGGCGCGCAGCGCCGGTAAAATCAGGGTATCGAAGGCCGCCAGATATGCGCCTTCGCCACAACCGGCGGGCAGCGGTACGTTGAGGTTGTAACCCGTGCCCGCGCCGCCGCCCAGCTCATGCGCATGGCCGGTATGCGCGGGGTAATTGCCGTCCTGGTGGATGGACACGGTCAGTACGCGCGGGTCGTCCCAGAAGATGCGTTGTGCACCGTTGCCGTGATGCACGTCCCAGTCAACAATCGCTATGCGCGTCAAGCCGTGCTGGTCCAGGGCGTGTCGGGCTGCCAGCGCCGCATTGGCCAGCAGGCAAAACCCCATGCCCTGGTCCGGTTCGGCATGATGGCCGGGCGGGCGTACCAGCGCATAGGCGTTGCGCACGGTGCCTTGCAGCACTGCGTCCACCGCGGCGACCACACCGCCTGCTGCCAGCGCCGCGATCTCGTAACTGCCGTGGCCCACCGGCGTGTTGGCACACACCAGGCCGCCCGGCCCGTCGCTTAGTTGCTGCAATTGCTCAAGATACGCCGGTGTATGCACCGCGAGCAGTTGCTGCTCGGTCAGGGCCAGGGCCTTGATCGGCTGCAATTGCTCGCCCAGCCCGCTGACCTCCAGCAGATTCTTGAAGCGGCGTTTGGTTTCAGCTTCCTCGAACGGTACCCCAGGCTGAATCGTCAGCCCTGGCTGATACACCCCGGCGTGGCGGCCGGTTGAGTGCCACATGTAAATTTCATGCCAGACAAACCCGGTCTTCATGGCGGTCCCCTTCATCGAACAGATCCTCACAGCCAGTGAACGAATCTGCAGAGTAGGAGGGCGACAAGGGCGAGAAAATGCCTCTATGGGGGTAGGGCGGGTTACGGGAGCGGCTTGGCCGCCAGCAGGCTGCACAGTTGCAACTCGGTACTCACCCCGAGCTTGGCGTAGACATTACGGCGATGCACCTTGACCGTCTGCACGCTGATATCCAGCAACCGCGCGATCTCCTTGGTGCCCTTGCCATTGAGCATCCACTGGATCACCTCGCGCTCGCGGTTGGTCAATACAGGCTGTTCGTGGGCACCTGCGAGCGGGGAGGCGTGCTGCTTCCAGAATTTGCGCAGCAGGCACTCAACCAGGGGGTAGACACTGTTCAGCGTCGCCAGCTCATCGCGCTGAGTTACGCCATCGCGCCGCCCCATCGACAGCACCAGCGATTGCCCCGACTCCATTGGCAACAGAATGTCGACTTCATCATTAAGCTGCAGCTCGTGGTAATACGTCTGGTAATACGCGCTGCTTTCCAGGGCACAGGTCGCGCTGTTGATCTGCACGATCTGCGCGCCGGTGCCGTGGGCCATACGCTGCAACAGCGGATCCTGTTTGTAGGCGGAAGAAAAATACGCGCCGAAATACTGCGGGTGGCGGTGGGCGGGGATGTCATGGGCAATGATCGTAGGCCGGTCACTGCCGGCGTCATAAACTTTCAGGATGAAATTGTCGTGATCGATGAACTGGCGCATCGCACCACAAAGCAGCGTCGGCAACTCACTGTCCAGTTGACGATCGAACAGCCCGGCCAAGTCCCTGTGCCAACCGGCGACCTCCTTGAGCGCCAGAATCTGATTGAGTGCCATGATGCCGTTGCCGCCCCAGCAGAATTGGATCAGTAGCTTCAGCAAGATTCATACCGGCTAACGGGCAGGCGCCACGCAAGGCCTTCAAATGTTGACGCCAGGGCGTTGGTTCGCGTTTACTGGCCACGCCTTGGGCGCCAGCCCCGTAGCTGGCTGTTACTTTGCGTATCGAGCCGCCCAGTGCACCCGCTGTACTGCCTGGTGGAAGAATATTTTTTGAAATCAAGGGGTTGCAAGCCCTGGCAAATGAGTACATAATTGCGCCCATCGAACGCACTGAAGCATTAAAAACTTCAATGTTTTCAATGAGATAGAGTAGAGGCAAGCTTCACATAGCCCACTCAAGTTTGTATGCGGTGAATGTCGGTTGTAAGGCATTAATCGTTTGAGGCCGAGTAGCAAAATGGTTATGCAGCGGATTGCAAATCCGCCTACGCCGGTTCGATTCCGACCTCGGCCTCCACTCTTAGAAACCCCGTAGATTAACGTCTACGGGGTTTTTTATTGGGCGCGGGAAAGTATTAGGTGCCGGGGGATGATGTCGGGAACACTGGTCTGACCCTGAGGGATCCCGCTCGCCGGAAAGCGCCTGCACCTTTCGCTCGGCGGCGCTGACCGTGGCTTTCTGAATCATCCTGGCTCTCAGTGAACCGCCGAGGGCTTGATGCTGGGAGCCGGTTCATATTTGGAAATTTCTTTGACCCAGAAACGACGGTAGTTAGTCTGGTCTGGCGGGAGCGGTTTGTGATTTGACCATGAATGCTCACGGTTGATGGCGGCATGGTATGCCTCCCACTCCTTCATTTCGGCCACCTCCTTGGCCTTTTTCTCATTATCGAACCAGCCGAGTATGTACACCTCGCCTTGATCCATGCCGTGCTCGACCAATAGATAGATTTCTTTCATATGCTTGCACCCGCTACAACATTTCTTGAAGCCCCGAACGATGAGGCATTGGTTTGGTTATCGGCAAGTGCGTTTCAAACGGCGCCCGCAGCCTTGGCTTCCAATCCCAACCCGACTAGTATCGCGTTTTTTTTACTCTAAGGATGGACAGATGTTTCCAAGGTACTTGCGATGGGTGTTTCTTGTTTGCGTGATAGGCAACGTCTTGCAGTTGCTGCTGCTCGGCTTCCAGGCCTACTCGGGCTCGGTCCCGCCAAGCAAGATGATCATGCCGATTGTGATGGTCGTCGTATTTGGCTGGATGGCCACCCAATCGACTAAAACGAAGTAGCCTGCGCCTGCCTCTTGAAGATTGCCTTCCGGATATATCTGGCAAGCATCCATAAGCCGCTCCCTACGGCAGCCAGGGGGGGCTTTGTTCATCAGCGTTTACATCCTTGAGGGCCGAGATGACCAAGCCCTCAGGAAGCGCTGACTATTTACCGGCAGTAATGCGCGCCATGAACAGGCGCGTCAGGCTGGCGATCTGTTCGGTTTTTTCATCGAGTGCGAAATGGCCCGCCTCCAGGACATGCACCTCGGCACCCGGCACGTCATCCTTGTAGCGCAGGGCCCCCGGCACAATGAACGACGGGTCGTATTTTCCCCACATGACCAGCATGGGCGGTTGGTTGTCTTTCAACCATTGCTGCCATTTAGGGTAGGAGGCGACGTTGTTCTGGTAGTCCAGCAACAACGCCGACTGTATGGCCCGCTGGCCCGGACGGGATAAGGCGGCAAACTCGTCTTCCCAGGCATCCGGGTTATAGCGCTCGGGATGGGGGCTGGTGCCCAGATGACGCTGCTTCGTGCCCTCGTACCCCGTGAACGCATCGACTTGCTCGGGATGTTCGGAAGGGGCCTTCCAATACTTGGCGATGTTTGCCCATTTGGCACCCAGGCCTTTGTTATAGGCATTGGCGTTCTGGATGATGATGCCGTGCAGTTTTTGCGGGGCGTTGAGGATCATCCGAAAGCCTACCGGGCCGCCGTAGTCCTGCATGAACAGGGTGTACTCATCGATTTTCAATTGTGTGAGCAGCTTGCTCATGGTCTCGGCCAGATGGTCGAAGGTGTAGGCGTAGGTCGCAGCGGAGGGCGCGTCGCTTTTGCCGAACCCGGGGTAGTCGGGGGCGATCACGTGATACCGATCGGCAAGCAGTGGTATCAGTGAGTCCCACATGCGCGACGACGAAGGGTAGCCATGCAGCAGCACAAGGGTTGGCGCGTCCCTGGGGCCGGCCTCACGATAGAACACCTTCACGCCGTCCACGCTGGACCAGTGATAGGCAGTGGACTCGCTGGTATAGGGGAGGGAAGGTACAGGTCCGGCCGCTTGCGCCGGTTCGGTCATCGACAGCGTCGTCATAAGTACTCCCAGTGTGCAAAAAGTCGCGATGTTCATTGAGGCCTGAGCTCTGAATTGCGCATTCCCGGTGAAATGCAGCTGAGGTCAGAGTGGACGTATCTCAGTATCGGCACCATTGGCCCAATGACCATTTTTCATTAGAATCGGGCCAATCTTGATCAGGCCCGTCTCTGTGAAAAAAAGTGTGAGAGTGGCGGTCATCGCCTTTAATCGAATCAGTCCCTTTCACCTTTCCGTTCCCTGCCTGGTGTTCGGTAAAGACCGTAGGGTGGGGGATTCACCCTGGTTTGAGCTGGTGGTTTGTGCTGGCGAGGATGGGGTGCTGATGACCAACGCCGGTTTTGCCGTCCAGTGCRACCATGGTCTGGATCAGGTCGTCGGGGCCGATATTGTCATCGTCCCCAGCTGGCGTGATGTCGCCGAAGCGCCGCCGCATGCACTGGTCGAAACCCTTAAGGCCGCCCATGCAAGCGGCGCGTTGGTGGTGGGGCTGTGCCTGGGGGCGTTCGTACTTGCCCACGCGGGCCTGCTGTGCGACAAGCGGGCAACCACGCACTGGGCCTGGGCGGCGCATCTGGCGCGAGATTTCCCGCGCATCGAAGTGGACCCCAAAGTGCTGTATGTCGAAGCAGAACAGGTACTGACCTCGGCGGGCGTGGCAGCGGGGCTCGATTGCTGCATCCACATCGTCAGGCGTCTCTACGGGCGGGGGGTTGCCAATGCGTTGGCGCGCCAACTGCTCGTCTCGCCTCATCGCGACGGCGGCCAGGCTCAGTTCATCAGCCAGCCGGTGCCTCAAGGCGCCAGCGACCAGCGTCTCGGCCAGTTGCTCGACTGGCTTCGGGCCAATCTGGGCCAACCGTTGTCAATCGATCACGTCGCGCAGAGGCTGGCGATGAGTCGACGCAGTTTCACCCGGCACTTCAAGCAACTGACCGGCTCGACGTTTGGGCAGTGGCTCACCAACGAGCGAATCAAAGCCGTTCAACTGCACCTCGAAACCACCGACCATAGCGTTGAGGCAATCGCTGACGCCTGCGGGTTTGGTACAAGCCTCTCTTTGCGTCAACACTTCTTGTCGATCGTGGGCGTGAGTCCCACCACCTACCGAAAGGCTTATCACCGGTAGGCTGGCAGAAAAAGCGCGCGGTTTCAGGCTATCAACCGCCGCCCCGACTAGGCCCGGTTGGCCTCACCAATCAGGATGTCCTCGAAGAACGCCCCGATCGGCAGTGTGGGATGGCACAGCTGTATCTCCAGCACCCAAACCATCTCGCTCGGTACGATCTCCACTTCAGCCAACTTGTCCTGCCCGAACAGCGCATGCGGGAAGTCGGCGATGCGGTGCCCGGCCAGGTTGCGTTCAAGGCGCCAGCCTTTGGAGAGGGCACTGTGCTCGGCGAAGTCATAGAGCTCGCGTCCGGTCAGCCCGCGGTGCCAGGCGTCGCGGGTTTCGTCGAACACTTGGTGCAGTGCCTTCACGCATGCGTCATGCAGCGGGTGCTCGCCGAACACGAAGGTGTCGCCATAGTCGCCTTCATAGCCGTCCCACACCGGGCCCAGGTCGACCACGGCGATATCGGTGGCACGCAGCTCGCGTAGCAGGTCGACGCCCTGGCGCGGGGTACGGACGGTGTCGTCGCCAAAACGTATATAGGTGGGGTGCCAGGTGTGAGACGCGCCCATGTCCTGCAATGTCTGGCTGGCCATTTGCAGCGCTTGCGCAGTGGTCATGCCGACTTTCCATTGGTCGGCGATGGCGGCCAGGGCTCTCACCGTTTGCTCGCGGGCCGCGAGCATGCCGTCAAGCGAGTAGCGCGGGCCGACTTTTTCCAGCACCGGGTCCAGCGTCTTGAGTGACGACGCCTGGGTCGACGCACCGCTGGGGACGAAGGCTTCGGCGACAAACCGATGCGCCTGCGCACCCGCTGCCAGGCAGGTTTCGCGGACCTGGTTGATCATCGTGCTATTGCCGCAGGCATAGATTTGGCTATCGGCCCAGTTATGGGGCTGTGCCAGTGCGACCTGTTGCACGCGGGCGTCTGCCGCCTGGACTCGATGCCAGTGAAAGCGTGGATGGGCCTCGCTGGCCCATTCGAGAAACTCGGCGTCGTAGAAGTCCGCCGGTGCCGAGTTACCCCAGTACAGGGTGACCTCGGCTTGGCGGGCCAGGGCTGTCAGCAACAAGGGTTTGACGCCGGCATAGCCGGTGCCGGTCGCGAACAGCACCACAGGGCGCTCATCTTCGTGTTGCCAGGTGCAGGCGCCCACGGGGCCTTCGAGTTTCACCGCATCGCCCGCTTGCAGGGTCGACAGGATGCGTTCGGAAAACAGGCCGCCGCTGACCTGGCGAATATGAAACACCAGCCGGCCGTGCTCCTGCGCGGGCAAATTGGCCACGGAGAAACAGCGGCTGTCGCCATCGTCGAGGCGAAACCTGAGGTACTGGCCGGGCCGCACTTCCAGTGGCTGGGCCGTCTGCAACACCAGCTCGACGATATCGCCGCTCAGTGCGCGCTTGCCGATCACCTGTGCGCTGACTTCCAGCGTTGGCGTGTCCAATGACCAGCCGGGAATTTCCAGGCGCATGTCGCTGCAGGCATGGCTCTGGCACAGCAACATCTCGTCAGCCGCGAGCGGGTAGGAGGGCGCCGGGGTGTCTGGTGTGCGCATCTTTTCTCGATACTCGCCTGACACCACCTTGACCTTGCACGACCCGCAGGCGCCGCGCCGGCAGGAAAAGGGCACGGCGAGACCGCTGGCCAGCATGGCGTCGAGCAGCAATTGATCGGCGGCTTCGAAGGACTTGCCCGAGGGCAACAATTCAACGACATGGCGGTTATGCATAAATACCTCGGGGCAATTGAGGTTCGATTATTGCGGTAGACTAGGACCATAAGAACCTCCAGTTTTGGATAATTCACATGGTCCAGCTTCGCAAATGGCGCCCTCTGCTCAAGCTCGACGGGGCGCAGTCGCAGGCGTCGTATCGAAAAATCATTGAGGGCCTGGTGAGCGCGATTGCCGAGGGCCGCCTGCGCCCCGGAACGCTGTTGCCCGGCACGCGGGAAATGGCGCAGTTGCTGGACGTCAACCGCAAGACGGTGATCCTGGCCTACGAGGAGGGCGTGACCAAGGGCTGGCTGGTCAGCATTCAGCGGCGTGGCACGTTCGTCAGTACGCAACTGGCGACAGGCACGGTGGCTGCCCCCCGCGCACCAAAGGCATTTGCCCTGGCGCTGCGGGACACGCCGGCGGCGGTCTATTTCACGCCGGGCGAGCAGGTGACTGCGCTGCAACAGCGGCCGGGCGCGCTGTTCTTCGACAATGGCGCCTGTGACCATCGCTTACTGCCGCAAGCCGTCCTGCACCGCTACTACCGTAATGCCTTGCGCTACAGCTTTACTACCAACACGGTGCGCCATGGCAGCGAGGGCAGCGGTCAATACCTGCGCAACGCCCTCGCCGAAATGTTGCGCCATAATCGCGGCCTGATGGTCGCAGCGGACCAGATTTGCCTGACCCAAGGTGTCCAGATGTCGCTGTACCTGGCGGCCAGCGTGCTGATCAAGCCCGGTGATGTGGTGGTGGTCGAACGCCTGAGTTACCCGCCTGCCTGGGAGATTTTCCGCCAGTTGGGCGCGCAACTGGTCACCGTCGACCTGGACGACGAAGGTTGCCGTGTCGATCAACTCGCCGAGCTGTGCCGGATGCACGACGTGCGGATGATGTATGTCACGCCCCATCACCAGTTTCCGACCACCGTCAGCCTGCGTGCCGGGCGTCGGCAGCAACTTCTGGAATTGGCCCGGCAGCATGACTTCTGCATCATCGAGGAAGACTACGACCACGAGTACCACTTTGCCGGACGGCCCTATTTGCCTCTGGCCAGCGACAGCGCGCAGCGTCATGTGATCTACATCGGTTCGCTGTCCAAATCCCTGGGCAGCACCTTCCGTTGCAGCTACATCGTTGCGCCATCGAATGTCATCGAAGTGCTCGAGCGCAAGGCGGCGGTGAGCCTGGGGCAGGGTGATGCAGTCATGCAACGGATGCTCGCGGACTTGATCAACAATGGCGAGCTGAAGAAGCATCTGCGTCGGGTTTCCAAAGAATACCGTCGGCGTCGGGAAACCCTGCTCGATTGCCTGCTGGAGGCTTTTGGCGAGCAGATCTCCGTGCAGGAACCGGAAGGCGGGCTGGCGCTGTGGGTAAGGTTTGCCGACTCAATCGACGTCGATCAACTGGCTGAAAAAGCGCTGGAGCTGGACTTGGTGGTGCGCGGTGGTCGGCTGTTTTCACCCTTTGATCACCCAGAGAATGCCCTGCGTTTGGGATTCGCCTCGCTCAACCAGGAGGAAATCCGCATCGCCACGCAGCGCTTGGCTCAGGCGGCGCAGGCGCTTCCCAAGTTTGATCTGTCTTAAATGCCCTGTGCATTGCCGGTCGACATGACTTCACCAGACGAAGTCTTACACACCGCGAAGTTTCGATAGGCGAAGAAAAGGCCCGCGATCGCAGGCCTTTCTCACCGGGCATTCCACCTTATTTGAACAGGCCGCCAATGGCGTTGATCGCATCCGCTGCCTTATTCACGTTTTGCTGGTGTTGGGGGTTGGTGTTCACTTGCGCCTGGGTGTTGTAGGTGCTGTTGCTGCAGCTTTTGTTGGTTTGTGTCAGCGCCGCCTGAAAGGCCGTCGCGCGCAAGGTGTCGCCCTTGGCATTGGCCGCATTGATATTGGCCTGCAGATCACGAACCTGTTGCTGGCAGGAGGCGGTATTGGCGTTCACGGTGTTGGTGTTGTTGTTACTGGCGCCACCCAAGGCAGACGACAGGGCTCCCGTGAGGGCAGACAGATCGGCGGCATGGACGGGCAGGGTGAGCAGGCTGAACAGGGCGGCGGCTGGCGCGAGTGTGGAAAGACGCATGGCAAACCTCAATGTTTGATTGCCTGCGCACGTGTGGGAGCCCGAGCAGGCGCAGAACAATATCCGTATAGAAGTGAGCGCCCGGGTGGAGCCCGATATTATTTGGTCAATTTTTGACCTTCAATATTGGAATTCCATAAATGTGCGTTGTTTCACGTTGTTTGTAGGGCGCTGATGAGGCACTGCACCGAGCGATCCTTGCTGGTTCACCTGGCGCCTCACACACCCGAAAGCTTTGCCAGCAACGTCAACGCAACAAGCGCCCAGCCAACGTTAAGCGCCACGAACATCCATTCGGGCGGCTGCGCACCCAGCAAAATCACTGATGTAACCGCGATAAAACCCATCAAGCCCCCAAGGGGCAGCCAGCGCCAGAACCCTCGTGGGGGCCGACGTACAGTGGCGGCCGATGGGTTTTCTTCATGGAGCGTCATGGTTATTTCGCCTCGGTGGCCCTCTGCTTCAAATACTCGACAAAGGGCTTGATGTCAGTGCTGCACAGCAGGTGCGCCACTTCACGTACTTCTGCAACCGGCCAGTGCCACCAGGCCGATTGCTCAAGGATCAACCGGGTAGGCTCATCAAACCGCCAGCGGATAGGCTTGGCCGGGTTGCCACCCACGATGGCGTAAGGCGCAACGTCCCTGGTCACTACGGCCCCTGCGGCAACCACGGCTCCGTCACCAATGGTCACGCCCGACAGGATGATCGCCTGCGAGCTTATCCAGCAATCATTACCAATGACCACGTCACCTTTGCTGCCGCCGAAGTCAGTGATGTGCGCAACTTCCTCGATCTTGGCGGGGAAGGGGTAGCAACTCAGCCAGTCGGTACGATGGTGGCCGCCTAGAAACACTTCGACGTTGCCGGCAATGGACGTATAAGCGCCTACGCGTAGTGTGGTGCCTTCATTCCAGTCGTGAACCTTCAAATCGCCGTAGGTGCCAACACCAAACGTGTACTTCGGGTAGCGATTGCGCAACTTTTGCGTAGCACGCTCAAGTTGGGGGAGTGCGCGCAGTGCCTTGCGCTCTTGATGTTCACGCCATTTACGCAACAGCTTCATGCAGTAGCCTTTTGCCGGTGTTGAGATGAAGAGCGCTATCCTGAGGAATGAGGCGGAGTGATGCAAGGCTCAATACTCCGCAGGCCCTTAACATCCTTCGACATAACGGCGTACCGCTCGGAAAGGCCGATGACCTGCCGCACAGGTTCGCTTGCATGCGTGCGCAATAGGCTCCTATCCGAATGAATGGACCCTGCTCCTGCACATAAGCGTATGGTGGGTGTTAAACACGCTTATTGAGGTACCCACCATGGACGATCGGCTCGGCGCCCGCCTGAAAGAAGAACGCAAGGCTCTCGGGCTCTCCCAGCAGGAATTCGGTGCGATTGGCGGTGTCGCCGCCAATGCCCAGGTGCACTATGAAAGTGGCGCGCGGATGCCCAAGTCCGATTACCTGATCGCCATCCGGGGCAAGGGCGTAGACGTGCTTTACGTGCTGACGGGGGAGCGGGCGGTCATTAGCCAGGACGACTTGAGCGACAAGGAAACGTTGATCATCAACCACTACCGCACGCTGGACGGGATGGATCAGGACGCGATTGCGCAAATCACTTCCTCGCTGTCCGACACTTAACGGCGCCGGGCCAGTCACCGGTCGACGAAACACGAACCATCGACCGTTTGTTGGAAGGTATTCATAGGCATGCTGTAATTCTTCTCGTCGTACGCAGTCTGGAATCGTGTATGTCGTTTCCATGTTCGGAGAAGCCTTGATGCTCGTGATCGCCGTCTTGCTGGTGGTGGCTGCAGTGTGGGTGTGGTGGACCTACCCACGGGTCGGGAACCTGTTGTTTGCGCTCATTGCGACGGTGGAGGCCAGGCGCGCCCGGCTGAAAGAGGTGCTGGTGTCCATTCAGCGTATGACTCTGGCAACCTATCAAGGTGGCCCTGTCAGCTCGCCGCCGCTGCTATTGATCCACGGTTTCAGCGCCGACAAAGGCGTGTGGTTCGGCTTTGCCCGGCACTTTACGGCGGACTATCGCGTTGTCATCCCTGACCTTGCCGGGCATGGCAAAAACCGTTTCGAGCACGGCGCGGACTACAGCATCGCGGCCCAGGCGCAGAGGTTGATCGAACTGTTGGATGCTTGCCGGATCGATGCCGTCCATGTGGTCGGCAGCTCAATGGGCGGTTATGTCGCCACCTGGCTGGCCGCACATCACCCCGAGCGTGTGGTGTCACTGGCGTTGATCGGCCCGGTCGGCGTGCTCTTGCCCCAGCCCAATGAAGTGGAAGAGTTGGTGAACCAGGGCGACAACCCTTTCCTGATTCACTCGCGGGCACAATTCGACCGGTTTTTCTCGATGACCATGGCATCTGCGCCGTGGATACCGGAAGTGCTGCTGGCCGCTGAAGCACAGGCCTATATCGAGCGACGCGATGCGCTTGCTGAAATTTTCTCGGATTTTTCCGGCAGCCCGCGACTGGAACCGTGGCTCAAGGATGTGCAGGTTCCCACGCTATTGCTGTGGGGCCGCGAGGACCGGATGGCGCCAATCGCCAGTGCGCAAACGTGGACCCAGGGCATCGCCCATGCCCGGCTGGAATGTATGGACGGTGTGGGCCACTTGCCGATGGTCGAGCAAACAGCGCAAACGGTGGCGCGCTATCGGGAGTTTTTGAACGCTCAGGCCTGACAAAAAGTGTATGCCTGTATCTCCCCGTAGCTGTACGGGGCGCACACCGGCGCAACGTTCTACTGTCGTGGCCACCGTATTTCGTTTGGATGTCGCGCCATGTTCATGTCTTCAAGCCTGTTGTCAGCCTTTGCGCTGTTCGCCTTCGTTTCCTCGATCACGCCCGGTCCCAATAACACGATGTTGTTGGCGTCCGGGGTGAACTTCGGTTTTGTCCGTTCGATTCCCCATGCACTGGGCATCAGTATTGGCTTCATGTTGTTGGTGATCGCCGTGGGGCTGGGGCTGGGCGAAGTGTTCAAGGCGCTGCCTTGGGCCTATACCGTATTGCGTTATGTAGGGGCCGCGTATTTGCTGTACCTGGCCTGGAAGATTGCGACCTCCAGCGCGATGTCCGATGACACCGATGACAAGCGCAAACCCATGACCTTTCTCGGTGCGGCAGCGTTCCAGTGGGTCAACCCCAAGGCCTGGGTCATGGCGTTGGGCGCGATCACCACCTACACGCCTGCCGAGGGTTATGTCACCAACGTGCTGTTGATTGCAGCGGTGTTTGCCCTGGTGAACCTGCCCAGTGTCTGTGTATGGGCCGGGTGCGGCAGCGGCTTGCGCAATGTGCTGCGCGAGCCACGCTGGTTGAGGCTGTTCAATTGGTCCATGGCGGGGTTGTTGGTGCTGTCTTTGTATCCGATGTTTTTTGCCGGCTGAAGCTGCCGGGCATAGCCACAGGCCGCCATTGACGCTTTTTGGCGGCTTATTGCATGCTCGCCGTTGTTTTCAGGCCTGCTACGGGATGTTGCGGCACGAAGCGATTGAACGGGAGGTTGGTTCGACGTATCGCTTCCAAACTTCCTTATACGAGATGCCCGACCGTGCTCCCAATCCCTGGTCGTTATCAGAAACACCTGCGTTTTTCGTTCCTCACGTTTACCCTCGCGATGGCGTCTGCCGGCACAGCCGTTGCCGCTCCCCAGGTTGGCATTCGCGCTATTGAAACCACCTACCATCAACTGCTCCAGGCCCTGGACCAAAGCCGTGGCGCCCGACCGGACGACGCCACACGCCAGCGCATCATCGTTGCAGCACAGGCGTTTCAGGACGCGATGAAGCGGGACGGCGGCGCGCGGGAGAACCTGCGCACTGATGTAAAAAACATCGTCGTGTCCCTGAGTGACGGCAGCTACAGCGCCGATGGCAGCATCAATGCACTGCGCCGCGATGCCGAGGGCAGCGTGATCGACGCCGGTCCGTGGAAGCCAACGCTGGGCGGGGCGTTGATCGCAGAGCCGGTCGGCACCCATCTGAATCAGACCAGCGAAGGTGATTGCGTCGGCATCTCGGTAGTCAGGGCGTTCGCCAATACGCGCACGGGGGCGGCGATCCTGCACAAGGGCGTTACCAGGAACGCCGATGGCAGCTTCAATGTCAGCCTGCCGGGCGACCCCGCCACGGTCTACCATTTACAGGCGGGCGACCTGGACCAATACGGCAAGGGCGATCCGCCTGCCGCTGCAGCGGTCGGCGCGATGTTCCAGTACTTCAAGCTCGACCCGGCCAAGGGCGCATTGCCCACCAATAAAGTCATGGAACTGCTGGCGGGCCAATACGGCGATCACCAGCGCCTGGCCGATGCCGAAAACACCCCCCAGGGCATCACCGACTTCCTGCTGAAAAACGCCAGTGCCGTGGGCAGCCAGGCGGCGGTGGTGTTCGGCGGCAAGCCGGC
The DNA here is from genome assembly GCF_029269205.1 of Pseudomonas sp. 1912-s. Classification (NCBI taxonomy): domain Bacteria; kingdom Pseudomonadati; phylum Pseudomonadota; class Gammaproteobacteria; order Pseudomonadales; family Pseudomonadaceae; genus Pseudomonas; species Pseudomonas sp. 1912-s. Next base: position 41,051 of record NZ_JARIXR010000004.1, on the reverse strand, counting down.
GCGCAATGGGGATTGGTCCAGAGGCGACGGGCACGCCTTTGCGATCATCCAGATCAACCCGGCGACGGGCATGCTGAGCTACACCAACCCGTGGAACGAAGGGGCACAGGTACGCACGATAGCGATCAGTGAACTGGCAAGGCAGTCGGCGGGAACGTCAGCGGACTTTGAGATGGTTACGTTTCGCTGAGTACGCTGACGGTGAACCCTAGACCGGTGAGATGGTGGCAAGCAGACCAATCGCGATGGTCAGTGCAAGAAAACCGAACAGGAAAAATGCCATCTTAGCCATAAGGCCTCCGAAATGAACGGGCCGGCAGGACGTTTCCTGTCGGGCTCCACGGGCGTGTCGGGAGTGGGAGTATTGTCAGGGCTGGGCGAATTTCGATACAGGGGCAGATGCACAAGAAAAAAGCGTATCAGATGGCTCCGGGAGCCGCAGGAGCTGTAAAGCCGGGGAGGGCGATTTTCGGGTATCAGGGAATAAACAGCGGCTCAGTGGCGTTATGAAAGAGGGTGCGGGCCTATCCCGTTCATTTTTCCATTGAGGTAATCCCATGTTGGGTGTGACTGATTACGGCTCGTTTGTGCTCGCTTTTATCATCCTGTTGCTGATTCCGGGCCCGGGAAACTTGGCGCTGATTACGTCGACGGGCAAGGGCGGATTCCGCGCCGGTATGGCGGCGACCTTTGGCGTGATCCTCGGCGACCAGGTACTGATGTGGCTCGCGGTGGCCGGCGTGGCGGCGATTCTGCAGACCCACCCGGTAGCGTTTCACGCCGTGCAATGGCTGGGGGCGGCGTACCTGATGTGGCTGGGTGCGAGCTTGCTGTTCGCCAAGCCTGGCGCGGCACCGATCCTCGACATCAAGCCGCGGCACTACCTGCGCCAGGGCGCAACCATCGCGCTGCTCAACCCGAAAACCATCGTGTTCTACATGGCTTTTTTCCCGTTGTTCATCGACCCGGCGGCCAACCCTGGCCTTCAGACCTTCGCCTTGATGGGCGCCACGGTGGCGACGTTGACCTTGCTGTATGGCCTGATCGTAGTGACGCTGACCGGCTTTTTCGCGGCGAAACTGCGCGCCAATGCCAAGGTCTCCCAAGGGCTGCAGAAGTTGGCGGGCGTCTTCCTGATCGGCTTCGGGCTGAAACTGGCGGCCTTGCGGGCTGGTTGAATTTGCTTAGGCAGAACGTGCCAGGTTTGGCTATTCTCACGCGGCGCTGGATAGCACCACGGAGCACCCGGGGACGGTATAAGGGCGACTCACTGACGCAATTTTCATCGGGCGAGTAGGCAAATGGGCAAAACGTTGGCTGCGCTGTCGTTTTTGATGACCCTGGTTTGGGTTTCGGTGGTTATTGCGGTGATGACTTATTTTTCGTAGTGCGCCTGGGGGCGAGTGCCGGACGTGGCGAACCGGTGCGCCTCACCATTGCCCGCTACCGCCGACTAAATCTGTAGATCACTGATCTGGCGAGCTTTTTTGTTTGCCGGGGTGCAGCTTGTTTGTTTGAAAAAGGCCGCCCCCGACCTTGCATCGAGGGGGCTGGATCTATATATTCCCTAGCCTGCTGCAACGCTCAACGGCTTTAGAAGCTGCTTGGCACGCTGTATAGCGCTACCGCCCGAATGGCGAAACTGGTAGACGCATGGGACTTAAAATCCCCCGCTCGTAAGGGCGTGCCGGTTCGATTCCGGCTTCGGGCACCATTTTCGATTCTCAGGGGTTATCAACCCTTCTCAAAAAGCCCCGCAGGCACTGGCCGGCCGGGGCTTTCTTGTTGTTATCCCTTCTCAATATTTTCAGTACATGGGTCAGCACATCTGAATTCGACTGACTAAAGCGATGTACTAAATGCCTCTTGCTGACACGGCCGTCAGGCAAGCAAAGCCCAAAGACAAGGATTACAGCCTCAGCGATACCGCCGGGCTGGCATTATTCGTAGCCGCCAAAGGCTCGAAACCTCGCATATTCCTGGGCACCTCTTCCGAAACACTTTGAGCGAAGCGCGCCAGCGCCGCTACCAGGCGAGAGCCCTCACGCAGTAAAAACTGTAGTCTGCGCCTATCGACAGTGAAGCCTTGGAGAGACGTTCTTGGCCAGTAGCCGAATGTATTCGTCACTGTAGAACGACATCCTGATGCTCTTCGGCGGAGGCGGCTAGCACACATTCGAGTACCTGGAAGACATCGAGTCCGCTGCTCGACACAAAGTAGTTGCCAAGGCTCGTGATGTGCGCAGAGATGTCATTGCCCCAAGGTGGTATGGACTGACGATTCTCGATGTCCCAGACGACAGAAGAAGGGGGTAAGTTGTCCAGCGTGGCTTTCGCCAGCCTTAGTTCGGCCAGTGCAGGCAAGGCACTCATATGAGGAAGGCGCCCTTGGTAGAGTTCATTCATCAGATGTGGCAGATGGGAGCCCCAACCGTGGGGTTCACAATGCACGCTGATCGTTGAGAAAAAAGAGTGCACGAACGACGGAGCACCGAACTCTTCCGTGATTGACCCTACCGTTACTTCGACTGTCATCTGCACTCTTCCCAAAGTGGTGTTGCCGCCGATGTGATAAGTATCGAGCGAATGTTCCCTGAAAATGACTGCTCGTGGCTGCACTAAGCCACGGGAAACTGAGAATAGTGATTTCCCGTTAGCATCACTGATGTCTGGATTTGAATCCAGACCTTTGGCGTATCAGAGTCTCTCAATATGGCTGCGGCCAAAAAATCAAAAAAGGCTGCCCATCAGGGTTGTGGGCCCAACCGTAGATGGATTTTCTCAGACGGCCACCAGCTCCATGAGGGGCGAGGGGTGTAACACCCTGGCTGGTTTGGGGGGGAAGCGTCACATCTAACCGATTCACCATTCTTTCCGTTCTTGCTGCCACCTTCATCACTGCCTCGCTCGCTGTAAGCAGAGCAGCCGGCGAGCAGAGCAGCGAGAAGAAAAATTGCCTTGTGCTTCATAAATGCCTCCGTGCGTTGAGCTCATAGACTACCCGTTGATTCCCGCCTTGAGCGTTTTTTTTCGCCTGGAGAAAAGGATGCCGATCACTGAAGCCCGCGGGGGGACGGTGAAGGGTAGGGCTCCCCAAGTTCCCATCGCGATTGCCAGTGCGCAACGTACTGGCGTGTTACCTCCGGCCTATCGCGAATGACTACAACATTCTCGGAGTTGGCCGTTTCGGCGGACTGGGCAAAATTGAAGGAGCCGGTTTCGACGGTGTTGCCATCAACAATGATCGTCTTATCGTGGTGGAGGTGAAATTGGTCGTTGGTCCGCAACTCCACCCCGTTGCGGGTCACAAAGTCCATGGCGGCTTTACTCGTTTTACCCAGGTTGCGCTTCTTGTCGATCACCACCCGTACCTGCACGCCACGGGTCTTCGCGTCTACCAACGCTTGCATGATGTCGGGCGCCTGAAAGGCGTAAGCAAGCATCTGGATGCTGTGCCTGGCACCCTTAATCGTTTCCAGAACGAGTTTCCTGGCGGAGCCTTCCGGGGAAAAACCAACTTGAATAGTGGGTTCCCCATAAGAAAGACAGGGGGCGCCGAGCAGGGCCACCAGGGCTACGTGTCGCAATCTCATCATGCCGAAAGACCTTGCATTCATGGGCAGGCCCCCCTTTGGACCTGCCACGTCTGAGATTACCTGAGGTGCCGCCCAAGGCAACGTGAATCCTTCAGTGCGGTGCGTACCGCGAAGGCAGTGATCAGCGTTGGGTGATTTGTGCTTGGCCTGCCTCAGTAAACCTGAGGCACGATGAGTTCCGGTGGCGTCGGGCTGCGGGAATAGTCCTCCTGCCTGACGCGTTGCGGCAGTTCGATCACCGGTAGCTGCACTTCCTCATAAGGCATCTGCCCGAGCAGGTGATGGATGCAGTTGAGCCGGGCCTTCTTCTTGTCATCGGCCTGCACCACCCACCAGGGGGCTTCTGCGATGTGGGTGCGCTCCAGCATGATTTCCTTGGCCTTTGTGTAGGCTTCCCAGCGCCGGCGCGACTCCAGGTCCATCGGGCTGAGTTTCCACTGTTTGAGCGGGTCGTGAATGCGACTCAGAAAGCGCAGGTGCTGTTCCTGGTCGGAGATGGAGAACCAGTACTTGATCAACTGGATGCCGGAGCGGGCGAGCATGCGTTCGAACTCCGGGACGGTGCGGAAGAACTCCTCGTACTGATCTTCGTTGCAAAACCCCATGACCTGTTCGACGCCTGCACGGTTGTACCAGCTACGGTCGAACAGCACGATTTCACCGGCGGCCGGCAGGTGTGAGACGTAGCGCTGGAAGTACCACTGCGTCTGTTCGCGGTCGTTGGGGGCGGGCAGGGCGGCCACACGACAGACTCGGGGGTTGAGTCGTTGGGTAATTCGCTTGATGACACCGCCCTTGCCGGCTGCATCGCGCCCTTCAAACAGAATCACCACTTTGTGGCCCGTCTTGACCACCCAGCTTTGCAGCTTCACCAGTTCGCCTTGCAGGCGGAACAGTTCGCTGAAGTAGATCCGTCGCGCGGCCTTCTCGCTGCTTTCCTCAACGTGCTCATCAAACAGGGCATTCAGGTCATGCCCGTCTTCGGATAACTCCAGTTCCAGCTCTTCGTCACTGTGATCCAGCAGCTCACGGTGGATGCGTTGTATCAAGGCTTCTTCTGTTGAAAACATGGGAGGCGCTCGCGTCGGGAGGGGAGTGGCTGAGTGTTAGTCGCAACTTGTTACGAAGTAATTACATCGGAAAACCCGGCTATTGAGGTGGCAAATGGGGACAAAAGCGCGTCGCCACCCAATTTTCATAAAACTGTAACAACCCTATTGCAGAGTGCGGAGGCCAATTATCACAAGGAGTTTCCTTAATGAAGAGCTTGATGAAGTCCGCTGCACTCGCCGTTTCGGTATCTCTTTGTGCCAGCTCTATGGCTTTTGCTGCGGAAAGCGTTCGCCTGACCGGTTCCGGTGCGAGCTTCCCGGCGCCGATCTACCTGACCTGGCTCAAGGATTTCAGCAAGAAGACCCCAGGTGTCACGGTGGATTACCAATCCAAGGGCAGCGGCGCGGGTGTACAGGACTTCCTGAATAAAACCGTCGATTTCGCTGCCAGCGACTCGGCCATGAAAGACGAAGACATCGCCAAGGTTGCCGAAGGCGTGCAGCTGCTGCCGATGACCGCGGGTGAAATCGTGCTGGCCTACAACCTGCCAGGCAACCCAAAAGGGCTGAAATTGCCACGGGACGTCTACTCCAACATCTTCCTGGGCAAGATCACCAAGTGGAACGATCCACAGATCGCCGCTGCCAACCCGGACCTGAAGCTGACCGATACGCCAATCACCGTGGTCGTGCGTGCAGACTCCAGCGGTACCACCGCGGTATTCACCAAACACCTGGCAGCGATCAACCCGGAGTTCCAGAAGGCGCTGGGTGAAGGCAACACCGTCAACTGGCCAGCCAGTGACAAATTCATCAAATCGCCTAAAAACGACGGTGTGACCGCCACCGTGCGCCAGACCCCGGGCGCCATCGGCTACATCGAATACGGCTTCGCCAAGCTGGCCAAGGTTGACTTCGCCCAGCTGCAGAACAAGGCCGGTCATTACGTAGTGCCGACCGCTGAAAGCGGTGCCGAGGCACTGGCCGCGGTGAAAATGCCGGAAAACCTGGTGGCCTGGCTGCCGGACCCGGACGGCGCCAAGTCCTACCCGATCACTTCCTACACCTGGATGATCTTCCGCAAGGACAACGGTAACCCGGCCAAGGCCAAGGCCATGCGTGAAATGGTCGAATACAGCCTGACCGAGGGGCAGAAAATCGCCGACTCGATGGGTTACATCCCTCTGCCGCAATCGGTTGTCGAACAGGTTCGCAAAGCGTCCGCCAACATCCAGTAATGCGCGTGAGGTCTCTCCCGGTGTGTGCTGTCAGCCATGCCGGGAGCGTTTCCCCCCTGGTCCGGAATTAGCCAATGAACAAACCTTTCGTCGTACCGGTTAACCCGGATTCTGCCTGCCAGCCACCTTCGGCAAAGGACTTCCTGGTGGATCGCACGTTCCGTGCGCTTGCACGAATCGGGGTGGTACTGATTCTGGCATTGGTCGCCGCCTTGGTATTCGAGGTGGGACGCAAGGCCCTTCCCGGCATGGAAAAGCACGGTTTTGACGTGATTTTTGGCAGCGTCTGGGACGTTAACCAAGGCAAGTACGGCATCCTGCCGGCCATTTGGGGCACGCTCTACAGCGCCCTGATCGCGCTGCTGATTGCAGGCTTTTTTGGCGTCAGCATGGCGATTTTCCTGACCCAGGATTTTCTGCCGGCAAAGCTGGCAGCCGTGTTTCGCACCATCGTCGAATTGCTCGCAGCCATCCCCAGCGTCGTCTACGGCCTGTGGGGCATCTACGTAGTGATCCCGGCGATTCGTCCACTGACGGCTTGGCTGAACAGCGAGCTGGGCTGGATACCTTTTTTCGGCACGTCCTTGAGCGGGCCTGGGTTGCTCCCGGCCGCGCTGGTACTGGCCATCATGATTCTGCCGACGATTGCCGCCGTTTCCCAGGATGCCCTCACCAGCGTCCCGATGAAAACCAAGCAGGCTGCCTACGGCATGGGGACCACCCACTGGGAAGCCATTCTCAAAGTGATGGTGCCGTCCGCCGCCACCGGCATCTTCGGCTCCCTGGTTCTCGGCCTCGGCCGCGCACTGGGTGAAACCATGGCGCTGGCCATGTTGGTGGGCAACGCGAACAACATTTCGCTTTCCCTGTTTGCACCGGCCAACACGCTGGCCGCCTTGTTGGCGCTGAACTTCCCGGAAGCCGGGCCCAACGAGATTGAGGTGTTGATGTATGCCGCCCTGGTGCTGATGTTCATCACGCTGCTGGTGAACGTCATCGGTTCGATGATCATGCTCTACGCCCAGCGGGGTACCAAACAATGACTGACCTTACGTCCCCCCTCAGCGCGGTGCCCAGCCTGCAGCGCAAGTTTGAAGGTCGTGCCCTGCGCAGCCTGGTGCTGACCACGCTGGTGTGGCTTGGCGCACTGGTGGCCAGCGTGCCACTGATTTCCGTGCTCTACATGCTGATCACCCGTGGCGGCGCACGCCTGAGCCTGGAGGTGTTCACCGAACTGCCACCGACGGGCTTCGAGACGGGCGGCGGTTTCGGCAACGCCATGGCCGGCACCTTTGTGATGGTCGGTATCGCTGCTGCCATCGCGGTTCCGGTCGGCATCATGGCCGCCATCTTCCTGGCTGAGCTGGGGCCGGACAGCAAATTGGCGAACGCCTCGCGCTTTGCCGCCAAAATGCTCACCGGCCTGCCTTCCATCCTGGCCGGGGTGTTTGCCTACGCCCTGGTGGTGATGACCACCGGCACCTACTCGGCGCCAGCAGGTGGCGTGGCCCTGGCGGTACTGATGCTGCCCATCGTGGTGCTGACGGCGGAAGAGTCGATGCGCATGGTGCCCAAGATCATGAAGGACGCCGCCTACGGCATGGGCTGCACCCGTTCGCAGGTCATCTGGAAAATCATCCTGCCCACCGGCATGCCGGCGATCCTCACGGGCGTCATGCTCGCCGTGGCACGTGCTGCCGGTGAAACCGCGCCGTTGCTGTTTACCGCGCTGTTCAGCAACTACTGGATCTTCCACGACGGCAGCCTGGAGGTCATGAACCCGACGGCATCCCTTGCCGTGCTGATCTACAACTTCTCCGGCATGCCTTTCGACAACCAGCTCGAGCTCGCATGGGCGGCCTCGCTGGTATTGGTGATGATCGTGCTGGTCGTGAATATCGTGAGCCGGATTTTCGGCAAGCCCAAGTATTGAGAACGGGAGCACCTGAATTTTGAACGTATCAACTGCGCAAATAGCCGCTCCGTTTGTCACCCAGGAACCAGTGGTCATGGACTGCAAGCTGGACCGGATTTTCTACGGCAACTTCATGGCGGTGCGTGACAGCCATGTGCCGATCGAGAAAAACAAGATCACCGGCTTCATCGGTCCTTCGGGCTGCGGCAAGAGTACGGTGCTGCGCAGCCTCAACCGCATGAACGACCTGGTGAAGGGCTTTCGCTTCGAGGGCCACGTGCATTTCCTCGGGCAGGACGTGTATGGCAAGGGTGTAGACCCGGTGGTCGTCCGCCGCTACATCGGCATGGTGTTCCAGCAGCCAAACCCGTTTTCGATGAGCATCTTCGACAACGTCGCCTTCGGCCTGCGCCTCAACCGCTACAAGGGCGACCTGGGCGACCGCGTCAAGCACGCCTTGCAAGGCGCCGCGCTGTGGGACGAGGTCAAGGACAAGCTCAAGGTCAGCGGCCTGTCGCTCTCCGGTGGCCAGCAGCAGCGGCTGTGTATTGCCCGCGCCATTGCCACCGAGCCGGAAGTGTTGCTGCTGGATGAGCCCTGTTCCGCACTCGACCCGATCGCGACCCGCCGGGTCGAAGAGCTGATGATCGAGTTGAAGAAGGACTACACGATCGCCCTGGTGACCCACAACATGCAGCAGGCCATTCGTGTGGCTGACACCACCGCGTTTTTCTCGGTGGACATCTCCCAGGGCACGCGCACCGGGTACCTGGTTGAAATGGGCCCGACCACCCAGATCTTCGGCAGCCCGCGTGAACAAATGACCGAGGATTACATCAGCGGCAAGTTCAGCTGACCGGCCCCTTTACCGTTTCCCAGGATTGCCAATGTCTGCTCCACGTCGCCTTGATTTGCCTGCGATTGAACGCGCACTGCGTGAGGTACAGCGCCGCTTTGCCGAGCTCAGCCGGCACTTTACCGAGCCGCGCGACCCCTTTACCGACGAAGTGCTGCTCAACGTGCTTGAGGGCTATGCGCTGATTGACGATTATGTCGCACGGGGTGTCGACCTGTTTGACCTTCAGCACCTGGACCTGATGCTGGAGATCAATGCCACCGTGCTCTGCGGCACGGATCCGGCACGTCGCCAGGAGTACAGTCATCACCTGGAGGCGACCGAGCAGCACTTTTTCAACAACGTTGAAGGCGGCATCAAGGACTTGTACAACTGGTACTGCGCGTATCGCAGTGAATCCGTCTGGAAGCGCGCAGCCGGTGTCTATGTACGAATCCTCAGCAAGCCGCAATTGTTCATCGAAGGCAACAACCGCAGCGGGTCGCTGATCGTCAGCTATTTGCTCATGCGCGCAGGTTTGCCGCCGTTCGTGTTGACGCTTGAAAATGCCGAGGGCTACTTCAATCCCTCGTCGGTGATCCGCAACTCTGCCAAACATGGAGTCAAGGCGTTGTATGAATTGCCCAAGATCAAGAAAAAATACGCCGCCTTCCTGGAGGAACAGGCTCCTGATCCCGAGGTGTTTTTCTTGAGCGACGTACCGCAGACCCTCTACCAGGGAGGCCATTAATGAGCGGGCATCCAACGCTTGCCAGCAAATGCCGGACCTCCGGCAGGAGCGTCTTGCAAGCCGTCCGGCAGGCCATGCCCATGCGTGTGTTCAAGCGCCCGCGCATCCGTATCTCCTTTGACATCGATGACACGCTGGCCTGCCAACTCCATCATTCTGCCGTCGAGCCAAGCTGGCTGCCGGACTGTGTTCACCGCTGGCTGGGTGAGCCGTTGCGTATTGGCACACGTTCCCTGACCCGCGAGCTGCGCCGCCAGGGCTGCAGTATCTGGGTCTACACATCGTCCGGCAGAGAGCCTTCCTACATCAGGCGCTGGTTGATGCTCTACGGCATTCGCGTCGACGGGGTGGTTAACAGTGTGCTGCATAACCGCGCCCTGACGGTGCGCGGGCTGTCGAACACGCCCTCGAAATTCCCGCCGGCCTTTGATATCGACTTGCATGTCGATGATTCCGAGGGCGTGCAGCTTGAAGGTCATGATCACGGCTTTCGTGTGGTGGTCGTGAACCCGCAGGATGAGCACTGGGCGCAGAGGGTCCTGGATGCGGTCGCTGTAGTCCAGGCCCAACTGGCTGGTCAGCAACGCCTCAGACGTCCCCAGGCCGCACCACAGCGCTCGGAAGTGCTTTCTCCGGCTGCCTGAAAACACATCTTGTCGGCAGCAGGAATCTGGGGCCGGTTGACCCTGACTGAGGGTGGGCCCGGCCTGGTGCCGGGCGTGAGCGGGTTGATTTCGTTGCGGCTGTTAATCGCCACTTCCCATGTTATTGCCGGCGACGATGTCCGTCTGAACGACCGGGTTCGGCTTCGCCTCAGGCCTGGATTCTACAAACGTTGCCTTTACCCTTTTAGAGACGAGCATGTAAGGAATCCATAGGGTGGCGGACACTAATCCCCGCATAAATTCTTTTACGGTGTTGACGTCGAATGTGGGTTGACCAGGCATGATAAGTGAGACAAACCAGGCGTCCAAAGGGATGAAAATAACGGCGGCGGTGAGTGTGGCTATATAAATTTTTGGGAATAGGTAGTGCTTTGAGAAAAACAGATAAGCCAGATACAGATACGTCAAGGTCAGCAGGGAGTTGAAGACCGCTTCAAAAATCAACAGGGCGCCCCAGAACGGGTTGTAAAACGTTGTTCCAGGGGTCGTGACGCTGTCAAATGTGCCGTTTGTGAAAATAGAGTAGTACAACGGGATGAAGAGATAGGCCAGGCGGAAAACGCTAAAGATCAAGCCGATTCCAACTAATATCAGCCAGCCACTCAATCCCTTTAAATCTGTATTGTTTTGCATGTTCATTCCGTAAACAGTTGAGTTACTGACGAGGGGGAGACCACCTGCGGCGCACGATTCTTCGCGCGGAAGATGACGTTCGTTTAGCTTCCAGCAAATGGAGTGGGTGATAAGTCGGCATACTATATCGGATTGACCCGGCATGCCCATCGAGCAATACCTGCCTCCCGCACCAGCCCGGTGCGCCGCACCATCTAAACGCGTACACAGCGTCATCTGCACGCGAATGCCCGGTCCTCATCGCCTCTGCACCCGCCGCTCGCTGATCCAGGCGAATCAAAGAATGAATCAGGCCAATCGAATTTGGGTGGCAGGCGGCTGAGCACATGCCACCTGCGCCAAAACACGCGCCGCGAATACTGGTTCATTTGAATCACTCGATTTTTTTCTGGCACAGCTGTTGCAATTTCACCTGCATCTTCCGCAGTCATTCGTGGTTATGCCGATGGACCGTGATCGTCTTTGCGCACATCTGAAACAGCAGTTCGACACCTTCCCCCGACAGGAACGCGCTGCCGCCAGTTTTATTCTGGATAACCCGCACGAGGTCGCAGTGATGTCCATGCGGGATCTGTCGCGCCTGGCCAATGTGCCGCCTTCGACCATGACCCGCCTGGCCAAACGAGTGGGCATGGCCGGGTATGACGAGCTGCGCGAAGTGTTCATCGATTCATTGCGTGGGCATAACAGCGCCTATGGTTCCCGGGCCCATGATCTGGTGGAACTCAAGCAACGTGTCGGCGCGCACCGGGTGATTGAGGACATGGCCAACAACGCCATCGAACAGATCCAGTTGATGTGCAGCCAGGACAATCTCGAATCGATTTCCCGCGCGGTGGCTCTGCTGGCGGGTGCCCGCCAGGTCTATTGCCTGGGCATGCGCTCATCGTTCGGCGTGGCGTTTCAGTTTTCTCACGTGGCCTCGTATTTCGCGAAGAACGTGCGCCTGGTTGAAGGGGCCGGCGAAAGCGGCGTGATGTCGATCATCAACCAGACCAGCCCGAAGGATGTGGCGCTGGTGTGCAGTTTGCCGCGCTATTCACGGCGCCTGATCACCTTGACCAATTACCTGCACCAGCAGGGCGTGCGCGTCATCGCCATCACCGACAGCGTCACATCGCCCACCGCCCGGTTGGCGGCGGCAACCATCATCGTGAAAAACCAGACACCGTCCTTCTACGACACCATCGTGCCGGCCATGTTGGTCAGCGAAATCCTCGTGGCGTTGATGTCGGCCAGCTCCAGCCAGAACACCGAAGCCTCGGTCACCCACACCGAAGAACAACTGCTGAGCCTCGGCGAGTGGTGGGACCTGGGGTGAACGGTCGTCCGCCTCAACCGCAGCTGTTTTCGAACCCTGAGCCGTTTAACCCTTGGAGCATCCGCATGAACGTGAACCCGCACCAGCCATTTAAGACAACCCTGATCGTGACCGCCCTCTGCGCACTGTTTTCCAGCCCGTTCGTGCAGGCTGGCGACGCGCTGAATCACATTCTGCAAAGCAAGGAACTGCGTGTTGCGGTGCCGGTGGACTATCCACCTTACGGTTATGTAGGCCCCGACATGATGCCCCAGGGCCTGGATATCGACGTCGCCAACCTGATGGCGAACAAGCTGGGGGTGAAGCTTGAGCTGGTGCCTGTCACCGCGCCTAACCGGGTGGCCTACATCCAGTCGGGCAAGGCCGATTTCACCATCTCGTCGCTGGGCAAGACCCCGGAGCGAGAGAAGGTGATCGACTACAGCATTGCCTACTCGCCGTTCTTCGACGCGGTGTTCGGTGCCGCTGGATTACCGGTCAAGTCCCTGGCCGACATGGCGGGCAAATCGGTGTCGGTTACCCGGGGCTCGATGCAGGACCGCGAGCTGACCGACACCGCACCACTGGCTGTGGCCAAGCGGTTCGAGGACAACAACAGCACCATTTCCGCGTTCATGTCGGGCCAGACCCAAATGGTCGCCATCGGCACCACGGTCGCGGCCTCCCTCAAGCAGAAAAACCCGAACCTGGACATCGCGCTCAAGGTAGTGCTGTCCAACTCGCCGAACTACATCGGCATGAACAAGGATCAGCCTGAGCTGCGGACCAAGGTCAACGAGATCATTCGGGCGGCGAAGGCCGACGGGACACTCGACGCGATTTCGCAGAAATGGCTGGGAGCCCCGGCCGGTGAGCTTCCAGAGTAACCATGAGCGACTTGACCCCAACCCTCGTTGCGCTATCGCGCTGGAGCTCGACCGTGCGCCTGGAGCAAATTCCGCTGGCGGTGCAGCACGCGGCCAAGCGCTGCCTGATAGATACGCTCGGCGTCATGCTGGCGGGCAGTCACAGTGACGTCGCCAACCAGGCGCGAACCATCAGCCTCGCCGTCAGCGCCGCCGGGCATTCAGCGTTGCCGGGGCATGCCCAATGCCTCAGCGCGCCGGCAGCGGCCTTCGTCAACGCGACGGCCGGGCACGCGCTGGATTTCGACGATAACTGCTACCCGGGCGTGGTCCATGGCTCGGTGGTGATCATGCCGGCGGCCCTGGCCGTGACGCAGATGCGTGACCTGGATGGCGCAGCCTTGCTGACGGCGTTTGTGGTGGGGGCCGAGTGTGAGTACGCACTGGCCGGGGCATTGACGGGGCAGCTCTATGAGCGCCGCTGGTGGACCACCGGGTTGCTCGGCGTCGTGGGCGCCTGCGCGGCGGCGTGCCACGCCCTCGGCCTTGACGCTGAACGCACGGCTTCAGCGCTGGGGATTGCACTCTCCAGCACGGCGGCCACGAAGGCCTGCTTTGGCACCGACGCCAAGGCTCTGATGGCCGGGCGCACCAGCGAGGCGGGCGTGATCGCGGCGTTGCTGGCGGAGCAGGGCAGTCGAGGGCCGGTGGATATCGTCGAACATGCCAATGGCCTGGCGGCGATGTTCAACGCGGGCGTACTCAAGGCGTTGCCTCTGCCGGGGGCACACTGGAACCTGCTCGATCCGGGCGTCGACATCAAGCGCATCCCGCTTTGCCTGTCATCCCATGCGGCCGTGGATGCCTTAAAGGACCTGCTCGGGAGCGGCGCGGTCGCGCTCCCCGACATCGCCGAAATCATCTGCGACGTCCCGCCCATTGTGATCCAGAACCTGACTCACGACTCGCCCACCCAGCGCCAGCAAGCGCAATTCAGCATGCCGTTCGCCATGGCCGGCACCTGCCTGTTGGGGGACATCACCCTCGCGGCGCTGACGCCGGAAATCATCAATCGCCCGGACATGCAGCGCCTGATGCAACGAGTGAGCATGCACAGCAGCGAACGCTGGAGCACCGAGCGGCTGGATCAGGCCCCGGAAGGCGCATGGGTCAAGGTTGTGCGCACTGACGGCGGCAGCGTCGAAGGGTTTTGCGCACGGCCCCTGGGCTCGGCGGTCAACCCGCTGTCCCGGGCCCGACTGCACGACAAGTTCATGGCCTGCGCCACACCGGGAATGCCCGCCGCTCAGGCACAGGCACTGCTTGAACATCTGGAACAGCTGGAGCGTATCCCAAGGGTTCGCCGCCTCCTGCCTTACTCACATGCGGTGGAGCAGACCGACTCATGACACTGGATTTTTCCGTGGTACTGACGCAATGGCCGTTGTTGCTGAACGGGTTGCTGTTGACGGTATGCCTCACGCTGTTGTCGGCGGTTTTTGGTACCGCGCTCGGCATCGCCTGCGGGCTGGTGCGCAGCAAAGGGCCCGGGTGGGCGCGCTGGACAGTGGGGCTGTACGTCGAGCTGATCCGCAATACCCCGTTCATCATTCAGTTGTTCTTCATCTTCTTCGGGCTGCCGGCCCTGGGGCTGAAAATGACCGCGCTGACCGCCGCGATCCTGGCCAACGTGATCAACCTGGCGGCCTATGTCAGCGAGATTGCCCGCTCGGGAATCGAGGCCACGCCGGATGGGCAGATCGAGGCGGCCCAAAGCCTGGCGCTGGACCGCTGGCAGATCTTCTCCCGGGTGATCCTGCCGCCGGCGCTCAAGCGCGTGTGGCCGGCGCTGGTGGGCCAGATGGTAATCATCATGCTCGGCTCGGCCGTGTGCAGCCAGATCTCCACCGAAGAGCTGACCTACGCCGCCAACCAGATCGCCAGCAACTCATTCCGTAATTTCGAAACCTACATCGTGGTCGCGGGCCTGTACCTGCTGCTGGCCATCGCCCTGCGCCGCCTGCTGAACTGGGTCGGTCCGCGCTTTATCTTCGGCCGCTGAGGGAAAACCCATGTTCGAATTCTCTGCCTGGGATATCGCCCGCAACCTGTTGTTGGCCATGCGCTGGACCATTGGCCTGTCGCTGATCGCGTTTATCGGCGGCGGGCTGGTGGGCGCGCTGCTGGTGGTCATGCGCCTGACCGGCAACCGCCTGGTGCGCGGGCTGGTGATGCTGTACGTGCAGCTGTTCCAGGGCACGCCGCTGCTGTTGCAGTTGTTCCTGGTGTATTTCGGCCTCGCCATGTTCGGGGTAAGAACCACGCCGTTGGTGGCCGCGTCGGTGTGCCTGACCCTGTACGCCAGCGCCTACCTCACCGAGATCTGGCGGGGCAGCGTCGAGTCTGTGCACCTCGGCCAGTGGGAGGCCTCCGCCAGCCTGGCACTGAGCTTCAGCGAACAGATGCGCCACGTGATTCTGCCCCAGGCGATGCGCGCCGGCATCGCACCCACCGTCGGCTTCATGGTGCAGGTAGTCAAGGCCACGGCGCTGACCTCGGTCATCGGGTTCGTCGAAATGACCCGCGCCGGGCAGATCATCACCAATGCCACGTTCCAACCCTTCCTCATCTATGGCTCGGTCGCGCTGATGTACTTCGCGCTGTGCTTTCCGCTGTCGTGGTACAGCCGCGTACTTGAACAGAAACTTCGCCGATAGGGGCTTGCCGATATGAATCCCTCCCACACCCATGACCCCAGGGCCGATTTTGCCCTGGTGGATATCCGCGGCCTGCGCAAACGCTTTGGCAACAACGAAGTGCTCAAGGGCGTCGACCTGCAGATCGCCCGCAAGGAAGTGGTCTGCATCATCGGCAAGAGCGGTTCGGGCAAGAGCACGCTGCTGCGCTGCCTGAACGGGCTTGAAGCCTTCCAGGAAGGCAGCGTTGTGGTCGATGGCCAGCCGATCCGCCACGACGACCGCCAGGCCATGCGCGAACTGCGCCAGAACGTCGGGATGATCTTCCAGGGGTTCAACCTGTTCCCGCACCTGAGTGCCGGTCAGAACGTGATGCTCGCCCCGCGCCTGGTGCAAAAAGCCTCCCGTGCGGGCGCCGAACAACAGGCGCGCAAATTACTCGACCGCGTAGGGCTGGGCGAGCGTTTTGATGCCTTCCCCGACCAGCTTTCCGGCGGCCAGCAACAGCGCGTTGCGATCGCCCGCTCCCTGGCGATGAACCCTCATGTCTTGCTCTGCGACGAGATCACCTCAGCCCTGGACCCCGAGCTGGTGGGCGAGGTGCTGAGCGTCGTCGAAGGGCTGGCCAGGGAGGGCATGACGCTGATCATGGTCACCCACGAAATGGCCTTTGCACGCTGGGTCAGCGACCGGGTGATTTTCATGCATCAAGGCCTGGTGCATGAGGCCGGCGACCCCGAGACCCTGTTCACCACCCCGAAGACTGCTGAGTTGCGACGTTTCCTGTCCATGGAAGTGTGATCGCCCAGCCCGTCATTTCACGCATTCATCCTGCCTTCCCACTGCCCGTCCAGGAGACACCCATGGATTTCCCATTGACCGTACCGCCGTCGAAAAAACACCAGAGCTTTCTGTGGTCACCCATCTGCACCGACCTCGACCAGCTCGACGCTCACGTCGCGATTATCGGCATGCCTTTCGGCAAGGCTTATGTGGCCGAGCACATCACCAATGATCAAAGCCGCGCACCGGACGCGATTCGCGCCATGAGCGACCGCATCTGCCGTGCGCTGCACCATTACGACTTCGACGTGGGTGGCCCGATCTACGACAACCGTGCGTTGAAGGTCGTCGACTGCGGCAACGTGCCCGCCGACCCGAGCGACCTCAGCAGCCATGGCGCGCGGGCCGAGCAGGCGGTACGCAAGATCCTCGACGCAGGCGCCATGCCGATCGTGCTGGGGGGCGATCACAGCATCCCGATCCCGATTCTGCGCGCCTATGAGGGCCGCGGGCCGATCACCCTGATCCACATCGACGCGCACCTCGATTGGCGAGATGAAATCAACGGCGTGCGCGATGGCCTGTCCAGCCCGATCCGCCGCGCCTCGGAGATGGAGCACGTTGGCGAAATCTTCCAGATCGGCCTGCGGGCCCAGGGCAGCGGCCGGCAGACGGATTTCCAGGCGGCGGTGGACTATGGCGCCCACCTGATCACTGCCTATGAGGTGCATGACAACGGCATGCAGTCGGTGCTCGACCGGATTCCCGACAATGGCAACTATTACCTGACCATTGATGCCGACGGCCTCGACCCGTCGATCATGCCGGGTGTTGCCGGCCCGGCGCTGGGGGGCGTCACCTACGTGCAGATGCGCAAGCTGATTCATGGCCTGGTCAACAAGGGCAAGGTCGTGGGCATGGACATTGTCGAAATCACCCCGACGACCGACGTCAACAACATCAGTTGCATCACCGCCGGCCGGCTGATCGTGAACCTGATTGGCGCCGCCGTGCGCGCGGATTATTTCGACGCACCACCGCTGTAATTACACGCCGTTTCCAGATCTGGAAACGGCGTTTCCCGATTATTATTCTTGTCGATAAAGCCAGGTCAATCATGCCCACTCATACGCGTATACGGATGTTCAACACCAAGGACACTTACCCCAACCAGTCGCTGGACAACGACCTCTGCCAGGCCGTGCGCGCCGGCAATACGGTGTACGTCAGGGGCCAGTTGGGCACCGACTTCGACGGCAACCTGATCGGCCTGGGCGATGCCCGGGCGCAGGCCGAGCAGGCGATGAAAAACGTCAAGCAACTGCTGGAGGAAGCCGGCAGCCAACTGCAGGATATTGTGAAAATCACCATTTACCTGATCGACCCGCGCTATCGGGAAGAGGTGTACCAGGTCGTCGGTCAATGGCTCAAGGGCGTGTACCCGATCTCCACCGGGCTGGTGGTGTCTGCCTTGGGCCAGCCGCAATGGTTGATGGAAATCGACGTGATTGCGGTGATTCCCGGTTGAGCAGAGACATGGCCGGCGACTTTCCGGATAATCACCGCCAGCCCGGGCATTACCGCGGTTAACGCGTTAAAGTATTGCGCTAAAGCGCCGATGAACCAGGATCTATAGCGGAATTGGATATTTGAGATGATCACTAACGTCAGCAGTCTCGCTTCAGTCCCCACCAGCCCAACCCCAGCCGGCGTTAGCGACAGCTCCAAGACGGATGACCCTGGCGCCTTGAGCGTAAGCCCGGGCGCAGAGGCCAAGAGTGCGCCGGCTGCAGGTGGCGGCCAGGCGGCATCGACGTCCCAGGAGTCCGACACCGTCAAGGAACTGAAAAAGCAAATTGCGGAGCTGCAAAAGCAGCTTCAAGAGCAGCAGCAAAACATGCAGAAGGCTCAGGCCAGCAATCAAAGCGCCGACGCCAAAGCTGCAGCCGTGGCAGCCGCCCAGACGCAGATTGCCGCCACGGCAGCAGCGTTGCAGTCGGCGTCCTCGGCGTTGTTGCAAGCCGTCACTGCCGAAGGTGGAAGCAGTACCGGTTCAATCGTCAGTACCACTGCCTGAGACGCAGCATAGCGTCGGCTGATTAGCCTCACTTAGTACACCAGAACGTCAACGGAACTGCGTTTATGAAATACAGCTGGATCGCACTTGTCTTACTGCTTTGTGCCTGCACAAGCGGGCCCAACCACCAGGAACAAAGGGCAGAGCAGCGCTTATGGGAATATCAGTTGCTCACCCACCTCAACCGGTTCAAGTCCTACCCTGAAGAAGCTCGCCTGCAAGGGCTGACCGGTCTGGTCAGAGTGGCCTTTGTCGTCGACGCCAAAGGCAACCTGATACGCCACAAAATCGTCAGCCATACCGGCTCGGATGTGTTCGTGGGGGCAGTGGAGGCATTTATTCCGGCGGCATCGCCAGTGCCTGCGCCTCCACCCTCAATGCTGCTCAAAGGTGAAATTGAAGTGGTGGCCCCGTTTGTATTCTGCCTTGAGCAGACATGCAGCGGTATGGCGCCACGCAGCTCCAGCAATAACGTCATCGCTCGCTAGGGGCAAATCCCGGGCAAAGAAAAGCCCGCGATGGGGAGCGCGGGCTTAAAGGTTTTCACCAGGAGCTGAGGTGACCATAGGCGCCCGACTGTGAAAGAGTTGTGAAAGGGCGCCAACTGCACTCATTTCAGTAAGCGCCCGCAGCCGCCTTTGCACCGCTGACGATGGCGATCCCGGAACTGCTGCCCAAGCGGGTGGCGCCGGCTTCGATCATCGCCTGGGCCGTCGCCAGGTCGCGCACGCCGCCTGAAGCCTTCACGCCGATCTGCCCACCCACCAYGCTGCGCATCAGGCGCACATCCGCCAACGTCGCGCCGCCATGGCCAAAGCCGGTGGAGGTCTTGACGAATGCCACGTTCAGCTCGCGGCAGACGGTGCAGGCGTCGGTCTTCTGTTGGTCATCAAGCAACCCGGTTTCGAGGATGACTTTCAGCGGCACCGCGCCGCAGGCCGCCAGTACCTGGGCAATATCGTCGCGAACCTGATCCAGCAGGCCGTCCTTCAGCCAGCCGATGTTCAGCACCATGTCGATCTCGCCGGCACCGGCCTCGATCGCAAGCTTTGCTTCATACGCCTTGGCTGCACTCAAGCCCGCACCCAGCGGGAAACCCACCACCGCGCACACCAGCGGGGCGGCATTGCGCAGGCATTCAGCGGCCAGCGGCACGTTGGCACTGTTGACGCACACGGACTTGAAGCCATGCTCGCGAGCCTCGTCGCACAGTTGGCGAATGCTCGCCTGGGAGGCATCGGCGGCCAGCAGGGTGTGGTCGATATAGGCCGCGAGCGGCAACGGATCAGTCGGCATGGCAAGTGTCCTGTCAGGATGAGGTGCTGGGAAAAGCCGGTTTGTGTTAAGTTGGATGCATTAAATGTGAAATAAATAACATTGTAAATGGAATTTGTGACTGCCCTGATCAAGGGCGCGCATTCAACGAGGGCTGGAACGCAGTGGATTCAAAGAAAAGCGAAAGATTTCGGGCCATGCACAAGGCCTTGCAGGGCGAGTCGGCGGTTCACCTGCGGGACATGGCCGCATTGCTGGGTGTATCGGAGATGACCTTGCGCCGCGACCTGGCAGACAGCCCGCAGGGCCTGCGTTTGCTGGGCGGTCACGTGACCCGCAGCGGGCCGCCGGAGCCTGATTACCAAGTGGCCGAACAGGATCAGCGCCACGTCGCCGAGAAGCGTCAGATCGGCGCACTGGCCGCCAGCCTGGTACGGCCCGGCGACACGGTGTTTATTGATTGCGGCACCACCACGCCGTTCATAATCGAGGCGTTGCCGGATGACCTGGAGTTCACCGCACTGTGCAATTCCCTCAACGTATTGCTCAAGCTCCAGCAAAAGCCCCACTGCACCATCATCCTCTGCGGCGGCACCTTTCACCGGCGCAACATGGTGTTCGAAAGCCATGCCGAAGCGGGCATCCTGGACGGTATCCGCGTGGCCTGGGCCTTTATTTCCGCGGCGGGCGTGAGCGCGGCCCACGGCGTGACCTGCTACAACCTCAATGAAGTGGAGGTCAAGCGCCGGGTCATGGCGCGGGCACAAACCTGCGTGCTGGTGGCCGACCACAGCAAGTTCGACGAGGTACGTGCCGCGCACTTTGCCGAGCTGTCGGACTTCCAGCGGGTGGTCAGCGACCCCGGCCTTCAGGCGGCACAGCAGCAGGTGATCAAGGACAGCGGGGCGATCCTGTTGATCTGATTCAAATAGTATTGTGATTTTTATTTCATTTGTTTGGAATTTAACAAATTAGCCTTGACACCCTCGGGAGCAAGGCATAGTTTTTCAAATGTGATCGCGGTTCACATTTGTGAGCATGGCCTCGCTGAAGGCCATGCCCGACTCCTGACAACAATAAAAAATAGGAATCACCATGCTCCAGATAGCCCGTAAACCTGTTCATGTGCTGGCCCTTGCACTGGCTGTCGCGGCCTCGGCGCTGGCGCTGAATGCCCAGGCCAAGGATCTGAAGATCGGTTTCAGCCAGGTCACCCTGCAATCTCCCTTCTATGTACAGCTGCGCGATGGCGCCAAGGCCGCCGCGGCCAAGGGCGGCGACGAGCTGATCTTCCTCGACGCCAACGGCGATATCAGCAAGCAGAACAACGACATCCAGGACCTGCTGACCCGCAAGGTCGACATCCTCATCATCAATGCCGTGAACCCTGACGCCGTGGGCGCCGCCCTCGACGCGGCCAAGCGCGCCAAGGTGCCGGTGATTGCCGTCGACCGCGCAATCAATGCGCCGGTGGCCACCACCATCGGCCGCAACAATGCCGAGATGGGCGAGCTGTCCGGCAAGGCCTTGCTCGCCGCCCTCAAGCAGCGCGGCGTGACCAAGGGCAAGATCATCGAGATCCAGGGCGATGCCGGCGGCACGGTGATGAAAGAACGCCGCAAGGGCTTCCACACTGCCCTGGCCGGCACCGACTTCAAGATCATCGACGGCCCTTACAGCGAGTACATGCGCGCCAACGCCGTCACGGCGATGCAGGATTTGCTGCAAGCGCACCCCGACCTCAAGGCCGTGATCGCGCATAACGACGACATGGCCATGGGCGCGCTGCAAGTGCTCACCGAAAGCGGCAAGAAAGACGTGCTGGTGGCCGGGATCGATGGCTTGTCCGAGGCCTTGAATGCCATCCAGAGCGGCGATCAATACGTGGCCACCGCCCTCAACGACCCGCGCTACCTGGGCGAGGTCGCCATTGAGGCCGCGCGGGCCCTGGCGGCCGGCAAATCGGTGCCGAACTTTGTCGACGCCGGCACTCAGGTGGTGACCAAGGCCAACGTGGCCGAGGTCAAGCATGACTCTAGCTTCGGCGAATACCGCCCCGGCGCGCTCTAACGGATCTGCGCCGCCACGTTATGGATTTTTGCGGGCACCTCTTGCAGGAGGTGCCTGTTCGAACGCACTCGTCACTCAACAGAGGAATTCACTGTGAAAGCTGCCGTCATGTACCAACCGGGCGATATCCGGGTCGAAGAGGTTCCAAAACCGGCGGTCAAGGCCGGCCATGCGCTGGTCCGGGTCGCAGCCTGCGGCGTGTGCGGCTCGGATATCCCGCGCATGCTGAGCAAGGGCGCCCACGTGATGCCGCTGATTTGCGGCCATGAATTCGCAGGCTTCATCGAAGAGATCGGCAGCGGCGTCGAAGGCTACGCCATCGGCGAGTTGGTGACCGTGCCGCCGATGATCCCGGACGTCAGCAGCGACCAATATGCCCGTGGCTTTCCGTCCCGTTCGGAGCGCTACGATTACTTTGGCAGCCGCCGCGACGGCGCGTATGCCGAGTACGTCAATGTGCCCCTGAGCAACCTGATCAAGGTGCCCCAAGGCATGGACCCGATTGCCGCGTCCCTGGTGGACCCGGCGGCGATTGCCCTGCATGCGATCTGGAAAGCCGACTTCAAGGCCGGGCAGAGCGGGGCGGTGGTGGGTTGCGGGCCGATCGGCCTGTTTGCGATTCAATGGCTGCGGATCATGGGCGCCAAGGACATCGTCGCCATCGACATCGCCGAAGAAAAACTTGCCATGGCCCGCGAAGCCGGCGCCACCCACACCCTGCTCAGCGGCGCGGCGGATGCCGACCTGCCGCGTTGCCAACTGGTGATTGAAGCCGCAGGCCACCCAAGCTCCATCAACCAGGCCGTGCAACTGACCAAGGCGGGCGGGCACGTGGTGTTTATCGGCATTCCCACCAGCGACGTGGCCCTCAGCACCGCGACGTTCTCGCACTTCCTGCGCCAGGAAATCTCCCTGCACGGCGCGTGGAACTCGTTCTCGGCACCGTTCCCGGGTGACGAGTGGACGGCTTCCATCGACAAACTGGCTTCCGGTGAATTGCAGTGGCAGTTCATGATTACCCACGACTTGCCGCTGGATGAGTTGCCGGCGATGTTCAAGCGGTATGCCGATCGCAGTGAAGTGGCGGCCAAGGTGATTTTCCGTCCCTGAGCCATGCCGTTTGCTGTGTGTCGCCAAGCCCGACAGCGCGGAGCGTTGCCGGGCTTAAAACAAAAAGCGTCGTCGTAAAAAGACGCAGGAGGACTACCGATGACCTTGTTGTTGGGACTGGATTTCGGAACAGGTGGGGTGCGGGCCGGTTTATATGACCTGCACAGCCACAAACTGGTGCACGTCGCCGAGGCGCCGTATGCCACGCAATACCCGCAGTTGGGTTGGGCCGAGCAGGCGCCGGCGGATTGGTGGTCGGCATTGGGCAAAGCCTGCCGGCAGTTGATGGCCCAGGCCGGGCACCCGCAGGTGGCGGCAGTGTGCGTCGCCACCACAGCCTCCACCGTGGTGGTCGCCCAGGCGGACGGCCAACCCCTGGCCCCGGCACTGTTATGGATGGATTGCCGCGCCGCAGCCGAGTCGGCGCGCACCGCCCATGTCAGCCACCCGATGATGAACCAGGGCGGTGACGCCGTGGAGTGGCTGGTGCCCAAGGCCATGTGGCTGGCCGAGCACGAGCCCCAGGTGTACCAGCGCGCCGAGCGCATCTGCGAGGCGGTGGACTGGATCAACTTCCAGCTGACCGGGCGCTGGGTCGCCTCCCAATTGAATGCCAGCTGCAAGTGGAACTACGACACGCTTCAGCAGCGTTTTCCGGTGGAGCTGTACGCCGAACTGGGCGTGCCGGAGCTGGCGCAAAAACTCCCTCAGGAAGTGATCAAGGTCGGCGGCCGCATTGGCCCGTTGAGCGCCGATGCCGCCAACCATCTGGGCCTGGGCCGCGACACCCTGGTGGCCCAGGGCGGCATCGATGCCCACATGGCAATGCTCAGTGCCGGCACCACCGGCGCCGGCGAGCTGTTATTCATCGGCGGTACTTCGGTGGTGCAATTGATGCACACCCCGCAACGGATCGACGTGCCGGGCATCTGGGGGCCGTATCCCGGCGCCTTGCTCGACGGCCAATGGCTGATGGAAGGCGGGCAGGTGTCCGCCGGTTCGATCCTCAACTGGCTGGCGCAAAAGATGTTCGGCCTCGACGATGCCGGTCACCAGCGCCTGATCCGCCAGGCTGCGCAACTGCAGCCAGGCTCCACCGGCTTGCTGGTGCTCGATTACTGGATGGGCAACCGCACGCCGTACCGTTCGCCGGACATGCGCGGGGCGATCATGGGCCTCTCGCTGAACCATGACCGGCATGACCTGTACCGCGCCTCGGTGGAAGCGATTGCCCTGGGCTCGGCGAACATCTTTCATACCTGGCGCTCCGAAGGCATCGAGATCACCCGTGTGGTTGCGGCAGGCGGCTTCCAGAAAAACCCGCTGTGGTTACAGGCCACGGTGGACGCCACCGGTGTGCCGTTCGAAATGGTGCCCCACGACAACCTCACCCTGATCGGCACCGCAGCAGCGGCGGCTTGCGCCTTGGGCGAGTTCGGCAACCTGCAGGAAGCCGCCACCGACTTCACCACCATCGGCCGGCTGGTCGAGCCGGACCCTTACGCCCACGAACAATACATCGAGCTGCTGGGCCGCTACCGCGCCGCCACCGACAGCGTCGCGCCCATCAGTTGCAAGCCGCCGGCGAACCGCACGCTCGGCGTAAGGCCGGCAGCATGAGCGCCCATCCTGAAGAGTCATTTGCCACGCGGTTGTCGGCAGATTCCCAGCGCGATGACCTGATGGTCCAGGTGGCCAAGCTGTATTACGACCTGGAGAAAACCCAAAGCGATATCTCCCGGGAAACCGGCCTGACCCGCTGGCAGGTCAGCCGCCTGCTACGCGAAGCGCGGGATTGCGGGGTGGTGCGCATCGATATCGTCGCCCGCTCGGCCCGCCTGCCGCAGCTGGAAGTGGCGTTGCAACGGCGCTTCGGCCTGCGTGAAGCGCTGGTGCTGGATGTGGAGGACGCTGACACCGCGCTGAACGTGGTGACCCAGGCCGCCGCCCGGTACCTGTGCAATTTGCAGCCGATGCCGGCACTGATCGGCGTGTCGTGGGGCCGCACCCTGACCAAAATGGCCCAGTGGTTGGTGCCGCGCTGGAACGAGGGGGTCAACGTGGTGCTGCTGAACGGCGCGATCAATACGCGCTCGATGGGGGAGCCCAGCCATAACGTTGCCGAACGCTTCGCCCAGGCGGCCCGTGGCCAGGCCACGTTGCTGCCGGTGCCGGCGATCCTGGGGCATGCCCACACCCGCGAAGCGCTGGAGCAAGACCCGGTGATCGCCCAGGTCTTGCGCCTCGGCCAGCAGGCGCCGGTGGCGTGTTTCAGCCTGGGGGAGTTGTCCGATCATTCGGTCCTGATGGAGTCGGGTTACATCGACCGCCCGCTGCTCGAAGCGCTGGAGCGCCTGGGCGCCGTCGGCGACATCATGGGCCGTTTTATCGGCATGGATGGCGAGCCGGTGATGCCCGAACTCGACGCCCGCACCCTGGGCCTGCCGTTGGCCGCGTTGCGCGACAAGGCCTGGTCCATTGCCGTGTGCGTCGGCGCGCAGAAGCACCGCATCGTCCACGCCAGCGTCAAGGCCGGCTACGTCAATGTACTGGCCACCGACGCGGCGACCGCCCGCTATTTGCTGGAGCAGGATCATGAGTGAGTTGGCCCTGGATATCCGTCATGTCAGCAAGCGTTTTCCGCCCAATGTGGTGGCGCTGACTGACGCGTCCCTCGACGTTCGGCCGGGGGAGGTGCATTGCCTGCTGGGTGCCAATGGCGCGGGCAAAAGTACCTTGTTGAAAATCGTCGCCGGCGCTCATCGCCCGGATGGCGGCGAGATGTCGGTGGCCGGGCAGCGTGTGGAGTTGAAGAACCCGCAACAGGCGCGTCAGGCCGGGATCGCGATGATCTATCAGGAACTCGACCTGATCCCGCAGATGACCGTCGAAGAAAACCTGATGCTCGGCTACGCGCCCCAGCGCTTCGGGATTATTTCCCGGGGCAAGCGCAGTGCCTTGGCCAAGGCCGCGCTGTTGCGGGTGGGGGCGAATTTTTCGAGTACCGACCGGGTGGGCAGCCTGTCGATTGCCAATCAGCAATTGGCGGCCATTGCCCGGGCACTGACCTGTGAGGCCCGGCTGGTGGTGATGGACGAGCCTTCGGCGGCGCTGAATGAGACCGAACTCAAGCGGGTGTTCCAGGTGATCCGCGAGATCACGGCGGCCGGGGTGGCGGTGCTGTATGTCAGCCACCGCCTGAATGAAATCCGCGAGATCGGCGACCGGGTCACGGTGCTGCGCGCCGGGCGAACCCTGCAAACCCATGAGCTGGCGCAGATCGATGACCAGGCGCTGATTGCCGCCGTGGTCGGCGAACACCGCGATTTGCTGGAGCGCAGCCCGCGCCAGGCGCCCCGGGAAAACCTCGCGCTGAACATTCGCCGCTTGCGGGGCGAGCAGGGCCTCGACGTGCAAGGACTGGAGGTGCGCCAGGGTGAAATTGTCGGGCTTGCCGGGCTGAACGGAGCGGGGCGCAGCACCTTGCTCAAGGCCTTGTTTGGCGTGGGCCGCAACGACAGCGATGTCGAGCTGTTCGGCCAACCTTATCACCCGCAAACCTCGCGCCAGGCCATTCGCCAGGGCGTCGGGCTGGTGCCGGAAAACCGCAAGACTGAAGGCCTGCTGCTGGACGCGCCGATCTACCGCAACGCGTGTCTGGTGCACACCCGACACCTGAACTGGTTTTCCCATCGCCAGGCCAAGGACCGCGCCGGCCCGGTGCTGCAACGCTTGCAGACCAAACTCGACAACCTCGAGCAGCCGGTGCGTCAGCTCTCCGGTGGCAATCAACAGAAAGTGGTCATGGCCAAGTGGGTGATCGACGGCGCACGCCTGTTGCTGCTGGACGAGCCCAGCCGCGGCCTGGATGTCGGTGCCAAGGCCGACCTCTACGCCCTGGCCCGCAGCCTGGCGCAGGAAGGGGCGGCGGTGCTGGTGGCCAGCAGCGAGCTGGATGAGTTGTACGTCAATTGCGACCGTATCTGGGTGATGCACGAGGGGCGCAATGCGCTGTGTTTCGACCCCTTGAGTGCCAGCCGCGACCAGATCGACCAGGCCATCCTTATCGGTAAAACGAGTGTAGAACCATGACTATTGCGAGCAATCCAAGCCCGGTTTTCGATAAGCCTGTCGCCCTCGCCATCCGCCGTCGCAGTGCGGTACTGGAATGGGTGATGCGCTACAACTTCGTGTTCATTTTCCTGTTTGCCGTGGTGGTGGCGACGTTCCTGTCGGATGACTTCCTGACCTTCGGCAACATCGCCAACCTGTTCCAGCAGGGGGCGATTGTCGGGATCATTGCCATCGGCATGACCTTCGTCATCCTCACTGCCAATATCGATCTTTCAGTGGGCAGCCTGTGTGCCTTCGGCGGGATTCTGGTGGCTGTGCTCCTGCAACAGCAGGTCAGCGGCTGGCTGGCGGTGCCGGCCACGTTGCTGGTGGGCCTGGCCATCGGCACCTTGATGGGCAGCCTGACGGTGTTTGGCAAAGTGCCGAGTTTTATCATCACCCTCGCCGGGTTGGTCTCGCTGCGCGGGGCTACGTTCCTGGCGTCCGATGGAGCGCCGATTGGCGGGTTGCCGGCCAGCTTTACGGCGTTCGGCTCGGCGATGATCGACATCTTGCCCAGCGCGGGTATCGCGTTCCCGGTGCTGGGGCTGATCTTTATCCTGATCACCGTCATCGCCTGGCTGGTGCTGCGCTACACGGTGTTTGGCGAGTATGTGCTCGCCACCGGCGGCAACCTGGAGGCTGCGCGGCTGTCCGGGGTGCCGGTGCGTGCGGTGACGATTGCGGTGTTCGCCATCTGCGGCGGCCTGGCGGCGTTTGCCGGCTTGTTGATGACCTCACGCCTGCACGTCGGCCAACCGACCGCCGCCCAAGGCCTGGAGCTGGATGCGATTGCCGCCGTGGTGCTGGGCGGCACCAGCCTGTTCGGCGGGCGCGGCAGTGTGGTGGGCACGGCGGTGGCGGTGATGCTGCTGCAGGTGCTGCGCAACATCTTCAACCTGCTGGGGCTGGGCTCGTTCTATCAGATGGCGATCACCGGGGTGATCATCGTGCTGGCAATTTTGCTCAACCGCTTGATCGACCATTATGCCGGCCGCACTTGAGGGCACCTTGATGAACGCATCGCGATCCGCGCCGATCAAGGCTGTGATCTTCGACATGGACGGCCTGCTGCTCGACACCGAAGGCATCTACACCGAAGTCACCCAGATGATTGCCGACCGCTACGGCCTCACGTTTGACTGGAGCATGAAGCAGAACACCATCGGCCTGGGGGCCTATGAGCTCGCCAGCTATATCGTGCAGGCCGTGGGCTTGCCGATGAGCCCCGAGGCGTTCCTGCAGGAACGCACGCCGTTGATGAATGCGCGCTTTCCCCAGGCGGCGGCGATGGCCGGGGCCCAGGCGCTGGTGCGGCATTTGTCGGCCCACGGTGTGCCGATAGCGGTGGGCACCAGCTCTTCGCGGCACTATTTCGAGCTGAAAACCACCTTGCACCGTGAGTGGTTCGCCTTGTTCGACGCCATCGTTACGGCGGATGACCCGCAGGTGGGTGCCGCCAAGCCGGCGCCGGACATCTTCCTGGTGGCCGCCGAACGGCTGGGCGTGGCGCCGGCTGACTGCCTGGTGTTCGAGGATTCGCCATTCGGCATCACGGCGGCCAAGGCGGCGGGGATGTACGCCGTGGCCATCCCGGACCCTGCGATGCCGCAGGAGAAGTTCCTGCATGCGGACGGTCGACTGCTGAGCCTGGAGGCGTTTGACTTGCAGGCTTGGGGTTTGCCGTTACCCGATGCGGGATGAGCCTTTTACCGGTCCAAGCGGTGGGACATGACCACCATCGGGATCGCTGTGATGTCGGTGCTGAAAGGGATTTCTGCCAGGCGTTCAAACCCGTAGCGTTGATAAAAGCGCTGGGCGCTTTCGTTGGTCTTGAGTACTTCGAGCCATAACAGCGGTTGCAGGTGGGGGCGTGCGAGCTGGTGTACGTGGTCCAGCAACTGCTGGCCGTAGCCATTACCGGCCGCGGACTTCAGGAAGTAGATTTTTTGCAGTTCGGCGCCTGCTTTATCGCTGCCCGGAACCTCCCGGTTCCAGTTGACCTTGGCGAACCCGACGGCACGTGCCTGTTCATCCAGGGCGAGTAACCAACAATGCGCCGAGGGACGCTCAAGGGTGTCTTGCAGCGATTCGGGGGAGAAGTCCTTGTCCAGGAAGCCCTCCATGCCCGCCGGGCTCCAGATGTCCGAGAAATGCTCGGTGTAGGTTTGGATGCCAATGTCACGCAGCACTTCAACATCGCTGACCGTCGCCTGTTTGATAGTGATCATCTTCCCTGCTCCATGAGGTGCACGCCTGTGCGACGCCCGGTAGGTTACACCGCTTTGCCCGGGTGTATGGTAGACCGGGCAAACACCTGGATTATCTCTGGAGAGAGAGGTGACTATGAGCACTCCCATGCTGAACAAGCTGCATCTCAACGGATACGACATCGTGCAGGTCAACAGTGGTCCGTGGAGGGTCTGTACCAAGGCTGATCGGTTGGCGTCCTTCGGTTCCCGTGAGCAGGCACTGGCGTATGCTGCTGCACTGCCGGGTTACAAGGCGCGGTCGAGGCCCGTTGCCAACGATGCGTGAACCCTCAACAGCCTCGGTCAGCCCGGGGCTTTTTATTGGGAGGTGATTGGGTAATGCATACCTGTGGTGAGGGAGCTTGCTCCCGCTTGACCGGGCTGGCGCTCCAGTGCGAAGCGCTCCCCGGATTTTGGGGCCGCTACGCAGCCCAGCGGGAGCAAGCTCCCTCGCCACGGTGTGGCCTGTACAGCCTAGACGAATGGCTGGCCGCGGAACCCGCGTGGCAGGCGCTGACGGCCTGGCAGATCGGTCAGGCGTTGGGTCCAGGCGCTGCGCCAGTCACCGGCGGCATGGGCGACTTTGGATCGGCGTGCGGCACGCCGGGCGGCGTTGCGTTGGGTGCGGCGGGCTTCCTTGTAGGCTTCTGTATTGCGGCAGGTACGGCATTTGACCCGCTTCAGCTCAGTGCTGGAAGGGAGGTTGTTGCCGTGATGACCGCAGGCAAGATGCCCGGCGACCTTGAAGTGAATGACCATGTAAGCGTCTCCTTCTTGGGGGATGCGTCGCACCGGTAATCTGCTGATGCGCGCGGGCAGGGCGGGCAGCTGTTGGCTGATTTCACCGCTCTGTCTTTTTTATGACAGTTCGCTGCCCCAGGCGTTCGTTTGAGGGTATTGCGCCCCCGTCGATACCCGTAGCACCTGCTGGTAATGCAACGGCGAGCTGCCGATCTCGCGTTTGAATGCGTGGCTGAACGCGCTCTGCGAGCTATAGCCCAGCGAAAGCGCGATATCGATCAGCGAGCTGTTGCCTTCAGCCAGCGCCCGGGCAGCGAGGCGCATGCGCCACTGGGTGAGGTAAGCCATGGGCGACACGCCGGCGACGTCCTTGAAGTATGCCGCGAAGCTTGCTCGCGACATCGCACACGCCTTGGCCAATACCGTCAGTGGCCGGGTTTCTCCCGGCTCTCCATGGATCAGGCGCAAGGCTGGCTCCAGGCGTTTGTCGGTCATGGCGCGCAGCCAACTGCCCGACAGCGGCGGCGCCGTCTCGAAATGCAATCGCAGGATTTCGATGAACATCAGGTGCGCCAGTTGCGATGAGGCCACCGCTGCACCGGGCCGATCGTGGTCACGTTCACGCACCAGTTGATTGAGCAACCAATGCAGCGTGTCCAGTGCGTGGGTCTTGGCGCTCAGGTGGATAAAAGGTGCGAGGGCGGCACGCAGCAGGTGCTCGGAGTCGGTGCTGAGTTCAACCTTGCCACCAATCATGAAGAACTCGTCGCCAGCGCCGTGATAAGCCAGGGCACCCACTCGTTTGTCGAGGATTTGCTGCAGGTCTACCGGTGTTGCACCAAGGTCACTGGCCATGACGTGAGGCCTCTCGGCCGACAGCAGAAACACGTCGCCTTCGTTCACCGCAATGGGCGTGCTTTCGCCCTCCATCTTCAGCCAGCACGTACCCCTCAGCACGCCCCAGAACTTCAACTGGGTGGCAGGTGGAAAGGCGATGGCCCAGCGCCCGCCCGCGACCAGGCCGCCGGACATCACGGAGCGGGCTTGCATGAACGTGAGCAATTCGGAAAACGGATCGGTCATGATTTAGACGCTGGCGTATAAAAACAGGAGTCTAGCGCATTCATCGTCCAGCCAGGATGAATAGACTGGAGGCTCCAACATAACGACAGAGGATTGGATCATGACACCACGCACCTGGTTGATCACCGGCGCCAACAGTGGCTTTGGCCGCGAGATGACCGAGCAGTTATTGGCACGGGGGGAGCGCGTTGCGGGCACGGTCCGGGATTTGGCGAGCATGGCCAACCTGCAAGCACGCCATGGCGAACAATTGTGGCTGGCCGAACTGGACCTGACTGATACCCCGGCCATTCGCCGGGTGGTCGATCAGGCCTTCAAGGCGCTGGGGACTATTGATGTGGTAGTCAGCAACGCCGGTTATGGCTTGTTTGGCGCCGCAGAGGAAATGACCGACCCGCAGATCGAACATCAACTGGACACCAATCTGCTGGGTTCCATCCAACTGCTGCGTGCTGCCCTTGCGCACCTGAGAGCCCAAGGCGGCGGGCGCATTCTGCAACTGTCCACCATGGGCGGCCAGGCCGTGTTCCCGGGCGGCTCGCTGTACCACGCCAGCAAGTGGGGAATTGAGGGTTTCGTCGACGCTCTGGGAGAGGAGGTGGCCTGCTTCAACATCGGCTGCACCCTGATCGAACCGGGCAGCGCACGCACGGATTTTCGCTACCGCAGCGCCCAACTGGCGGCACGCCTGGAGGACTACGACCGCTCGCCCTCAAGCCACGCGCGGCGGATGATCGAAGACCGCACCAGGGTCTCGTCGGGTGACCCGGCCAAGATGGTTGCGATCATGATTGCCAGCGTCGACCAGCACCCCGCGCCCAAGCGCATTGCCCTGGGGCCAGATGCTTATACCGTGATGCACAAGCAACTCAGTGACCGCCTGGCGGCACTGGACGCGCAAAAGGACTTGGCATTTTCCACGGACTTTTCTACGCCGTAACCCAACCGGCATCACTGTTCGTGACGCACCCGCTCGTTTATTCTCCGGGCACACACACAATGTGACTGGAGTGGAAGATGAGTAATCAAGAGTCCCAGGAAGGCGGCTGCCGTTGTGATCGGGTGCGGTTTACCGTGACCGAAAAACCGTTGATCACCATGGCGTGCCACTGCACCGGCTGCCAGAAGATGTCGTCCAGCGCGTTCTCCCTGAGCGCGCTGATCCCCAGCAGCGGATTTACCATCACCCAGGGCAACCCGGTGATCGGCGGGCTGCACGGCGTAGACCGCCATTACTGCTGCCCGCACTGCATGAGCTGGATGTTTTCCCGCCCCAACGGCGTCGAGGATTTGATCAACCTACGGCCCACCATGTTTGATGATGTCAGCGACTATGTGCCGTTCATTGAAACCTGGACCAGTGAAAAGCTGCCGTGGGCGACGACCCCTGCGCAGCACAGCTTTGCGCAGTTGCCGGAGCGAGAGAATTTCCCGGCATTGATACAGGCCTACGCCGAGTTCAACGCCGGTTGAACTAGTCGATCAGCGCCAGCAGGTCGGTGTCGCCCACGTCGCGCCCGGCCTGCGTCAGCAGCGTTGTCACCTGGCCCCGGTGGTGGGTCTGGTGATTGAAGAAATGCACCATCAGTGCATGAAAATTCTTGTTCATGGCCGTGCCTGCCATGTTGCGGTACTGCAGCGGCTGCTCCAGGTCCGGCTCAGTGATCGATTGTGCC
The DNA here is from genome assembly GCF_029269205.1 of Pseudomonas sp. 1912-s. NCBI lineage: Bacteria > Pseudomonadati > Pseudomonadota > Gammaproteobacteria > Pseudomonadales > Pseudomonadaceae > Pseudomonas > Pseudomonas sp. 1912-s. The sequence goes on along the minus strand of NZ_JARIXR010000004.1, from coordinate 8,324 downwards.
CATTCGATGATGAGTCGGTCGAGCCAGGCGCGGTGGGCCGACAATTCTCGAATGTCGGCGAACGCCAGTTGGTCCAGGCGTGGCGGCACTTCCAGCGCGCTTAACGGCGCCAGCGCGGTAAATTGCGCCGGATGCTCGGCGAAACGCTTGAGCCAGACGCGATCACCCAGGGCGAGGTGGTTCAGCGTGCCCAGGATCGAGCTGAAGAACGCGCCACGGTCGGCCATTAACGCCTCGTCGCTCAGGCCGCCGGCAGCCTCGTACACCTTGCGGTTCATCCACTGGTTGTAGCTCGCCATCAAGACAATCTGCTCGGTACGGGTCACGTGGTGCGTCCTCCATGGGGGGTTGGCAGCATGATAGTGCGTGCCTGCCGGGCGGTCATGGTGTTCTGGCGCAGCCGGTCTATTGTTGTTGATCTGGAACTCTGCGCCCTGGGAGGGTGACACCATGAATACCGGCGATCTACTGGAACAATTGCTGCGCGCAGGCCAGGCCTCGACGCGTCAGCAGGGCGGCGCTGCTCCGGCGTCCCAGGGCGGGCTCGGCGATTTGGGCGGGTTGCTCGGCGGCTTGCTGGGCGGCGGTGGCGCTTCAGCTTCCGGCGGTGGCGGCCTGGGCGGTTTGCTCGGCGGGCTGGGTGGCCTGTTGGGCGGAAGTCGTGCGGCGCCCCAAGGTCGCACCAGCGGCACCAACTATGCGGCGCTGGCTTCCCTGGGGATGATGGCGTTCCAGGCGTATCAGGCCTGGCAGCGGCAACAGGCGTCGGCACCGCAGCAGACCTTGCAAACGGTTGACCAATTGTCCGGCGCTCAGGTCGAGGAACACAGCCACGCCGTGCTGCGTGCGTTGATTGCGGCGGCCAAGGCCGATGGCGAGATTGATCAGCGCGAGCAGCAGATGATCTCGGCCGAGATCGGCAAGCACACCGATGATCCGCAGTTGCAGGCATGGCTGGATGCCGAAGTGGCCAAACCGCTGAATCCGGCGGACTTTGCCGAGTTTGCCGCAGACCCGGCGGTGGCGGCCGAGGTGTACCTGGTCAGCGTGATGCTGGTGGATGACCAGCAGGATGCGGAGCGCAATTACCTGGATGAGCTGGCGGGGCAGTTGAAGATTGATCCAGCATTGCAGGTGCATCTGGAGCAGCAGGCCAAGGGGCAGGTTTAGCCGCTGCGGCAAGTCTTGCGTGGTGAGGGGGCTTGTCCCCCGTTGGGCTGCGAAGCGGCCCTGATTCATCCACCGCTGTATTTCTGAAAGATCGCGGTTGCCTTTCTGGGGCCGCTTCGCAGCCCAGCGGGGGACAAGCCCCCTCACCACAGGTTGTGTGTACTTCCCTTGGTTTTTAGAACCTGAGTGTAGCGCCGGTTGTCAGCCACTGATGCCGATCCCCGATCAAACTGCGCCCCACCACCAGGTCCACATCCACATTCTTGCCGATATGCACCCTCGGCCCGGCTTGCCAGGCCTGGTCGCCGCCTTGCTGGCCGTAACGTTCGGCGATCAGCGTCAGCGAGTCGGCGAGGGTGTATTCAAACCCGGTGCCCCAGGTCGGTCGATGGGTTTGGTCGCCGTCGTTATAGGCATGGCTCCAGCCCGCGTTGAAGTTCAGTCGCAGGGCCTCCATGGGCTGCCAGGTAAACGGCACATTCAAGTCCGCACCATCAAACGAATGCTGCCGGTTCAGCGCGTAATGCACGCCGGCAGACGCGGCCAGTTCCAGGCCCAGGTCTTCCCGGGCCCACAACTGCGCCTTGAGCTGCGGATTCACCTGGGTTTCGCCCTCGCCATCATGGTTGGCCCGCGACACGGCGGCAGTCCACTGCAACCACGGAATGGCAGTGGAGGTGCACGCCGGCGCCAGGGTTTCGCTGTGGGTTGAGCCGTCGTGCCGATTGGCGGTGAACCAGGCGTCGACATTGCATTCGCCCGGGGCATTGATCGCGCCGTCGTCGACCACGTAGGAGCCGCCGGCCGCATAGGCATTTGACATCAGGCTGAGCACCAGCACGACGCCCAGGGTCACGCCAACGAAGATCAGATTGCGCCGCACCGCACGTAGCTTCGAGGCGGGCAGGGGATGGAAGGTAACGTGGGTGCTGCGGTTGCGGTATTTGGTGAAACCGTCAGGGGTGTGTTTCTTGTACATGGTGAACCTCGATCAACAGCCTGAGGCGGGTCCCGGCCGGATTTGGCAGGGACGCGCCGTGATTCAAATAGAAAAGGGTGTGCAACTGGGTACCGCTACAACTGGGTTCTTCGTTCTGTCTGGATGCTCCAGTAAGGGTTGATTCAGCTGTCTACCGTCAGCACATGGATGCCGCAGGCCTTGGCCTGGCTCACCAGTTCCGAGGTGTCGTCGCCACCGGGCAGCGCGATGATCACGTCGGGCCGGCTGTCGGTGAGCATGAACTGGTTGCGATGACGCTCGGCCTGCTTGCCATGGCGTTGCCAGTTGGGTGGGTAACGCACCACATCCACGCCGGTTTCCCGGGCCCAGTCCTCCACGTCGCTGCCCAGGAACTGGCTGCCGCCGTGGATCAATACCTGCACCGGGCGCAGGCGGTGGTAGGCGTCCAGCACCTGGCGGGACATTTTTGTATCGGCGTAATGACGACCTGCACAGATCAAGACGCGCATGGTGATGTTTCCTTGTATTGCGTATTGCCATTTATCGACGCGGGCGCAGCAAGCGGAGGCAGGTGCTGTTCAACGTGCTGGAAAAGCCCAGCATGAAGCGCATTTCCACGGCGCTGAGCAGGTTGCGTACGTAAAGCCGTACGCCCAGCACCATCACCGCCTTGGCGGCTTGGGCGAGGCCGTACACCAGCATCGCGCGTGCGGCGTTGTCGAGGTAGCTAATGAGTCGGTTCATTGTCAGTCTCCGCAGGCGCTGGCTATCCATCGATAGCCAGCGCTTTTCAGGGGCGGTTGATCAGTACCACTGCTTGAAGCGGCGGATGTAGAGGGTTTTCATCAGCTGTGCCACGCAGCAGTAGGCGACCAGGGTGCCCACCAGCCATGGGAAGTACGCCAGTGGCAGCGGCTCCAGGCCCACCATCGCGCCCAGCGGCGAGAACGGTACGTAGATGCCCAGCCCGATCACGATGCACGTCATCATCATCACCGGCCATGCGGCGTTGCTCTGGAAGAACGGGATCTTGCGGGTGCGCAGCATATGCACCACCAGGGTTTGCGAGAGCAGCCCCTCGATGAACCAGCCGGACTGGAACAGGGTCTGCATTTCCACGCTGTTGGCCGAGAACACGTACCACATCAGGGCAAAGGTGGTCATGTCGAAGATCGACGAGGTCGGTCCGATCCAGATCATGAAGCGGCCAATGTTTTTCGCATCCCACTTGCGTGGCTTGGCCAGGTATTCCTTGTCCATCTTGTCCCACGGCAAGGCCAGCTGAGAGATGTCGTACATCAGGTTTTGCAGCAGCAGGTGGATCGACAGCATCGGCAGGAACGGAATGAATGCACTGGCCACCAGCACCGAGAACACGTTGCCGAAGTTGGAACTGGCGGTCATGTTCAGGTACTTCATGATATTGCCGAAGGTCTCACGGCCTTTCAGCACGCCTTCTTCCAGCACCATCAGGCTCTTTTCCAGCAGGATGATGTCGGCCGATTCCTTGGCGATGTCCGTCGCGCTGTCCACCGAGATACCCACGTCGGCGTCCCGCAGGGCCGGTGCATCATTGATGCCGTCGCCGAGGAAACCCACGGTGTGGCCGTTGGACTGCAAGGTCTTGAGCACCCGGGACTTTTGCAGCGGCGTCAGCTTGGCAAACACCGTGCGTTCCTCAACCCGCAGCTTGAGGGTGGCGTCGTCCATCGCTTCGATTTCCACGCCCAGCAACGGCACGCCGGGCTCCAGGCCGACCTGGCGGCAGATCTTGCTGGTGACGATGGCGTTGTCGCCGGTGAGCACTTTGACCGCCACACCAATTTCGCGCAGGGCAGCGATGGCCGGGCCTGCGGTTTCCTTTGGCGGATCGAGGAAGGTCAGGAAACCACGGATCACCAGGTTGCGCTCATCGGCGGTGGTGTACTGGTTGCGCGCCAGCGCCTTTGGAATGTTGCGGGTGGCAACCACCAGTACCCGGAAGCCGTCTTCGTTGTAATCCTGGGCAATCGCCAGCAACTCGTTGCGACGACGATCATCCAGCTCGACGGCAACGTCACCTTCCATCACGTGGGTGGAAATGCTCAGCATCTCCTCGACCGCGCCCTTGCACACCAGCAGGTGATCGTTTTGCGCATCCTTGACCACAATCGACAGGCGACGGCGGATAAAGTCGAACGGCAATTCATCGACCTTGCTGTAGGCGAACGGCACCTGGAACTTCGGGTTCTGTTCCGAGAACTGTACGACCGCCTGGTCCATCAGGTTCTTCATGCCGCTTTGGTGATGGCTGTTGAGCCAGGCCAGGGTCAGTACCGAGTCATCACGGTTGCCAAAGGCGTTGACGTGGTGCTCGAGGATGATCTTGTCCTGGGTCAGGGTGCCGGTCTTGTCGGTGCATAGCACGTCCATTGAACCGAAGTTCTGGATCGCGTTGAGGCGCTTGACCACCACTTTGCGCTTGGCCATGGCGGTTGCGCCCTTGGCCAGGTTGGCGCTGACGATCATCGGCAGCATTTCCGGGGTCAGGCCCACCGCAACTGCCAGGGCGAACAACAGGGCATCGCTCCAGTCACCCTTGGAGAAACCGTTGAGGAAGAACACGATCGGCGTCATCACCAGCATGAAGCGGATCAACAGCCAGCTGACGCTGTTCACCCCACGGTCAAACGCGGTTTGTACCCGGGAACCGACAATCGCCTTGGCCAGGGAGCCAAAGTAGGTGCGTGGGCCGGTGGCAACCACCACGGCTTTCGCCCGGCCGCTGACCACGTTGGTGCCCATGAAGCAGATGTTCGGCAAGTCCAGCAGGTTGCCCTGGTCTGCCGCCGTGGAGGTGGCGGATTTTTGCGTGACATCGCCCAGGGTGTCGTACTTCTCCACCGGCAAGGCTTCGCCGGTCAGCACGGCCTGGCTGATGAACAGGTCGCGGGACTCGATCAGGCGGATGTCGGCCGGGATCATGTCGCCGGCTGACAGTTGCACGATATCGCCGGCCACCAGGTCGCGCATCGGCACTTCCCGCAGGGTCGGCGTGGAGCCCACTTGTTCGCGGCGCAACACCGTGGCAGTGGTGCGCACCATGGCTTTCAAGGCTTCGGCGGACTTGGCTGAGCGGTGTTCCTGCCAGAACCGCAGCAGGCTGCTGAGCATGACCATGGTCATGATAATGATGACCTTGGTCAGGTCGGCTTCTTCACCGGCCTGCAGCGGCAGCCAGTAATCGGTAACGAAGCTGATGCCGCCCAGGGTCAGCAGCACATAGATGAACGGGTTGTTCAGTGCCTGGAGGAATTGCACGATGGCGTGAGGCGGCTTGTCGTGGGCCACCTCGTTGTAGCCTTCACGTTGCAGGCGGGCAGAGGCGTCCAGTTCGGTCAGGCCATCCTTGGTTGCCCGGACATTGGCGAGGGTTGCCGAGAGGCCGTTCTGGGCTTCGCGGGCAGCACGCATCGACAGCTTGGTGTCGGTGTCGGTGCCGTTTTTCTTGTGCAGTTTCGGGTTTTTTACTGCGCTCATTGTGTGTACTCCTGTCGCCAATTTTTCGACAAAACATACCCGGTACTTACCTGATGACAGGCGAGCGAAAGCATGCCGAGTCGCTGACTTCGCGATCGGTTTAAATAAAGTGTTGAGTAACTTTCTAGAGGCCCGCTAACAGCGTGTTAGTTAAATAGCGCGCAGCGGGCTACTACTGGCTTCGTCCATAGAGAACTCCAGCGAATCAATTAACGGATAATCAGGAAGTTGCTGTTTCCAGCCGGCTTACGCCGCGCGAGCGTCCACGTAGAGGCTCAGCATCAGGCTCGCTTGCGCGACCAGGCCGGAAACGTCCCGTCTCTGTGGGTCTTGAGGGTCGGCGTGATCCCATTGCTGGACCAGGTGGCCGGTGGTGGGGCAGATACGCCAGTGGGCCAGGGGAGCCGGGCACACGCGGGGGGATGAGGTCACAAAAGCGCTGCGGGTAGGCGAAAAGCCTACGGGCTCGCGGCACAATTTGGCACGCAGGGCCGACGCCAGCGTACGCAGATCAGGCAAAGCAATCAGTTGAAAGGTCATAACACACCTCGGGACCGGACTGGCATCCGGTGAGGCAGTTACGTTGGAGCGTCAGGCTCTAGCGCAGCTTACTCGGCCGGAAAGGCGAGTCCCGTCATTTTCTCTGGGTTTTGCGCCCGATTCGCCGCATTCACGGTGATCGGACAGCGACTAGATACTGTGTCCATTGGCTTCTTTTGTGAGGTTAAAAAATGGCCCGGAGTTGCAGGCACGGGCAATCTACTCAGGCAGTTGCTGCCTGTCAACATTTAATGACTTAATTTGTTACCGGTTCAGAGTTCGTTCAGACAAAAGGGGAGGGAAGTTCTAGTATCCAACGCACTTATTGATAAAAGATCTGTACCGGGTGGATAAAGCGGAGTGACAATACCGCAACAACATCCTGATGTATTTGCGCACGAGGCAACTTCCCATGTTTGATGTTCTCGGCAATAGAACCTATCGCCACTTGTTCCTGGCGCAGATCATCGCGCTGATCGGCACCGGCTTGACCACCGTTGCGCTGGGCTTGTTGGCGTTCGACCTGGCGGGTGCCCAGGCGGGCGCGGTGTTGGGCACGGCGCTGGCGATCAAGATGGCCGCCTATATCGGCGTTGCCCCGGTGGCCGCGGCCTTCGCCGAGCGCCTGCCACGTCGGGCGATGCTGGTGACCCTGGACCTGACCCGGGCGCTGGTGGCCCTGGCGCTGCCGTTTGTGACGCAGGTGTGGGAGATCTACCTGTTGATCTTTGTCTTGCAGTCGGCCTCGGCGGCGTTTACCCCGACCTTCCAGGCGACCATCCCGGACATCCTCACCGATGAAAAGCAGTACACCAAGGCGCTGTCCCTGGCTCGTTTGGCCTACGACATGGAAAGCGTAGTGAGCCCGATGCTGGCCGCCGCATTGCTGACGGTGATCAGCTTCCACAGCCTGTTTGCCGGTACGTCAGTGGGGTTTGTGGTGTCGGCGCTGCTGGTGTCTTCGGTGCTGCTGCCTCAGGCCCGGGCGATGGTGCCTCGCAGCATTTATGAACGCACCACCCGCGGCGTACGGATCTTCCTTGCGACACCGCGCCTGCGCGGGTTGTTGGCGTTGAACCTGGCGGTGGCGGCGGCCAGCTCCATGGTGATCGTCAACACCGTGGTGCTCGTGCAGTCGCGCTTTGAATTGCCGCAACGGTTTACTGCGATGGCACTGGCGGCGTTTGGTGCGGGGTCGATGATTGCCGCATTGGCGTTGCCCGGGCTTCTGAAAAACATCAGTGACCGAGTGGCGATGTTGGCGGGGGGCGGGTTGTTGATAGTGGGGTTGAGCGCCGGTATCCAGTTGTCGGGTTACGGCCAGTTGTGGGTGTTGTGGTGTGTGCTGGGGGTTGGTTACTCGTTGGCGCAAACACCGGGAGGGCGTTTGTTGCGTCGTTCTGCGCACGCTGAAGATCGTCCGGCGTTGTTTGCCGCACAATTTGCGCTGTCTCACGTTTGCTGGTTGATCACTTATCCGCTGGCGGGTTGGTTGAGTGCCAATGCGGGGTTGGTGGCGTCGTTTGCCGCGATGGCGGTGATAGCGGTGTTGGCGCTGATGGCTTGCGTTTTTCTGTGGCGACCGGGTCATGAGCAAATCCAGATGCTCCATCGTCATGATGATCTGCCGGAGGGGCATCCGCACTTGGCGCTTAACCATGGCGGGGTGCACAGGCACGACTATGTTATCGATGATCTGCATCGTCGGTGGCCGGCTTGATCAGCGGCGTGGCTTGATTTTTCCGGGGTGGGGCATATCCGTTTTTTTTGTGATGGCTTCGATTGGTTCCGCTCTTACAGCGGCTCACTTTTGAAAAGCGCAAAAGTAAGCAAAACGCTCTTGCCCCACCACTCGGCACCTCGCCTAGGCTCGGTGTGCCCTTGTAAGATTGTTTTCACCTGCTTCAGACCGTAGTGCCCTCTGATTTCGAGATCGTGAGTGAGCATGGGTCGGAGCAGGTTCCTTCCTAAACTAGTCCGAACGGTTGCCTGGGCGCAAAGCCCGATTCTGCAAGGTTGGACGTGAGGAAAAACGCTATGGACCATGACTCTGCGTTCGTCGGAATTGATGTTTCCAAAAACAAGCTCGACTCATTCGTCAGCACTACTGGCCAAGTCGAACAGTTTTTCAATA